>JAHBAE010000079.1 GCA_018384485.1 Kiritimatiellia bacterium
CTCCTTGTCGAGAACGGGCGCAAGGTCGATCTCTACGAGATAAAGTCCTCCGTGAGTTTCCACGAGTCGTTTGCGGACAACGTAAGCCGCCTCGCGTCCATCATGGGCAACGTTGATCGCAAGACGGTCGTTTATTCCGGCCAGCCCGCCTCTGCGCAAGGTGTCGAGTTCGTAAACTATGCCAATATTGAGCAGACTGTTTTTTGACACATAAACGGCGCAAAAGTCATAAAACGACAATTTCCGTGGCTGTTCCCCTTGTGCCACAGTATTTTTGATTGGTTTTTTATGAACAATAATTGGGGCGAATGATCGCCCCAAGATGGGATTTGTTAAATTAAATCGAAAATTCGGATTGCGCCAACATTGGGCTGAGAAGGGTCGGCGTAGTATTTTATGATGGTTTTTATGTCATCGCCCGATATTGAGACCGCCATTTCCGCTCCAAATTTCTGATAGACGTGGTCTATGCAAATCTTACGGAGTTCGTATGAGGCTTTGGAGCCGGTAAAACCGAGGATGCGAAGCTCGGCATTGATCTTGTGGAATGTTTCGGTTGTGATATCGACTGCCTTGATTCCGCCATATCTTTTAATGCGCTTCCAAATATCGTCATGGATTGGCCATAGGACTCTGCGTCCAGAAGAGAGCTCTGTTTTGTGAGGGGTATATTGCAGAAAGCGTGTGTTAGCCTTTTCGATGAAGTTAGCTTCAGTAAGGCGCAAGACATCGCTATTGCGCATTCCAAATTCGAGCATCATCGTAGCAGCAACCCATTTGTCCTTCTTAAGTCCCTTGTACCAGGTTTTAACTTTCCCGAGAAGTTCTGAAGAAGGGCGCTCGTAGCGTGGCGCTTGAGCGCGGAAGGCCGGGAGTTCAAGTGGAGGGATTTCCCAACCGGCATCTTTGTAATAGGGGAGACACCAACGGGCGAAGAGACCTTGGAGTTTTGAGACGTAACTGAGCGCGGTCAAGCGAGAAAGACCGCGTGATATGAAGTGTGCGAGCGACTTATCGATATTTTTGCGCGTAAGGGCTGTCACTTTGCAGTGGGTGGAAATGCCGGCTGCGGAGCAGACAAGAGCGGTGCCTCGCAGGACATTTTTGACGGTCGCATCGCCAGGGCGGCCTGTTTTGGCTCGTTCTATTTGGGCAATCAATGGGTATGTTTTCATTATTCTTTCTATTGTAGGTATCATATTTGTGTCCTTTCTGTAAGATATATATTTTATCGCGTGCAGTGGGTGGCTTGAAAGATTCCCCATTTCCCCGTTCCCTGCTTTCGTGTTTTTCGTGTATTTCGTGGTCTGAAAAATCTTCTTTCTCTCACCATGAGAAAAGAGAAAATGTTGCCAGTATCCAGTGTTGCCAGTATTAAGTACCAATTTCCAATGGGGATTGGGAAAGAGTATTTGAACTTGTATAGCCCTATAGAATTCCCATTTTCTTTTTAAAATAGAGGCACGAAGGCCGAGAGGCTCAGTTTTTTGACAGGATTAACAGGATTTACAAGATTAGGAAATGAAAATCTGTCTCTGTTGAGTCTCTGTGATAAAATAAATTGGTAATTGGCAACACTGGTAATTGGCAACACTATCACATTGGCAACATTACCGTTCCACGTTCCCAGCTTTCGTGTATTTCGTGGTCTGAAAAATCGCCCTTCTCTCACCATGGGAAAATAGAAAATGTTGCCAATATCCAGTGTTGCCTGTGACAATTTTCAATTCCCAATATGGAATGGGGAGCGAGTTGCGTGGGTGGTTGGACAGTTTGACAGTTTTTATAATTGGCGGAAGGTGAGGGATTCGAACCCCCGGAGGACTTGCATCCTCAACGGTTTTCAAGACCGCCGCGTTCAACCACTCCGCCAACCTTCCATTTACAAGTTCGTTGTATTATACCATATTTTCCTTGCGTGCGTATAGTCCCAATGAAATATGGTATAATATACGCTATGAAAAAGATTTTGATTCTCGCTTCCTTGGCTCTCGCCTCTGCTGCGTTTGCCGAAACAGTTGTTAATATAGTTGGAGTCGGTGCTGAAAAATTCACCGTCTCTATACAAGTCGCCAATAGCGACTACTCCAAATGCTTGGCGAAAAACCTTGAGCTCTCCGGGCTCTTCGTCGTTAAGCCATCAGGCTCAATTAAAATCAGCGGTGCCTCTGGTTCTATAAGCGCTTCTGGGCGTGGTAAAGTCATTACATCGCCCGATGTCTTTTCCGACGCTGCGTCCGCGCGCATGGCTGCCCGCCGTTTTTCCAATGCGCTCACAGAAGCGTTCGGCAAACAAAAAGGATTCGCTCTCGATAAAATCCTTTTTCTCAACCGCGGCAAATCCTCGGGTAAAGGAAATGTACGCCCAAGTGAAATGTGCTTAAGCTATCCCGATGGCTTTGACGTAAGGCAGGTTACGAGCGATGCGAAAATGTCCATCTATCAAAGGTGGCTTAACGATGAATCAGTTATTTACATCAGCGATGTGCGCGGCGTTCCGCAAGTGTGGGAGATCGATACGAACACTGGCAAGCGTCGTATGAAATGGAGCCTTAAAGGTTCCCCGAACGGCATTGCCGTCTCGCCTGATGGCAGCAAAATCGCGGCGATTCTTTCCTTTCAGGGCAATCCTGAGCTTTATGTGATTTCAGGCGATAGATTTGTGCGCCTTACGAAAACTCCTCTCGCCAGCGAAGGGCAGCCTACCTGGAGCCCAGACGGAAAGAAGATCGCCTATGTTTCCAACGAAGCGCGCCGCCCGCAGATTTATGTGGTGGATGTAGCGACGAAGCAGAAGCGTCGCCTGACTTCAAAGGGCCGCGAGAATATCGACCCTGACTGGGGCCCCGATGGCCGCATTGCGTATATTACGAAGCGTGGCGGCGCTCAAGTTGCCGTGATGAATCCCGCAGAAGGCGATTCCACCGCGCAGCTCGTCACGGAGGAGGGCTCCTGGGAGCATCCTTCCTGGGCGCGCGATATGCGCCATGTCACAGCCAACAACTCAGGCGCGATTTTCATTGTCGATACTGAGAAGGATGGAGATAAACCAAGGCGCGTTTTCAGCGCAAAGGGCAATTTCATCTCTCCTGTCTGGCGGCGTTGAGGGTGTAAAGATGAAAATAGATGTTGCTTACGTTTCCGAACTTGCGCGTCTTGAGCTTTCCGATGAGGAAAAAAGCCTCTTTCAGACGCAGCTTGAGAATATCGTGGGGTATGTAGAAAAGATTTCCGAAGTCGATGTGGAGGGCGTTCCTCCCATGATGCACGGGCATGATACGGTTAACGCGTTCCGCGAGGATGTAGTCGGAGAATCTCTTCCTGCGGAAACTGCGCTCGCCAATGCTCCGAAGCGCGTGGGCGATGAATTTCTCTTGCCTAAGATTGTTGAAGGGGCGGAAAGCTGACAGATATGGAACTTTACGAATTAGGTGTAAAAGAGGCTCAGGAAGGGCTTGCTGCCGGCGATTTCACCGCCGAAGATTTGGTAAAAGCTGTTATTGCGCGCAAGAATGCCGCCGATGGCGAAGTAGGCGCTTACCTTACGTTTGATGAAGAGCACGCTCTTGAGCTTGCAAGGCTCAATCCGCGTTCCGTGCCGATTGCAATAAAAGACCTTATAAATGTGCGCGGCCAGCCTTGCACTTGTGCGTCAAAAATCTTAAAGGGGTATGTCTCCCCCTATGACGCCACCGTCATTGCAAAGCTCAAAGCTGCAGGCTTTATACCGGCAGGGCGCGTTAATATGGACGAGTTCGCCATGGGCTCATCCACCGAAAACTCAGGCCTTGGCGTCACTCGCAATCCGTATGACCTCACTCGCGTGCCTGGCGGCAGCTCCGGCGGAAGCGCGGCGGCGGTTGGCGGTAATCTTTGCATCGCGGCTCTTGGCACTGATACGGGAGGCTCCATCCGCCAGCCTGCAAGTTTCTGCAATTGCGTGGGAATTAAGCCGAGTTACGGGCGCGTCAGCCGCTTTGGCGTTACGGCGTTTGCAAGCTCGCTTGATCAAGTAGGGCCGATGACGAAGAGTGTTGAAGATGCGGCGATTCTCATGAAGGCGCTTGCGGGGCATGATGAGCACGACGGCACAACTCCGCGTGAAGAGGTGCCCGATTACGTCAAAGCTCTTGAAGACGCTTCAATGAAGGGCGTTAAAATCGGCATTGCGAAGGAATATTCCAATGTTACCGGTCTTGATCCCGAAGTTAAGCGTATTACGGATGAAGCAGTTAAAGCCTGCGAGAATGCCGGCGCCGAAATCGTCGAGGTTTCTCTTCCGCACACCGAATATGCGATGGCCGTATATTATATCATCGCTCCTGCGGAGGCGTCGGCCAACTTGGCCCGCTTTGACGGCGTTAGGTTCGGCCACAGAAGCGAGAAGGCTGTTGATGTCTTTTCGCTTTATTGCAAGAGCCGTGCGGAGGGGTTTGGAGCGGAAGTTAAAAGGCGCATCATCATGGGAACATACGTTCTTTCTTCTGGCTACTACGATGCGTATTACTCACGCGCCCAGAAAGTGCGCACTCTTATCAAGAGGGATTTCGATGCCGTTTTCCAGAAAGTTGACGCGCTTCTCACCCCTTGCGCTCCGACGCCTGCGTTTTCGTTCGGCGAGAAGCAAGATCCTCTTACAATGTATCTGAACGATCTTTACACCATTCCTTCGTCGCTTGCAGGCGTGTGCGCTTCAAGTGTGCCTGCGGGTTTTACCGCGGATTCAAAGCTGCCGGTGGGCGTGCAGTTCGTTTGCGGAGGCTTTGAAGAGGCGAAGCTCTTTAAAATTTCAAAAGCATTTGAAGATATCTCGCCCGTAAAAGCGGCGCGGGCTTTTTAAGAATACAGAAAGGTTATAATAATGAAAAAAGCTATTATGGAAACTTCAATGGGAACGATCTCTCTTGAATTGGACGAAGAGAAAGCTCCTGCCACAGTTGAAAATTTCTGCAGATACGCTTCAGAAGGTTTTTATGATGGGACGATTTTCCATCGAGTCATCGATACATTTATGATTCAGGGCGGCGGTTTCACAAAGGAGATGAATCAGAAGGATACTTATGAGCCAATCCGCATTGAATCGATGAATGGGCTCAAGAACCTCCGCGGAACTATCGCGATGGCGAGGACTATGATTCCTGATTCCGCCACGAGCCAATTCTTCATCAACCTCGTCGACAATGATTTTCTTGATTTCACCGCGCCTACGGCGCAGGGCTACGGCTATGCCGTTTTCGGCCGCGTGACTGACGGCATGGAGGTGGTTGACCGCATTGCCAAGGTGCGCACCGGTTTCTCAGGGCCTCATCAGAATGTTCCTGAAGTTCCGGTCGTCATCAAAAAAGTGACGATGCTTGATGCTTGATTTCTTACTCAAAAAATCATATAATCCAAAAAACTGCACATCAAAGGAGAAAAGAGAAATGAAGAAAATACTTTCTTTCGCGTTAACGATTGCTGCCGCTGCCGCCTTCGCAGCTGGCGACAATGCCGCCGCCGGTGCCAATGCAGATGCTGAAATGCAGTCGCGCGCTCAGGCGAAATATGAGAAAAATGTCTGGCCTGCGTTTTTTGCTCTTTCGCAGATTCCTCACGCTACCGATGTTGTTGGTCTGCGTCTTACAATTCCTTATTCCACCTCGCAGGATAATATCACAGGCTTGGATCTCGGCTTCTGGGGCCGTAGCCTTTATATGCAGGGAATTCAGGTAAATCTTTTGAGAAACGATGTTGCCGATCAGGCTTCCGGTATTCAGGTCGGCATCTACAACTCAATTGGTCACGGCGAACTTCTCGGCATTCAGGCAGGCCTTTGGAATGAGGCGTTTTGCCAGCGCGGCATTCAGGTGGGTCTCGTCAACGTCGCAGGTGAGGCGCAGGGCTTTCAGTTTGGTCTCATCAACCGCGCCGAGACGCTTTACGGCTATCAGGTCGGCCTTGTCAACGTGATTCGTTCGGCTGAAGTTCCTTTCTTCCCCATTATTAACATTGGATTCTGATAACATATGAATATTCGAGCTTTTGCGGCTGTAAGGCCGAATGCTGAAGATGCGGCGCTCGTCGCCGCAGTTCCTTATGATGTAGTCGATACTGCCGAGGCGAAGGCATTGGCATCTGGCAACGAGAAAAGCTTTCTCCATGTCTCGCGCCCTGAGATAGATCTTCCTGAGGGGACGGAGTGCTCGTCGCCGGAGGCTTATGCGCAGGCGCGCAAGGCGCTTGACGGCCTTATTTCGTCTGGCACTCTCATTCGTGACGAGGAGCCTAAGTTCTACGCTTATCGTCAGACGATGGGGGAACATTCTCAGACGGGTATCGTGGCAACTTTTGATACGAAGGATTATATTTCCGGCGTTCTTAAGCAGCACGAGAAAACTCGCCGCGATAAAGAGGATGACCGCACCCGCCATATTGAAACTCTCTCGGCTCAGACGGGGCCAGTCTTCCTTACGTACAGAGATGATGCGCGTATAGATCAGATCGTTTCTGAGGCCTCTCAGCGTAAGCCTCTTTACGATTTTGTAGCTCCCGATGGCATCGGCCATACGGTGTGGGAGATTTGCTCTGCCTCTTCCGCTGAAGGCGAGAAGCTCATCGAGCTTTTTGCCGGCATTCCCGTAGCCTACATCGCCGACGGGCATCATCGCAGCGCGGCGGCTTCGCGTTACGCAACCGAGCATAATTTTGAAGGCGAGAGCCGTTGGTTCATGGCCGTTATCTTCCCTGGGACGCAGCTTAAAATCCTTCCTTACAACCGTCTTGTCAAAGATTTGAACGGCCTTTCCGATTATGAGTTTCTCTCGCGTGTTTCGTCCGCGTTTAAAGTGGGCGAGAAGGGCGAGAGAAATTGCAGGATGTATTTCCGCGGAAAGTGGATTGATCTTTCTTGGAGCATTCCTGAGGGAGCCGATGTAGTCAGCTCTCTTGACGTGAGTTACCTGCAGGATAATCTCCTTGCTCCCATTCTCGGCATCGGCGATCCGCGCACCGATCAGCGCATATCGTTCATGGGCGGCATCCGCGGCGATGCGGAGCTTGCCTCGAAAGTTGACAGCGGTGAAAACGCTGTCGCCTTCGCGATGGAGCCTGTTACGGTCGATGAAATGATGTCGATTGCCGATGCAGGCGCGATTATGCCGCCTAAGTCTACATGGTTTGAACCGAAGCTCCGTTCAGGGCTTTTCGTTCATACTGTCTGACAGGGAAATGAACTCGTCGCTTGCCAGATATTGGAAAATGCTCAAGCGGAAGATGGTTCGCGATCCTCTTTCGCCTGAAAGAGTAGCGGCGGGCTGGGCACTCGGGATGTTCATAGGTTGTTCAATTCCTTTCGGTATGCAACTTATAATCTCAGTGCCCTTGGCCGTTCTCTTGCGTGTTTCCAAAATCGGTGCGACGCTTGGAACGTTTCTGACAAATCCCGTGACGATTTTTTTCATCTACCCGGCGCAGACAATGGCGACAGGCTGGCTTCTGGGCAGGAATTTCACTTGGGATTATATTCTAAAAACGATGCAAAAAGTTGCCGAGGAAGGTAACTGGAATTCGCTCTTAAGCCTTTCGGGCGATGTTGTTCTGTGTTTTTTCCTCGGGGGTGTGATGCTTGCTTTTATATTGTCGCCTATAACGTATTTTGCCGTAAAATCATTCGTGATGCGGCGTAGGAAAAGGAGAGTTTGCTTTGAACGTAGTATGTCTTGATTTGGAAGGTGTTCTTGTTCCTGAAATATGGATCGAATTTTCAAAAGCCTCGGGCATCCCTGAGCTTTCTCGGACAACGCGTGATGAGCCTGATTATGCGAAACTTATGCAGTACAGGCTTGATATTTTGGAACGCCATAATCTAACGCTTGACAAGATTCAGGAAGTTATCGAAAAAATAGAGCCTTTGGAAGGGGCTGTAGAGTTTCTCAACGCTTTGCGCGAAAGGGCGCAGGTTGTGATTATCTCCGATACGTTCCTCCAGTTCGCAAAACCTCTTATGCGCAAGCTCGGTTGGCCGACGCTTTTCTGTAATTCTCTTGAGTGTTCGGCGGAAGGGAAGATTACCGGCTATAGAATGCGCTGCCCCCAGTCGAAGCTGACGACGGTAAAAGCGCTCCAGTCGTGCGGGTTCGAGACGATTGCCGCAGGCGACAGCTTCAACGATCTTCAAATGATCCGCGCTTCAAAGGCGGGCTTTCTTTTCCGCTCGACCGAGGCGATAAAATCCGCTAATTCCGATATTCAGGCGTTTGACGATTATGGCGAATTTCTCTCAGCCATTACATCTCAGCTTGATTCGTGATGGCAAGGTTATAAGTTATGCTTGGCTAATTTACCATTATAATGGTATAATACAAGGAATTTCATTCAAACTCAAGATTCAAACCCAAGGAGGTAGAAAATGGCTCATAAGATTATCGCTGACAAGTGCATTTCGTGTGGTTGCTGCAAGGACGCATGTCCTGCAGAGGCAATTGCCGAAGGCAATCCCTACACCATTGATGCCGAGAAGTGCATGGACTGCGGTGTTTGCGCTTCCCAGTGCCCGAACGAAGCAATCACGGCTGAGTGATTCACTTTATAGAAGAGTCTCTTCTTCTTCTTCCGTTTCTATTCGCGACGTATCTCGCGTTGGAAGCGTTGGAAGCGAAGACCGGCGAAGCGCTTGAGAGGTTTCTCGGGCGCGTTCGCTTGTTTGAGCCTGTTGTGGGCTCATTGTCCGGAGCCGTTCCTCAATGCGGAATGGCTGCGGCGGCGGCAAGTCTCTACGCCGGCGGTGTAATAACGGCCGGCGCTCTTGTTGCCGTTTTTCTTTCCACTTCAGATGAGCTTATTCCCGTTCTGATTTCTTTCAGGGCTGAAGTGCCTCTTCTGGTGAAGATATTATTATTGAAAGTGGTTGCCGGCGTATTTACAGGCTACATGGTAAATGCAGTTCTTAAAGTTATGCGGCAAAGCAGGCGGAAGGCTTGTGTAAGTGAGCTTTGCGAGCATAGTCACTGCGGCTGCGGAAAACATCGCGGCATAATCGTGCCGGCTCTTATACATACTGCAGAAATTTTTCTTTTTATATTCATTGTCTCTGGCGCTATCGAGCTTTGCATGCATTTCTTCGGTGATAATGCCCTTAAGTCTCTTTGCCTCACCACGCCTTTTCTTGGAGAGATCGTCGCTGGACTGGTGGGCCTTATTCCGAATTGCGCCGTTTCCGTTGCTGCCGCCAAGCTCTATCTTGCAGGCGGCATGAGTGCAGGCGCGCTTATGGCCTCTTCGTTGACAGGCTCGGGCATGGGGCTTATAGTTCTTTTCCGCACTAATAGGAATTTCAAGGAAAATCTTGCGATTCTTGCGGTCGTTTATGTTACTGGCGTTCTTCTTGGAATCGTGACAGGGCGGTTTTTATGAAGATTTACGGGCTTGAAGTTTTTTGGCTAAATAAAACGAATGGTCAAAACAAAAGCTATGTGTAATTTTTCTCCGCAAATTCTTGTAGATGCGGCAAAAGATGCCGCTGTAAAAGCCTACGCGCCCTATTCGCGCTTTCGCGTAGGAGCGGCGCTTCTTGCTTCTTCCGGCAGAATATATGCCGGAGCAAATGTTGAGAATGCCTCATACCCATGCGGCATTTGCGCCGAACGCTCAGCCGTGGCGCGTGCAGTTTCAGAAGGCGAAAGGAATTTTACCGCAATAGCGCTTGTCGCGTTTGAGGGTGATGGCGAGGCAAAGGGAGTAACTCCATGCGGGATGTGCCGGCAGGTGCTTGGCGAGTTTGCCTCAAAGGATGGAATGGATGTTTTTACGCTTTCTGAAGGAGGCGCAATCAAACGCTACGCGCTTGATGAGTTGCTGCCTCATTCGTTTTCAATAAATAAAAAAGAGGGTGGCGGGCTTTGAAGATAGTCGCAGGTTTGGGAAATCCAGGCGCTGAATACGCCTCTACGCCTCATTCAGTCGGTTTTGAGGTGGTTGATGCCATAGCCTCCACCGCCGGCGTGGAGTGGGCCGAGAAAAAACAGTACAAGTGCTTATGGACGCGTGTCTCCATAGCGGGCGAGGACTCAATTCTCGTAAAGCCTCAAACTTACATGAATCTTTCAGGCGAGTCGCTCTCGAGCATTGTAAGATACCATAATGTTCAGCTCTCTGATCTTATCGTCGTGCAGGACGATATTGATCTTTCTCTTGGCCGTCTGCGCATCAGGACGGGCGGCAGCTGCGGCGGGCATAATGGGATTCGCAATATAATAGAGCGTCTTGGAGCCGGAAATTTTGTCCGCGTGAAAATTGGTGTCGGCAAGAAGAAGGGCGAAAATGTTATTTCTCATGTCCTTGGAAAATTCGACCCTCCGTCGCGCGCGATCATGGACATAACCGTAGCTGCCGCCGTGAAGGCAGTCGTCGCCATTGTGCGCGATGGGCCACAAAAAGCCATGAACCTTTTCAACGGTTTTGATGCCGCAAATCCTCAGAGCGATCAGTGAGATTGTGGTATAATACAAGGTGTTATGGCAGGATTAAACGAGACGCCTTCGTCGGAAAGGCTTAAAATCGCATTCTTCGGTTTGAGGAATGCAGGTAAATCCACTTTAGTCAACGCTTTTACAGGTCAGAGCGCGGCGATTGTGAGCGATGTTCCCGGCACCACAACTGATCCTGTATCGAAAGCGATGGAAATCGCACCTCTTGGGCCTTGCACGATAGTCGATACGGCAGGGCTTGATGATGATTCGGGAGAGCTTGGAGCAATGCGCGTGAAGCGCTCGCTTGAAGTTCTCGCCACAGCCGATATCGCTGTCTGGGTAGATGCAGGCTTGGGCGAGGCCTCTCGGTTTTATGAGAAGTTCCTTTCTGAGTGCCGCGCTCGCGGCACGGTTGTGCTGGAGTATAAGCGCGGCGATTCAGTGGAAGAGCTTAAGAGGAAAATATCGGCACTTCGTGTAGTTGCAGATGAGCCTCGTCTTCTTGACGGTCTTGTCAAGAAGGGCGATAAGATAATTTGCGTCTGCCCGATAGATGCATCTGCGCCAAAAGGAAGGTTAATCCTTCCCCAGGTTCAGCTTATCCGCGAGTGTTTAGATCTCCATGCAACATGCTTGGTCTGTCAAGTTGAAGAGCTTGACGAGGTGCTTGCTCATCAGGAGGAAGGAACGCTTGTCGTAACGGATTCTCAGGCATTTAGGCGCGTCTCTTCCGTGTTGCGCGCTTTTAAGGGCGGCAGAATGAGGCTTACATCCTTCTCCGTTCTTTTTGCGCGGAGGCAAGGTGTTCTTGATTTATGCAGGGAGGGGCTATCGAAATTGCGCGCTCTTGAAGATGGCGACCTCGTCGCGATTGCCGAGGGTTGTTCGCATCATCGCCAATGCAATGATATCGGAAGCGTGCAAATTCCGGCGGCGCTTAAGGCTTTGACGGGAAAAAATCTTGAGTTTTCATTTTCAAGCGGCAAGGGTTTTTCTCTCTTTTCCGGCGATCGCAAAGCTGCGCTTGCCGTTCATTGCGGCGGATGCATGCTGACGCGGCGTGAGACGCTGCGGCGTTTTGAGATTTGCCGTAGTGAGGGCGTGCCAGTCGTCAATTACGGTATGCTTCTTGCCGCGGCCGGCGGCCTTGGAGACGTCAATTCTCAAGCTCTTGTATCTTATTGATGTGAAAGCGAATTACCACACTCATTCAACATGGTGCGACGGAGTCGATACTCCTGAGGTTATTGCTGAAGCTGCAGTGAAAGCAGGTTTTGATGTTCTCGGCTTCTCCTCGCACGCGATGATTCCGGAATCTTGTTACGATTGGGTCGTTTCCGCCGGGAATATCGAATCGTACATGAAAGATCTGCGCGCTCTTGCCGAGCGTTTTAAAGGAACTCTCAAAATTCTCTGCGGCGTCGAGGCGGATTATGTTCGCGAGGAATCCGCTCCCGACCGTGCGCTCTTTTCTTCGTATGGAGTTGACTACATAATAGGGTCTGTTCATCTTGTCCGCGCGGATGATGGCGCTCTCGTTCCGGTTGACGCTTCACCCGAAAGCCTGATGGCGGGGATACGTGATCATTTCAGCGGCAACGCCGAGGCGTTTGTCCGCGCGTATTTTCAGCAGGAGCGCGAGATGCTCTCCTCCTTCGATTTTGATATCGCAGGCCACCTCGACCTTGTGAGGAAATTTAATTCACGTCATCCGTATTTCGACGAGTCGGCCTCATGGTATTTGAAGGAGCTTGAGCTTACGGCCGAGGCGGCTGCCAAGGCGGGCAGAATCGTTGAGGTAAATACCGGCGCCATATCGCGCGGCTGGCTTGATGACGCGTATCCTTCAAAATCATTTCGTGAAATTCTGCGCTCATGCGGAGTTAAATTCGTTTTAAATTCCGATGCTCACTCCTCTTCCGCTCTTGACTGCGCATTTGACCGTTTTGCTGACGCCGAGGAATATATTTTTCTGCCATGAAAGACTTAAATGAAATAATCGCTGAAGTGCGCGGAAACATCGCCGCTGCATGCGCACGCTCCGGGCGTGATGCTTCTGAAGTTGAAATCGTCGCCGTTACAAAAACGCATGGTGCGGAGACTGTTGACGAGGCGATTAGAGCCGGGCTTCTTACGATAGGCGAAAACAAGGTGCGCGAAGCTGAGTGGAAGAAAAAGGCGAGCGCGTCTGCAGGTCAATGGCATCTTATAGGGCATCTCCAGTCGAATAAGGTTCGCCGCGCTCTTGAGATATTCGATTTTATCCATTCTGTCGACTCCATAAAACTTGCGGACAGAATCGAATTTATCGCCGATGATATGGGGGCGTTGCCTCATATTCTCCTTGAGGTCAATATGGCGGGCGAAAGTTCAAAGACAGGTATGCGCCCCAGTGATGTCCGCGAGGCGTTTGAGCATATTCAGAAAAATTGTCCTCGCATAACGGTAGAGGGGCTTATGACGATGGCTCCTTATTCTGAAGACCCTGAATCTTCGCGCGTTTATTTCCGTGAGCTTAGGCTTCTTAAAGAGTCTTTAGAAAAGGAGTTCGGCGTCAGGTTGCCGCACTTGTCGATGGGGATGAGCGGCGATTACGTAGTTGCGGTGGAGGAAGGCGCTACGTTAGTCCGTCTTGGCACTGTGCTTTTCGGCGACCGCCCTAAAATTTCAAAAGCCGCCTCCGGAGATTCCGATGACGAGACAGCCTCGTTTGGCGGGTTAGATTCCTATTCCGGCGAAGGGCCCACCGTTCGCGTGCTCGACTGAAGAGGATATGGCGCTAAATTTCAATTCCGCGCTCGCGCAACGAGTCGAGCGCACGGGAGAGATTTTCGCGTTTAAGCCGCTCTGAGGCGCTTTTGTCTTCAAAGAGCGACATTTGCGTCTCTTCCGGTGAGGAGACAAAATCTCCTACGCCGAAACCGATAAGCCTCACGCCGTGCAGAAGGTGTTTCTCCTTGTCGAAAAGTTTCAGCGCGGCCTCTCTGAAAGATTGCTCATCGCTGGCGGGCGAGGGGAATTTCATCTGGCGCGTGAACGTTTGGAAGAAGCTGTCGCGTATTTTTATTTTAGCGGTGTTCGCCCATCGCGTTTCTCTGCGGAATCTCGTTCCGACATCGCAAACAAGTTCGATGAGTTTTCTACGCACGTTATTCATATCGTATTCATCCTTCGAAAACGTATGTTCGCGCGATACGCTTTTTTCCTCGCTTTCCTGCCAATAAACTTTGTCGTCTGAGCGGCCGTGTGCAAATTCAACAAGGGTTCTTGCCGCTACTTCCCCAAGTATGCCTACAAGCCCTCCGGAATCGGGGGATGACGCGGCGAGACGCTGGATGTCTCCGCACGTTACTATCCCATAAGGTTTAAGCTGTTCAACAGTCTTTTTCCCGACGCCCCAGAGAATGGAGGCTTTTTTAGGCTGTAGCATGGCTGCGGCTTCGTCAGGATTGAAGGGCATCAGGGTAAGCCCGTTAGGTTTATTCCATTCACTGCCTATTTTTGCGAGAAGTCTGTTGGGAGCAATGCCTACAGAGCATGTAAGAGAGCAAGTTCTATCAATGTCATTTTTAAGTTCCTCTCCAAGGCGTTTCGCCGCGGCAAGATCGACTGATGAGTCGCTGAATGAATTTTTCTTATCTGAGAAAAGGTGAATTGAACCGGTGATGTCGATAAAAGCCTCATCTATGCTTACAGCTTCCACGAAAGGGGAAAAGCGGTAGAAGGCTTCAAACGCTTTGCGTGAAACTTCGTTGTAAAGCTCCATGTTCGGATGCGTGAAAATGGCGTGCGGGCACAGTTTGTATGCGCATGCGCTCGGCATTGCGGAGTGTATGCCGAATTTTCTCGCTTCGTAAGAGCATGTCGAGACAACGCCGCGTTCGTCAGGCTTGGCTCCTACGACAAGGGGCTTGCCGCGCCATTCAGGATGGTTCAGCAATTCAACGGAAGCGAAAAAAGCATCCATATCTACATGGAGTATAACTGCCATGGTGATATTGTACCATAAATTGTTTTTCCCGACTACGGCCAACGCATCAAAAATTCCTTCTCCCCGCTGACGCGAGGTAGAACGAATTTTTGATGCGTTGGAAGTGTTCCAGCAGCCAGCAGCCAGCGTTCA
>JAHBAE010000082.1 GCA_018384485.1 Kiritimatiellia bacterium
GAACGCTGGCTGCTGGCTGCTGGAACACTTCCAACGCATCAAAAATTCGTTCTACCTCGCGTCAGCGGGGAGAAGGAATTTTTGATGCGTTGGCCGTAGCACTAAATTTCTCGCATAATATTCTCATTTTCATGCTATTGAGAGTTGGGGAGTAGAGAGTTGGGGAGTGAGGAGTTAGACAAGCGCGGCGAGGACGTAATCGCAAATCTCCATTCCTCGCGGCGTGAGGCGATATATATCGCCTGCGGACGAAAGCACTCCTTCGGCGACGAATTTTTCAAGTGTCTCTTTCCAGCGAGGGCAAAGAGAAGCGTCCAACCCCTTTCTTGTGCGCAAGCGAAAAAGAAGACGCTCTTTTATATCATCCTCTTCACTCACGACGCTCACCTCTTCAGCTCCTTCTCCATCTACGCCCCACGCCCCGCGCATCCGACGAAGAGCGACGCGGGAATATGCACCCGTACCGAGCCCAAGATAATCTTCACCTGCCCATACCGCCGAGTTATGCCTGCACTCTCGCCCTTTTCGAGCCCAGTTTGAAATCTCATAACGCTCAAGCGAAATGCTTTCAAGAAATTCCCCGATATTTTTTAGAGAATCCATCACCTCGTCATCACCTGGCAAAAAAGACTCTATTCCCTCGCGAGAAGCAAGAGACGACTCCTCCTCAAGCTGCAGAGAATAAACAGAGCAATGCGTCATTCCCCAATCGGCAAGCTTCTCTATCTTCCATTCTTCGGCATTTTCCACACGAGGATAACCGACAATCAAATCAATGCCGGCGTTGTCGAAAAATTCTCTGACAGTGAAAAATGCATCCTTCGCCTCGTTAAGAGAATATCTGCGCCCCATATCGCGGAGCGTTGCATTATCGAGCGACTCCACCCCCATGGAAATCCTGTTGACGCCTTCAGAGCGGAGCATATCCAGAAGAGGCTTTTTCACATCAAGAGGATGCAATTCAACCGAAACCTCCGCATCTATCTCAAGGCATGGAGCAAGCGAACTGAGAACAGCGTTTAAATCACAAAGAGCGGGCGAGCCGCCGCCGAAATAAACTGTCGAAAACTTCGCGCCGCGTGCGGAAAGTTTCGAAAGCGCATCGGCCATCTTCGCCGAATAGGCCTTGCGCTCTGAAAGCGCCACAGCGCCGCGTGAATAAAGCGCGCAATACGAGCACTTCCCCCTGCAGAAGGGAAAGTGCATGTACAAATTGCGCGGGATATCAGCCAAGCTTGAAAATCTTTTTCAATTCTGCAACTCTATCAAGCTTCTCCCACGGGAACATATCACGCCCGAAATGCCCGTAAGAAGCCGTATCCTCGTAGCTCCAGCCCTTCGGATTGAGAAGCCCTAGATCGGAAATGAGCGAGAACGGCCTGAAATCAAAAACCTTGCCCGACATGAGCATCTTCTCGATGGCGGCGTTCGTGATGCCAGACTTTGCCGTTCCAAATGTTTTCACGCAGAAACTGACGGGCTTATCGACGCCGATTGCATACGCAACTTGAATCTGACAGCGCGAGGCTATTTTCGCGGCGACGATGTTCTTAGCCGCATACCTTGCATAATACGCCGCAGAACGATCGACCTTGGAAGGATCCTTCCCTGAAAACGCGCCGCCACCGTGCGCCGCCATACCGCCGTACGTGTCAACGATTATTTTTCTTCCCGTAAGGCCGGAATCCCCGCACGGGCCTCCTACGACAAACTTGCCTGTCGGGTTAATGAAGAATTTCGTATCTTCATCTAAGAGACCTGTCTTTCCAAGATAATCGCGGGCGATGCGCTCAAGCTCTGCGTATTTGTCTTTCGTAGCTCCCTCTTCTGTCGTCTGATGCGAAAGAACAACAGTATCGATGCGCACAGGCTTTCCATCTTCATAAACTATAGAAAGCTGGCTCTTGGCATCAGGCCTGAGCCACGAATAATTTCCGCCACGTTTACGCAGACGGGCAAACACTTTCAGCAGCTCATGCGAATAGACAATCGCCGCAGGCATATAGCTGCGCGTCTCATTCGTAGCGTAGCCGAACATCATTCCTTGGTCTCCCGCCCCCTGCTTCTGCTTTGACCTGCGATTTACGCCAATGGCGATATCGGGAGACTGACCGTGAAGATAATTTTCATATTTGAAGGTACGCGCGGCAAAACCTTCATTAGGAACGGTGTAGCCGATCTTTGAAACAACCTTGCGCGCAATACTCTCAGTATCTATCGACTCAAAACCGCGGCAGGTGATTTCGCCCATATTGACGACGATATCGGGCCCCACCATCGTTTCACACGCCACATGCGCACCTGGATCTTTCCTGAGACACGCATCGAGAATCGCATCTGAAATGCGGTCGGCCACCTTATCGGGATGCCCTTCGGAAACGGATTCCGAAGTAAAAACATGCTTATGTACTGATTCGTTGCTCATAAATCCTCCTTATTGCGCCCATCCTTCGGGCAATGCATTGATGACAGTTTCCACAACCTCTTCAAGCGTCATATCGCTTGAATCAATCTCCATCGCTCCGTCAGCCTTCCTAAGCGGAGCATGACGACGCGTTGAATCAATATGATCGCGAGCGAGAAGCGAAGCCATAACCGCCTCCTCGCTCTGATTAGCCACACCCTTGTCGATCTCCTCCTTGCGGCGGCGGCGGGCGCGGGCCTCGGCGGAAGCAGTAAGATAAAATCTTGCGGGAGAATCAGGGAAAACAGCCGTTGCGATATCGCGCCCCTCGACAACGAGATTGCCGAGCTTGGCCATATCGCGAAGCATTCCTGTTATACGCTCGCGCACTTCTTTAACCGTAGCCACTTTTGATGCATTCGCATTTATCTCAGGCATGCGGATGCGGTCGCCCGGCGCACTGCCGTTTACATAATACGCTACAGCCCCTCCCTCGGGACGGTATTCTATTTCCACTTCCTGCGCGAAAGATGCAACCGCCGCAGGATCGTCAACGTTCACGCCGCGCTCAAGCGCTTGCCATGTCATTATGCGGTAAAGCGCGCCTGAATCGACATGAAGATACCCAAGGCGCTTGCCGACAAGCCTTGAAACGCTTGATTTGCCTGCACCGCTCGGGCCGTCCACTGCTATTACATTTGCCATAACACTTCTCCTTAGAAATGCTCAACCGTCATTTCGCGCCAGTCTCCTGAACGAACATCAATACAGTATAGAGAATAAATGAAATGAGCCACAAACAGGCGGCGCGGCGGGCTATACGCCCATCCTTGCTGAAATCGCGCCAATTGATGGCGAAAAGAACGATCGATAAGGAAAGAGCCGTGACATACGGAAGGTCGCGCACAAGAATATACTTTGAGAAAGCCTCCTTGCCGCCTTCCATCTCAAGCGGCGAGATTGCAACCGCGACGCCGACTACGGCAAGTGTGTTGAATATGTTGGAGCCTACAATATTGCCGATGACAAACTCATGCTCGCGCCGCCGCGCAGAGGCGATGGCGCTTGCAAGCTCAGGCAGCGATGTGCCTGCCGCTACGACAGTAAGGCCGATTACAAGGTCGCTCACGCCCAAGAACTTCGCCACGTCAACAGAGCCTTTAATGAGAAGGTGCGAGGAGCCGACAAGAACACAAAGCCCCACTACAAGCTTTATTACGGAGACGACCATCCCTTTTGCCTTGGTGTTTTCGCCGTTTGAAACATCTTTTACTTCCTCAGCATCAGTCCCTTTCTTCGACTTCTGATCGTACCAGCAATAAACCGGCATAATTACCGCAAAAAGAGCAATCAGCACGAGCGCTTCCATTCGTGAACAAACCCCATCATGCAGCACCCACATTGAAAGCAGTGAAATCAGCGAAAGGCAAGCGCCGGAAATGAACGCGACTTGCCGACGCACCATAAGCGGACATATAAAGGCGGAAATGCCGAGAATAACGGCTATATTAAACGCGTCGCTGCCGTATGCGTTGCCGAGCGAGATGTTTGCATGCCCATTAAGGCCGCTCATCACGCTGACGCAAAACTCAGGAGCTGACGTCCCAAAGCCGATTATGACCATTCCGATTACGAGCGGCGAAATCCCAAGCGCCTTGGCAAGCGATGATGCACCTGAAACAAAAATATCACTCGACCAAGCAAGCGCAGCAAGCCCCCCGAGGATAAAAACTATCGGCAACCAAGGTATTGATGATTCCATTTTCTTCTATTATACCAAATTTCCACCTACAACACGGCTGACACAGCGCATAGACGGATTCAAGATTTCATTTGCCACCTGCAATATATCATCTGCCGTCACGTCAAGAATGCCGCGGATCTGTTCCTCAGGCGAGATAAGCTTGCCGAAAGAAAGCATGGTCTGCCCGTAAAAATGCAGTTTCGCAATCACTCTTTCATGCGACAAACGGAAGTTCCCCACGAGAAACTCCTTCGTGCGGGCAAGCTCCTCCTTGCCCACGCGTCTGGTGCGGATGCGCTCAAGCTCCCTATCGACAGTGGAGAGAGCCGCTTTTTCCTTCGCAGGATCAACGCCCATCGACACAATCCACATTCCTGCATCAGCCAAAAACTGCATTCGCGAGGAGACATCGTAGCTAAGGCCCTTCTTCTCGCGCACCTGCTGAAAGAGGCGTGAAGACATCCCGCGCCCAAGAATTGCGTCAAAAACGGTTGCGGCATATTTGCGCCTGTCGTTGCGGCCGAATGTCCTGTACCCTATTGCTATGCGAGTTTGCTGGACATCCTTCGTTTTCACAACCTCATTCTTTACAGGCTCAAGCGCAGAAATATCAACCGCCTGCATCTTCGCGCCTTTCGCGCGGAAACGCCCGAGCCTTGACGAGACGGCCTTCACCGCCGCGTCGCGTTCGAACCGGCCCGCCACAACAGCTATCGTGCGGGAAGGAAGATAATGGCCGCGCATATAACGCTTGAGGTCGGCAGGGCGCATCTTCAACAGCGTTTCGGCACTGCCTGCAATTGGAGAGGATAGAGTCGTACCTGCGAAAAGAACGCTCTGGAGGTTTTCGAGGACGACCGAATCGGGATCATCCTCATACATGCGGATTTCTTCAAGCACCACGAGTTTTTCACGCTCGAACTCTTCGCGGTTCATCGATGCGTGAAGAAACATATCTGAAAGGATATCAACAGCCTCGTCAAGATACTCATAAGGCAGATGGGCGTAAAAGGCCGTCAATTCCTCGCTCGTCCAGGCGTTGAACATGCCTCCGCGCCCCTCGATGCTCTTTGAAATATCAAGTGCGGAACGCATGGGTGTGCCTTTAAAAAGCATATGCTCTATGAAATGAGAAATGCCGGCTTCTTTAGGCTGCTCGTGGCACGAACCTGATGCGACAAATAGACCGAACGCAACCGACTCGGCCTCGCACGGAACGAGAACGACTTTAAGACCGTTTGAAAGCTCAACTATCTCCATAGAGCATCTTCTCCTTGAATCAGAGACTTGCCAGAAGCCCACCGCAGAGAATAAGATGCTTCTCGCGGTCGGAGAGACGAGTGCGAACGGAGACAACCCCCTTCTTCGTCTTGATCTGAAGAACGCCGTCCCCCTCTACCGCCGCACGGACGCCATCAAGGGAGAAACTGTCGGAAGCGGAGAACTTCTCATAGTCGGAAGCGTTCTCGAACTCAAAAGGAATGATGCCGAAATTGATGAGATTTGCGCGGTGGATACGCTCGATCGACTTTGCGATGACGGCCTTTACGCCGAGATACATCGGGCAGAGCGCGGCGTGCTCGCGGCTGGAACCTTGGCCGTAGCTTTCGCCTGCGACAATCACATTAACAGCCCCCGCCGCCTTGTTGGCAAGGCAGTTGTTGTGGAATTGCGGATCGCAAGGCTCAAACACGAACTTGGCGTACTCCGGAATATTTGAACGGAATTTAAGCCTCGCGCCTGCGGGCATGATGTGGTCGGTAGTGATTTTATCTCCAACTTTTATCGCGCATACAGCCTTGTAGGAAGAGGCGAGCTTCTCACCTTTCGGAACTTGAGCGATATTGGGGCCGCGCACAATCTCCGCGCCCTTGACGCCCTTGCCCGCAGTCGTGCGATAGAGGAACATCGAATCATCAACTGGAAACTTCTTTGGGCTCGGAACGGCCGCGACAGGATTTTTAGTAGGCATCTCCACCTTGCCGGTAAGCGCCGACGCCGCGGCAGTCTCAGGCGAGACGAGATAGATCCCCGCCGACTTAGTTCCGCTGCGCCCTTCAAAATTGCGGTTGTTCGTTCTAAGCGAAATAGCGCCCGTGCGCGGCGACATGTGAGCCCCGATGCAGAACCCGCAAGCATTCTCAAGCATGCGGCAGCCCGCGCGGTGAAGAATGCCGAGCGAACCATCCTTGGCGAGCATATCGATAACCTGCCTCGAACCGCAGGCTATGCCTACTTCAACGTCGTCCGCCACATGCTTTCCTTTGAGATAGAGCGCTACTGTGCGGATATCGCGGTAAGAAGAGTTGGTGCAAGAGCCAATCATGATCTGATTGACCTTCTTGCCCTTCATCGATTTTACCGTGATGATGTTCCCGGGGCTATGGGGAGCCGCCATAAGAGGCTCTACCTTTGAAAGGTCCACCGTGAAGGTATCGTCATACTTCGCCCCTTTGTCAGGAACGATTTCAACATAATCCTTTGCGCGGCCTTGCGCGGCGAGGAACTGCTTTGTAACTTTATCGGACGGGAAAATACTCGTAGTAACTCCAAGTTCGGCACCCATGTTTGTGATGGTGGCTCGCGAAGGAACATCAAGCGTTTTGACGCCAGGCCCCGTGTATTCGAAAATCCAGCCGACGTTGCCCTTCGTGCCGAACTTCTCAAGGACTTTCAAGATGACATCTTTCGCGCTCACGCCTTTTTTGAGTTTCCCCTTGAGGACGATGGCGCGCACTTTAGGCGTGGGAATATGAAACGCGCCGCCCGCCATGGCTACGGCAATATCAATGCCGCCCGCGCCGATTGCAATCTGACCGATGCCGCCGCCTGTGGGAGTGTGAGAATCGGAGCCGAGAAGCGTAGTGCCGGGCTTGCCATAGCGTTCAAGATGAAGCTGATGACAGATGCCGTTGCCGGCCTTGGAATAGATTATGCCGTATTTTTTTGCGATTGACTGAAGGAAATCGTGATCGTCCGCATTTTCAAAGCCGATCTGCACAGTGTTGTGATCGACATAGCTGACGGAAACATCAGTTTTGACGCGAGGAACTCCCATGGACTCGAACTGAAGATACGCCATCGTCCCCGTAGCGTCCTGCGTGAGAGTCTGATCGATTTTAATGCCAAGCTCCCTATCTACAGCAGGATCACCCTCGACGAGATGGGCGGAAAGGATTTTCTCTGTAACGTTCATCGCCTTTGTTTTCATAATCGTAATTTCCTTACATTTTATGGAATAAATTTTAGCAGATTGTTTTTATGACGGGTGAAGGAGCCTTGTTATAGACGCGCGAATTGGGCGGCACTGAAGAAATAAGCCACACGCTGCCTCCAATTTCGGAATCGTGCCCGATTGTGGTATCTCCTCCGAGAATCGTCGCCCCCGCATATATAACGACATTGTCCTCAACATTCGGATGGCGCTTGATGCCCTTTACGAGCGCCCCCGTGACGGGATCTTTGGCAAATGATTTCGCGCCGAGCGTGACACCTTGATAGAGCTTAACGTTCCGCCCTATGACAGTAGTCTCGCCGATAACGACGCCCGTTCCGTGGTCGATAAAAAACCTCTCGCCAATAGTAGCGCCGGGATGAATGTCGATGCCGGTTTTGGAATGGGCGATCTCACTCATTATACGCGGAATAACTGGGATGGAAAGCTTATATAGCTCATGCGCAAGCCTATGCACCGTAACAGCGTAAAGGCCAGGATAAGCCATTACAACTTCCATCGGACTTGTCGCCGCAGGGTCGCCTTCATACGCCGCCTGCACATCAGTTTCAACGAGACGCTTTATCTCAGGAAGTTTAGAAACGAATTTCGCGGCAAGAGCCTCGGAATCCCGCTCAGGGCATAAAAGTTTAAACTCCCTCTGAAGAGACTCGGCAATCTCCTTTTCCGCGTTTATAACGCCCAATTCCCCATACGCACACGGATGAAGAAGCGCAAGCGCCTTTCGTACGATGGAGCCGATTCTTAACGTTAATGTCATAGAACGGGTATTATACCACATTCCGGCTCATTAAATATCGCAATCACTTCCCCGCGGCGCCAAATTATACCAGATTTTTGATATAATGCCGACATTATGAAAATTCAAATACTTGCATTGGCGGCATTTTTCGCGTCAGTTTCTCATGCGACAGAAATGGATGCGAAAGCAAAAGTCTATACCACAGTAAACACGCCCTTCTCAGGCATGGCAGAAGTCACTTGCGAGAATCCCGCAGGTTGGAAATTTGATGTAAAAGCCTCAAATGACAATGGGCGCGATGTTGTGACGGTTAAAATCTCCTCGCCAACAGAAGCGACGCCTCCGAAGTTCGGCGTTTTC
>JAHBAE010000085.1 GCA_018384485.1 Kiritimatiellia bacterium
AGGAACTCCTCAAAGTTCTTCGGATATGGATGTTCGGTAGTCGCTTTCATGCCTGAAATGGTATCACAATCTGCAAGGCCCGTCAATCAGCCACCCAGTTAACGGAAAGAGGTCGCCGGACAAAGTAAATGCAACTCCTCACTTCGCGGGCAGTTGCATTTACTTTGTCTTTTCACCCTGCGGAAGAAAAGTGGTGGGGTGGCACTTTATCCGCAGTTTTTTGGTATAATACACGAAATGGCTGGAAAGAAAAAAGATCCTCGCCCTACGTGGGATGAGTATTTCATGGAGATTGCTGAAGTCGTCGCGAAACGTTCAAACTGCTCGCGTCGGTCAGTGGGCGCCGTGATAATGAAAGATAATCATATCCTTTCCGCCGGCTACAACGGTACGCCGCGGAAAGTGAAAAATTGCTTTGAGGGCGGTTGCCCTCGCTGCTCCGGTAAGGTTGAGTCAGGCAAACATCTCGATGAATGCTATTGTTCCCATGCTGAGCAGAATGCCATCTGCCAGGCGGCTGAATACGGCAATGCCATCGCCGGCGGCACGATTTATGTGACAATTTCCCCCTGCATCACCTGCGCGAAGATGATTATCAATTCAGGTATGAAAGAAGTCGTCTATGGCGGTGACTACGCTTTCATTGACAAGGTCGGTGAGCTTTTCGATGCCGCGGGGGTGAAGTACCGCAAGTTTAAGCCTCGTTCGGCGCGCTGAAATTTCATTCAAGGAAAAAAGAGAAAAACCACTTGAAAGTAAGGAGAAACAAAAATGAGCAGAAAGAAAATAATCGCTGGTAACTGGAAAATGAACATCAAGCCCTCCGAGACGGCCGCTCTCGTCAAGGCCGTTGCCGAAGCCTCGAAGGCCTACGGAAATGTCGACATTGTCTGCTGCACGCCTGCAATCGATATTCCCGCCGCCGTTGCCGCCGCAGCTGGCACTCAGGTTGAAATCGGCGCTGAGAACGCCCACTGGGAAGAGAAGGGTGCCTACACGGGCGAGATTTCCACAGGCATGCTTATCGATGCCGGCGCAAAGTATGTTATCATCGGTCACTCTGAGCGTCGCCAGTATTTCGGTGAGACAGATGAGACGGTCAACAAGCGTACGCGTGCCGTCATCGCTTCCGGGCTTACCGCTATCGTTTGCGTCGGCGAGACGCTTGAAGAGCGCGAAGCTGGCAAGCTCAACGAAGTTATTGAGCGCCAGATGAATGTCGGCCTTAAGGATGTCACCGCCGCCGACTGCGCGAAGCTTGTTATCGCATACGAGCCTGTGTGGGCGATCGGCACTGGCAAGACAGCCACTCCCGATCAGGCGCAGGAAGTTCACGCTCTCATTCGTGAGACGCTCGCCAAGCTCGTCGGCGCTGAGACGGCTGAGACGGTTCGCATTCAGTACGGTGGCTCGATGAAGCCTTCCAACGCTGCGGAGCTTCTCGCCAAGAAGGATATTGACGGTGGTCTCATCGGCGGAGCTGCGCTCAAGGCCGAGGATTTCGCCGGCATCATTGCCGCCGCTAACGCCTAAGGCGTGTTTTACTCAATCCGCAACAGAGGAGAAAGATGATGATCAGAAATAAGATTGTCCGTTCTGCAAGCGCGGTGGCTTTGCTCGTTTGCGTTGCCGCTGTTGCGGGTTGCTTTGATGAGCCGGTTCCTGCATACAAGACTGTACCGGCCGGCGCTCGCGTCTATTTGCAGGACAAGGGTCTTAAAGACCTTTCGTCCTGCAAAGATGTTCTCAAGGCTGATATTGTTGATTACGTTAATTTAGATCGTAACCAGCTCACAAACGTTGCCGCCGTAGCCTCTCTCGTTAATCTCAAATGGCTCAGGCTCAACAACAACCGTCTCTCATCGCTTCCCGATCTTTCCCGCCTTGTTTCTTTGAGGCGCATCTATCTTAAGGGCAACGCCTTTAAAGAAGTTCCCTCCGCCCTTAAAGATCTTCCTTCGCTTACTGATATTGAGCTTTCGTGGAATCCTATAAAAGAAGTTCCTGAATGGCTCGCAAAGCGCGAGGGGCTTGAAAATATTTCATTCACCCACACTGAAATCGAGTCGCTTCCTTCCGATCTTTCCGCATGGCGCTCGCTCAAGAGCCTTCAGTTGGGCGATCTTCAACTCGGAAGCGAAGAGATGAAGCGCATCCGCAAGGCGCTTCCCGATACGGCAATCGTATTTTAATATTCCCTGAGAGCGGCCTTTCGGCGGAATGATACGCAAGAATGTCGATGTTGCCGATTCAAAAGGGGAAAAGATTCTTTTCTCCGTGCAGGTGGATGCGGCGGAGACGTTTTTTGAAAGAGCGCGCGGGCTTATATTAAGAGAGCCGCCTCGCCGCGGTTGCGGAATGTTGATTCCCAAGTGCAATGCCGTGCATACCTTTTTTATGGGCTATCCGATTGACGTGCATTTTTTAGATCGCCATGGCCGGCTCGTAAAAAGCGTGAGAAATGTGAGGCCATGGCGCTTTTTTGTTTGGGGCGGTTGGCGCGCCACGCAGGTGATAGAAACTGCTTCTGAGAAAATTTAAAACAAAAAAGGAACAATCGAAAAATGAAAGAAAAAATAGTGAGTCTTTGCGCGGCGCTTGCTGTGTCTTTCGCGGCTCTCGCTCTTCCGGTAGAGTGGCAATTCCCACGAGACGGAAACTGTCATGAAGGAATGGCTTTTTCTGACGGCATAACGGGGGTTCTCGTCTGGGGCGGCGGAGATACGCTTAAAATCACCGTCGGCAGAGGAGACCTTTGGGATCATCGCGGAGGATATCCCTGGACGAGCGAACAAAGTTATACGAATATCGTTTCCGCCGTAAATTCTGGCGACGCCAAGCGCCTCTATTCGCTTTTTAAAAAGGTAACGCCTGCGGGCGAGCCGCGCAACCCATTCCTCGTCTCGCTTGGGCGCGTCGTGGTGAAGATGCCAGGCGCTAAACTTCAATCCGGCCAGCTTGATCCAAAAACGGGGCTTGCGGAAATTACAGTTCTCTCGAAGGGCAAGGAGAAGAAGCTTGAGCTCGCAATGGCGAAGTCGCCGCGCGCTTTTGCGGTCAAATTCCCAGAGGGCCTTGAAGTTTCCGTCGATTCCATTCCTGCGCTTGAAACGCCTATCGTGAAAGCGGCGCTTGGAAAGTTGGGTTATTCGTCAGTTGAGCGCATCGTGCCGCTCAAGAAAATTGAGGGCGGCTTTTATATGCCGCTTCCTGCCGACACAGCAGTCATGTTGCGTTGGGAGATGAGGCGTGAGACGCTTCTCGTAGGCACTTCGCGCGGCGAGAAGAGATTGGAATTTCCCGATGATTGCACATTCGCCGCCGTGCGGTCCGCTTCTCTCGCACAGTGGAAAGCGTTCTGGGATGAGGGCGCAAGCGTCAATGTTCCCGACCCCGTTCTTCAGCGCATTTTTGATTACGGGATGTATCGCTTTGGCGCGATGACCGATCCCGATGGAGTGCCTGCGGGCTTGCAGGGCCCCTGGCTTGAAGACGATAAACTCGTTCCGTGGAACGGCGACTATCACTTTAATATTAATGTTCAGGAATGTTATTCGCCTGCATACCGCGGCGGCCATTTCAAACATTTGATACCGCTATTTAAAATGGTGCTCTCATGGAAGGCGCGCCTCGCCGACAATGCGCGCAAATTTGCAGGCGTCGATGGGTATGTGCTTCCTCATTCCGTTGATGACCGCGGCACTTGCATCGGCGGGTTCTGGACTGGGACGATCGACCACGCTTCAACGGCGTGGGTGGCGTCGATGATGTTCCGTTATGTCAAATATTCCGGCGATAAAAAATTCCTCAAGGATCATGCGTATGAGTTTATGGCGGGCGCGATGCGCGTTTATCGCGCCATGATGGAAGAGAAAGGCGGAAAGCTTTCAATCCCTCTTGGGCCTTCTCCCGAGTGGGGAGCATCTGATGTGAAGAAGGCTGTCGGCAGAGACCCAAGCTTCCAACTCGCCGCCGCCCATCGCCTTGCAGAGGACCTTATTGCCGCTTCGGAAATCCTCGGCGTCAAGGCGGACCCGATGTGGCTTGATGTCGTTAAGCGCCTTCCTCCGTATACGGCTGATGAATCGGGAATTATGCTTTTCAAGGGGCAGAGGTTTGTGGATTCTCACCGCCACCATTCGCACATGGCAGGCTTTTATCCGTTCGATACCATCGATATGGCCGACAAGAAAAATCAGCGCGTAATTGAAAGCACATACGGCACATGGGTCGCGCGCGGCACGGGGCAGTGGACGGGCTGGTGTGTGCCCTGGGCTTCGATTCTATACACGCATGCAGCTCGCCCAAGAGCGGCAGTTTACATGCTCAAAGCATGGTATGAGTTTTATTGCGACGAAGGGTACGGCTCTCACCATAATGCCGTCTTTCACGGCTTTACTGAATGGACGGGGGGACGCGATGTTATGCAGATGGATGGCATGTGCGCGGCTGTCACGGCGGTTATGGAGCTTTTGGTTCATGATGTCAATGGAAAGACGCATTATTTCCGCGGCTGTCCAGAATCGTGGAAAGAAGTCTCGTTTAAGAACATTCGCCTTGCAGATGGCAGGAAAGTTTCCGGCTCTCGCGTGAACGGAGTTCCGACCGTAAGCGTCTCTTCGGCGCCTTGAAAGTATTCTCCAGGGAAAATATGATATAATACCGCCATGAGAAGAGCTCAAATTAAACGGGAGACAAAAGAAACCCGCATTACGCTCGAGTTAGATCTCGACGGCTCAGGAGAGGGCGAAATCGACACAGGCATTGGTTTTTTCGACCACATGCTTGATCTTGTCAAACGCCATGCTTTAATTGACCTTACTGTTAAGGCAGATGGCGATTTGGATGTTGACTACCATCATACGGTTGAAGATGTCGGGCTTGTGTTCGGCAAAGCTCTCAATGAGGCGCTTGGCGACAGAGTCGGAATTAGAAGGTATGCGTTTTCATCTATACCGATGGATGAGGCGCTTTGTGAAACTTCGCTCGATTTGGGCGGGCGGCCTTTCCTTGTCATGCAGTGCCCAATGAAGCACATGTTCGTCAGGGATTTCGAAGTAAAACTCGTCGAAGAGTTTTTCCGCGCCGTATCTGTCGAGAGCCGTTCAAATATTCACATTCGTCAGATTTACGGAGATGAAGCGCATCATGTGTGCGAGGGCATCTTCAAAAGCTTCGCGCGCGCGCTGCGCACGGCGAAGGAGATTGATCCTGCGGAAAAAGGAGTGCCGTCCTCCAAAGGCGTTATTTGAACAGATGTGAAAATAAACGGCGTATTGAAAGAGCAAGTTTCAAACATTTATGATAATACTTCCAGCGATAGATCTTAAAGACGGCAAGTGCGTGCGTCTTAGACAGGGGCGTGCAGATGATGTTACGGTATACGGCGACGATCCCGCCGCGCAAGCGCGTGATTGGCGTGAGCAGGGCGGGCGTGAGCTTCACGTCGTCGACCTCGACGGCGCGTTCGCAGGCGAGCCTAAGCACGCAGCCGTCATACGCAGCATAATAGAGGCGTTCGGCGCTCCTGTTGAGGTGGGCGGCGGCATCCGCGATATGGAAGCTTTAAGAGCTGTCATCGAGGCGGGCGCAGCGCGAGCTATTATCGGAAGCGCGGCGCTTGAAGATCCCGCGTTCCTTTCTTCTGCGCTTGAGCTTTACGGCGATAGGATTGCCGTCGGCATTGACGCGAGAGATGGTTTTGTCCAGACGAAGGGCTGGGTGGAGACGACTTCCGTTAAAGCGGTAGATCTTGCATCGGCCGTCGCCAAGACAGGCGTAAAAACGATTATTTACACCGATACCGCCACTGACGGCATGCTTGCTGGCCCGAACTTGACGCAGATAGCGGCAATATGCGATGTTGCGCCTACTTGCTCAATAACGGCCTCGGGCGGCGTCAGTTCAACGTACGATATTGAGAACTTGAAATCTCTCGAGCGGCCGAATCTCACGGCGGCCATCGTCGGCAAGGCTTTGTATGACGGCCGTGCCACTCTTCGCGATATGAACCTTGCGGCGCTGTAAAAGCGTCTATTGAATAGGGGGGGCGAAAATGGGAAAGCCGAGAACAGCCGTTTATCCAGGGACGTTTGATCCGATGACGCTCGGGCATTTCGATCTCATTAAGCGTGCGGCAAAGCTTTACGACCGTCTCATCGTGGCGGTTGCCGCCACAAGTAAAAAGCAGGGGGCTCTTTTTGACGCGGCGGAACGGCTTGATATGATCCGCGAGGATGTTGCCCTCGTCGGGCTTGAAAATGTCGAAGTTAAAACGCTTGATGGGCTTCTTGTCGATTTCTGCAGAAAAGAGAATGTGAGCGTAGTAATCCGCGGCGTCCGCGTTTACAGCGATTTCGAGTATGAGTTTCAGATGGCTCTTACAAACCGCAGGATGGCGCCTGAGATTGAAACTCTCTTTATGATGCCCAGTGAAAATCTGGCGTATGTCACGGCTTCCACCGTGCGCGAAATTGTAAGCTACGGCGGGGATACGGCGGCGTTTGTAACTTCTGCTGTGCAAAAGCGGTTGCTTGCGGCAGTAAAAGCCTGATGCCTCAAGATATTAACACTGGCAGGCAGACGGTGGAGGGAACCGTCAAAAGTGTTGTGTTCCACAACGAGCAGACGGGCTATACTGTCCTTAAGGTTGAGCTGCCGAGCGACTTTGAATTGGCCAGAGCCCCCGAAATTACAGTAGTAGGAAAGACTCGCGCCGTTTGGGAAGGCGAGGATGTCAAGGCGATTGGGCAATGGGTTTCTGACCCTCAGCACGGCAGGCAGTTCCGCGCAGATGAATTGACATGCATTGCGCCGCGCTCGCTGAAGGGGATTGAACGCTATCTTGCCTCAGGTCTAATTCGCGGCGTCGGTCCCGTTCTCGCAAAGCGCATCGTCGAAACTTTCGGCGAAGAGACCATGCATGTTCTGCAGCATCAATCGGCGCGCCTTAGAGAAGTTCCAAAACTCGGCAAGGCGAAGATTGCTCAGATACGCCAAAGCTGGCATGCGAATGAGACGATGCGCGAGAATATGATTTTCGGCCAGACGTACGGAATCTCCGTTTTGAAAATGACGAAAATCATCCGCAAGTACGGGCCGGACGCAGTGGCGATAATCAAGGCCGATCCATACCGGCTTTGCCGCGATATTTGGGGAATCGGATTCTCAACGGCTGATAAAATCGCCCTTTCTGTGGGAATTCCTTCCAACTCCCCTCTGCGTGCCAGAGCTTCGATTTCCTACACGCTTGAAAAAGAATCTGAGGACGGCGGGCATTGCTGGACGTATGAAAACGATCTTCTGCTTCATGCGCATGAGTTGACGGAAATTCCCGTGGAGATACTTGCCGCCGCTCTTGCGGAAGAGGTCGAGGCGGGGCGTGTGGTGATAGAGCATGATGAAAACTCTTCGCCCATGGTGTTTCTGCGCTCGCTGCGCAATGCGGAGAGGATCGTAAGTTCGCGCATCGGTGCAATTCTTTCTGCTCCGTCAGAGAAGAAGCCGTTCGATGCGGAGCGTGAGATAAATCATTGGCAGTCACGCCAAGGGTTCCGCCTTGCGGAAATGCAGCACCGCGCGCTTGAAAAGGCATTCAATTCAAAATTCTCCGTCATTACTGGCGGCCCTGGCGTCGGCAAGACCACAATCATTCGGGCGATGGCCGATATTTACGCGGCGAATGGGAGGGAAGTTATTCTTGCCGCGCCTACAGGGAGAGCCGCGAAAAGGATGTCGGAATCGGTGGGAATGAGCGCTGCTACCGTTCACAGGCTTCTTAAGTGGAATCCCGCGATAAACAAGTTTACGTTCAATTCATCGCAGAAGCTGAAAGGCGATGTTTTTATTTTCGATGAAACATCGATGATTGATATCAGTCTTGCTTCCGATCTTCTTTCGGCGATTCCTGACAATGCGTCTGTCGTATGGGTGGGAGATACTGATCAGCTCCCTTCAGTCGGGGCAGGTTCCGTTCTTGGGGATATGATTAAATCTGGCGTCATTCCTTCCACGAGGCTTGAGCTGATTTTCCGTCAGGATACGGCTGGGCTTATCGTCGCCAACGCTCACCATGTCAATGCGGGGGAGCCGCTTGAAGTGCGCTCGGGCGATACTGATTTTTATTTCGTCAGGTGTGAAGAGCCAGAGATGTGTTTAAAGAGGGCGATAGAATTTATGACAACGCGCATTCCTCGCAAGTTCGGGATGGATCCGATGCAGGATGTGCAAGTTCTCGTTCCGATGCGCAAGAATGTGCTTGGAGCCGATAATTTAAATATCGAACTTCAAAAGGCTCTCAATCCAGTCGGCGATTCAGTCGTGCGCGGTGTGGCGATTTTTCGCGTTGGCGACCGCGTAATGCAACTTCGCAACAATTACGACAAGGATGTTTACAATGGCGATATCGGGTTTGTGAAGGCGGTCGATTCCTCTTCGCGTTCGCTTGTCGTTCTTTTCGACGGCCGCCCCGTTCGCTATGAAGCAGCCGACCTTGATGAAATCGTTCTTGCTTACGCAACCACGATTCACAAATCACAAGGCAGCGAATATCCAGCCGTAATTATTATAATGCATACGCAGCATTATGTGATGCTGCAGCGCAATCTTCTTTATACAGCCATTACGCGTGGAAAGAAACTCGTTCTTCTTATCGGCGTTCCTTATGCCGTCGATCGCGCGATAAGTATAAATTCGGTGAAAGAGCGGCGCACTTCTCTTGCCCGCCGGCTCAAAGCATACGCGGAGAAGGAACGATGATTTTAGCTCCCTTGCGTGGCGTTACCGTCCGTTCGTTTAGAGAATCGTTCTCTTCCGTCATCAAGGAGGCGGGTTTTACGGAGGCGATTACTCCGTTTATTTCCGCGATGCTGGGGGTGGATCCTTTAGCCGACAGAGAGCTGAAAAAAGGGCCTGAAGGCGAAGAGATTGCGGTAACTCCGCAGTTCATAGGAAAAGACCCGGCGGAATTGAGGCGTGTATTAAAGCGCGTTAAAGATGCTGGCTGGACCAGGGCTGACCTGAACGGCGGCTGCCCGTTCCCGATGGTCCGCAAAAAGGGGCGCGGGAGTGGGCTAATGAAAACGCCGGATACGCTTTGCAGGATGCTTGAAGCTGGGTGCGAGGAAATGCCTGGCGGATTTTCTCTTAAAGTGCGTCTCGGAGTTGACGAGCCTTCTGAGCTTGAAAAATTAATGCCGCTGATAAATAATTTTCCGCTTCGCTTTCTCACTGTTCATGCGCGCACGGCGCGGCAGATGTACGAGGGGGAATGTGATAGGGCGGCATTAGAAAGAGTCTCTGCGCTTTCCAGGATTAGAGTGGTTGTGAATGGCGATCTGCCAGTCGTGCCGTTTGACGAGGCTCGCCGTGAGACGATGGTCGGCAGAAGTTTTATTCGCTCGCTTGGCGAGAGGCCTGACATTAAAGAACTTCTCGCAGAATACGTGGAACGCTCGCGCCGGGAGTTCGGTTGTGATCGTCCCGTTCTCGGTAGAATGAAGGAGCTGGTCGCTTATTGGCGAGAGCTTCCTAAATGGCGGCGCCTCTGGAATGTGGTGAAGATATGCCGCACGACAGATGAATTTTTGAGTATTTAAGCTAAGTGCCGGCGTCGTCAAAAACCATACTTGAATGTAGTGCCTGAAGTTTCTTGTATTGGTTTGTTGGGCAAAAATAAAATTTTTAAAATACCCCCTTGCGCGGCGGATGTGATTTGTGGTATACTACACATCCGTTCGCCTGAAAGGGCGGGCGTCGTTCTTTGAAAATCGGAAGTTGGAAATTAAAGAGAATTACAACGTAAACGAGATTAACAAGATTTTCTTGCTAAGCGTATACGGGCGCACGACGGATGCCTTGGCATCAGGAGGCTATGAAGGACGCGGAAGACTGCGATAAGCGTCGGGGAGCTGTCAACGAGCTTTGATCCGGCGATTTCCGAATGGGGCAACCCGGCCACCTTCATCTGTGGTCATTCAAGGATGAATCAAATAGTCCTTGAAAGTCATACCAGGGGAAGTGAAACATCTCAGTACCCTGAGGAACATAAATCAAACGAGATTGCGTAAGTAGTGGCGAGCGAAAGCGCAAGAGCCCAAACCAGAGAGCTTGCTCTTTGGGGTTGCGGGACTCGGCCGTGATACAGGAGACGGTTAGGTGAATGAGCTGGAAAGCTCAGCCATAGTGGGTGATAGCCCTTTAACCGAAAACCTTCTCCGATCTACGAGTATCCCAATTAGGACGGTGCACGTGAAACGCCGTCTGAATCCGGGGGGACCACCCTCCAAGGCTAAATACTCCCTGATGACCGATAGTGAACTAGTACCGCGAGGGAAAGGCGAAAAGAACCGCTGTTAGCGGAGTGAAACAGACCTGAAATCGTGCGTCCACAAGCTATGGAAGCGTGCTTCGGCACGCGACCGTTTGCCTTTTGCATAATGAGTCCGCGAGTCACCGTAGGCGGCAAGCATAACCGAAAGGGGATGCGAAGCGAAAGCGAGTCCGAATAGGGCGAAAAATAAGTCGCTTGCGGTGGACCCGAAGCCCATGCGAGCTATCCTTGGACAGCGTGAAGCCCTTGTAACAGGGGGTGGAGGTGCGAACGAGTGACCGTTGAAAAGGTCTTCGAGGAGCTGAGGATAGGAGCGAAAGACTTATCAAGCTGGGTAATAGCTGGTTCTCTCCGAAATGCCTTTAGGGGCAGCGTCGGGCAATACTTCCAGCGGGTGTAGAGCACTGATTGATCTAGGGCCCCTACCGGGGTACCGAAGTCTGTCAAACTCCGAAGACCGCTTGGATTGCATACCCGGCAGTGAGACAGTGGGGGCTAAGCTTCATTGTCGAAAGGGAAACAGCCCAAGACCGCCGAATAAGGTCCCAAACTTAAGTTAAGTCACTAAGGCAGTGAGGTCTCTCAGACAGGTAGGATGTTGGCTTAGAGGCAGCCATCATTTAAACAGTGCGTAACAGCTGACTACTCGAGAGGCCCTGCGCCGAAAATGATCGGGAGTAAACTTAAGACCGAATTCGCGGGTTCTGCTTTTAGCAGAGCGGTAGGAGAGCGTAGTACGACGGGTTGAAGCGGTGCGCGGAAGCGGCCGTGGACTTCGTACTAGTGATTATGCGGACATGAGTAACGAAAAACCAGGTGAAAATCCTGGTCGCCGGAATCCCAAGGTTTCCCGGGGCAGGTTCGTCCGCCCGGGGTCAGTCGGCACCTAAGGTGAGGCCGAAAGGCGTAATCGATGGACATGAGGTTAATATTCCTCAACTGGTATGAAGGGTTCAAGCGTGATGTTGGAGAAGGTGAGTGGCGAGGGTTAATGGTTATCCCTTGGGCGTACGGGAACGTACGTTCCAAGTTTCGGGTTCGCCCGAAGCAAGGTCATGATTCCATGCTTCCTAGAAAAGCGTCACGTGACTTACATGCTAGCCGTACCAAAACCGACACAGGTGGGAGGGTACAAATATACCAAGGCGCGCGAGAGAAACCTCGTTAAGGAACTCGGCAACATAGCCCCGTAACTTCGGAAGAAGGGGTCCTCTAAGGTAATGCTTAGAGGGGCACTGAACGGGCCCATGCGACTGTTTAACAAAAACATAGCACTCTGCAAACACGCAAGTGGACGTATAGAGTGTGACACGTGACCAATGCGGAAAGGTCAAGGCAAGGGGTTAGCCGCAAGGCGAAGCTCCGAACCAAAGCCCCCGTGAATGTCGGCCGTAACTATAACGGTCCTAAGGTAGCGAAATTCCTTGTCGGGCAAGTTCCGACCTGCACGAATCGTGTAACGCTGTGGGCGCTGTCTCAACGAGGATCTCGGTGAAGTTGTAATGCCGGTGAAAATGCCGGATACCCGCAGAAGGACGGAAAGACCCCATGAACCTTTACTGTAGCCTGGTACTGGATTCTGGTCAGTTGTATGTAGTATAGCCGGGAGGCTTGGAAGCGCCCTCGTCAGGGGACGCGGAGCCGACAAGTGAAATACCGGTTTCAGCTGGGCGGAGTTCTAACCCTGAGCCGTCATCCGGCCAGGGAACAATGCCAGGGGGTCAGTTTGACTGGGGCGGTTTCCTCCTAAACAGTAACGGAGGAGTTCGAAGGTACACTCAGCACGGTCAGCAATCGTGCCAGAGAGCGCAAGGGTAGAAGTGTGCCTCACTGCGAGAGAGACATCTCGAGCAGACGCGAAAGCGGGACCTAGTGATCCGGCGGTAGCTTGTGGAAGCGCCGTCGCTCAACGGATAAAAGGTACTCTGGGGATAACAGGCTGATCGCGGCCGAGAGTTCACATCGACGCCGCGGTTTGGCACCTCGA
>JAHBAE010000091.1 GCA_018384485.1 Kiritimatiellia bacterium
CTGCGCTGCTGGTTGTTGGTTGCTGAGACACTTCCAACGCATTAAAAACGATTCAGGGGCCCAAAAGGGGAAGAATCGGCTTTTAATGCGTTGGCCGTACATGCCGACCTCATGCTATTGCATTTTGACGGGCGAAATGATAGAATGTGCACCGTGAATGTGAAAAAGCCTAAGAAGAAGGTCAAATATCAACGTATTCTCTTGAAACTTTCAGGGGAAGTGTTGGGAAATCGCAAGACGGGGGAGTGTATCGATCCCGAAAATCTTGCGTTTATGGCAGAGCGCGTTAAAAAAATCCACTCTCTTGGAGTGGAGGTTGGCATCGTCCTCGGCGGTGGCAATATCTTTCGCGGTCTTGCAGGCGCGGGCAAAGGTGTTAACCGCGTTACGGGCGATTCTATGGGAATGCTCGCAACGATTATAAATGCTCTCGCGATGATGAATGCCCTTGAATCGATTGGCGTGCCTACGCGCGTCATGACATCTATTGAAATGCCGAAGCTGGCGGAGCCTTTCATTCAGAGGCGCGCTTTAAGGCATCTTGAAAAGGGAAGAGTTGTTATTTTCGGCGGCGGCACGGGCAACCCGTATTTCTCTACGGATTCCGCGGCAGCCCTCAAGGCCAGTGAAATCGGCGCGCAGGCGCTGCTCAAAGCTACGAAGGTCGACGGCGTTTATACTGCAGACCCAAAGAAAGATCCCAAGGCGAAGAAATATGGTTCGCTCAAATATGAGACGGCCCTCGAGAAGCGCCTTAAGGTGATGGATTCGGCTGCGTTCGCTCTCTGCATGGATAATAACATTCCGATAGTCGTGTTTGATTTCTTCGATCCTCGCGCTCTTGAGCGTGTGGTGAAGGGCGATCAGGTAGGCACAATAGTTTCTTGATTAAACTCAAAACAGGCAAGTAAAAATGGAAAACGTTTCTGATGTTCTTAATGACGCTACAGCGAAAATAGCAAAGAGCTTTGACGCTCTCAAGGCTCAGTTCTCCGGGCTGCGCACAGGCAAGGCGTCTCCTGCGATGGTCGATCAGATCAAGGTTGATTACTACGGGTGCCCGACGCCGATCAAAAATCTTGGTACAATTTCCACTCCGGAGCCGCGCCAAATCAAGATTGCGCCGTTTGATCCCACCGTCCTCGATGCGATAAACAAGGCGATTCTCGCCGCCAATATCGGCGTCACTCCGCAGTCCGACGGCAAGGTTCTCCGCATCACCGTTCCCGAACTTAACGAGGAGCGCCGCAAAGAAATCGTCAAAGTCGCCAAGACGCAGGCAGAGGCGCAGAAGGTTGCGATGCGCAATGTCCGCCGCGATGCGAACGACGCCGTAAAGAAACTCGAGAAGGATAAGAAGATTTCCGAGGATGATATGAAAGCCGGGCTTGAAAAGATTCAGAAGGCTACCGACGACGGTATCGCCAAGATCGACGCCGAGCTTAAGGCTAAAGAAGCCGAAGTGATGGCTGTCTAATTTCCCAGAAAAAGGAGGGAGTATGGCTGAGGAAGTTGAAATGACGCCAGTAGAGATGACTCCAGTTGAAATGACTCCAGTAGCGAGTGAGCCGCCGGTGAGCAATCCGTTGCCGAAGCCTCCCGCTGCTGGTGGGACTGTTTCTGCTTTGAGGCCCGGGCTTAAGCTTCCGCCAAAGCCGGGTTCAACGGTTTCAGCTTTAAAGCCTGGGCTTAAACTTCCTCCTAAGCCGGGCGTTGCCACGTCGGGAGCTACCGCCTCTGCCTTAAGGCCTGGGCTTAAGCTTCCGCCCAAGCCGGGCGTTTCCATGTCGGGTGCTACCGCCTCTGCCTTAAGGCCTGGGCTTAAACTTCCTCCCAAGCCAGGCGCCACAGTTTCAGCGTTGAAAAGCAATCTTAAGCTTCCGCCTAAGCCTGCTGTTCCTCAGATACGCAAGCCTGGCGCCATGCCTACGGTAAAGCCGCTTCCTCGCCCGGTAATGGCACCTGCAGCCGCTTCTCCTGCGCCGGCAGAGAATGCGGCCGCTCCTGCTCCCACTCCCGCTCCTGTCGCCGCTCCGCAAGCCGCTCCGCAGAAGCCGATTGAAGCTCTCAAGGGCGCCACGCAGAAGCTCAAAGGCGTAACGCAGCCGATTCCGCAGCAGGCGATTCTTCATAAGACAGGTATCATTGCGGAGACTTCCGTGACTGACGCGCAGAAGGAAGCGGCAAAGCATAAGACTTCGCGCATTTCTCTTTCTGACGCGATGGGTGCAGCACCCGTCAAGAACGAGAATGCCCCGATGAAGACGATCCGTATCAAACGGCCGAGCGATATCGTCGGTGCAACTGAGCGCCTTAAGCCGCAGCCTCCTGCCGCTTCTCCCGCGCCTCAGTCTTCCGCTGTTCCTCCGCCTGCAGCAACGCCTGCAGAGAATGCTCCTGCCGCGCCTGAAAACGCGCCCGCAAATGCGTCGGCGAGTGTGGGCATCACGCAGCGTAAGACGTTGAAGATTACGCGGCCCGGGGCCATTAAGCCTGGAGGCAAGTTTACGGTGAAAAAGCCTACTGCCGCGGCCAGCCCCGCACCTTCCGCAACTCCGGCCGATAATGGCGATGTTCCTGAAATAAAGGATATTTCGCCTATGTCGCCGCCCGCGCCAGTTGCAGTTGCAAGTGATAAGGCTACGCCCGCCAGCGTTTTATGCCTTCTTGTGAAGGTGGCAGCGTGCGTCATCATCGCAGTTGTCGCCTACTTCCTCTTCGAGAATACGCAAACGAATTATTTCTAAGTTGTTGAGGGCGTATAGGTCCATAACGGCGGCAACGGTTCTTGAGATGCTCTCTGAGCCGTTGTCGCTTCTGCTTTTAATTTCCGCTCTTGCAATTGAAGTTTTAGCTCCCGTATTGCATCTCCATCAGTTCGGCGAGGCTGTGCGCACGGCAAGAGACGCAAGTTTTTCCGCGCTTTTCATCTGCTCTACGGCTTTTGCGGTTTTTGCCACGATACGTGTTTTCCGCCGCGAAATGGAAAGCGGCACTTTTGAAATGGCCGTGGCTCACGCCGTTTCGAGAGGCGGTTTTTTTCTCGCTAAAGCGGCAGGCGCTTTTATCGCGCTTTCAATTTTTGCTTTGACAGTTTTTTCTACGGCTCTCGTTATGCACAAAGGTGCCGCGATAGGGGGCGAGATCGCCGCCGCGACAGGCCGTTTAGTGCGCGTGTACGGCCCGTGCGTCGCGTTTGGCATGGGGGCGATAGTTCTTCCTCCAGTTGCCGCGGCGGCATGCAACAGGTTTTTCCGCTGTCGTTTCGTTCTCACGGCATTTTTATTTTCAGCTCTTTATTCCTTATGCGGCGGGATAACGGCGTCTGTTATTTCATGGGGCGTGACGGCCCGTCTTTTCCCGGCGATGCTTCTCGTTTTATGCCCTATCGTGGCAGTTCTTTTTTCCGCCGCCGCCTTTTCCATGCGCTTTAAGGCAAACGGCGCCGCCACCGCGGCGGCTTTGACGCTCGCTCTCATTTTGCCTGCGATGGATAACTACTATCGTGTTGAGGCTCTCTCTCGCGGCGGCGCGCTTGAGTGCGCAGAAGTTCTTCTTTCGATTCTTTTCGCTCTGCCCGCCTTTGCGGCGTTTCTTCTCATCGGCGTTCACTTTAGTATGGGTCGGGAATGAATATGGACAATCAAAATATCATCACGCTTGATAATGTGCGCAAGACGTTCCGCGATTTCTGGTTGCGCCCTACTGTCGCCGCTGTTGACGGGCTGACAATTTCTGTCAGAAAAGGAGAGGTTTTTGGGCTTCTCGGTCCAAACGGGTCTGGCAAGTCGACGACTATTAAAATGATTCTCGGGCTGCTTTCTCCAAGTGCAGGAGAAGTGAAGCTTTTCGGTCTTTCTCCAAGGTCGATTGAGGCGCGGCGGAGGTTAGGGTATCTGCCGGAGCTTAGTTATCTGCATCCATTCCTTACGGCGAGCGAGACTCTTCGCTACTACGCCGGGCTTTGCGGCCTTTCTCGTAAGGAGGCGGCCTCCCGCACAAAAGAGCTTCTTGAAATGGTGGGGCTTTCAGATGTTGCCTCTCGCAGCGTTGGAGGGTTTTCAAAAGGGATGGCTCGCCGCGTGGCTCTTGCCGCATCGCTTATTGGCAGACCTGAGCTTCTTATTCTTGACGAGCCCACGTCCGGACTTGATCCGATTTCGACAAAAGAGGTGAAGACGCTCGTCAAGGCTCTTGCGGCAGGTGGCATGACGGTGCTTATGACTTCGCATCTTCTTGCCGACGCTCAAGATGTTTGCGATAGAGTGACGATTGTAAATCACGGCAAGGCTGTCGCCGAGGGCGAGGTCTCACGCTTGGAGACGAGCCTTGAGGAATTCTTCCTTGCGAAAGTCGGCGATGTTAAAGATTTTCGCCTCGCTCCGTTCCTCGGTGTTTCAGAAAAAATCCGATGAAGGCCTTTTTCAGTATTTTCCGCCTTGAGTTCGCGTCTTTAGTGCGCTCGTTCACTCTTCCGCTTCTTGCGGGAGCGGCGGTTGCGTGGATGTTCGCGGTGCCGCAGGTGATTACTGGTGATGGCACCCTTGATGGCGCGCGCGAAGTTTATTTGCGCTATGGGCTTGGCGGCGTTTTCGCGCTGACGCTCGTTTCTCTTCTTGCCTCGGCGTCAGGTTCGTTTGCCCGCGAGCGCTCGGAGAAGAGGCTGCAGCTTACTTTGGTGCGCCCAGTTCGCTACCAGCTGTTGTTTCTTGCCAAATGCGCTGCGCTGACAACTGCAGGGGCAATCGTTCTCGCTCTTGCGTGCCTCGCTTCTTTGAGCGTGCCCGGCGAGAACGCCGAGAGAGTCTGCTACCATGTCTTAAGGCCGTCTCTCCCTTCGCCGCGTGAAGAGGCGCGCGCGATGTATGATGCGTACATGAAGGACCCTGACACGCCAGAGGAGGTTAAGAAGGCCAGTCGCTCCACCGTCATGAGGCTTCTTGAGTTTAGGGCGGTCGATCATTATCAGACGATAAGCACCAACATGGTGGCAGTATGGCGTATTGATTTTTCTTCCGTAGGAAAAGAGCCTCTTAGCGCAGAGAAAGGCGTCCCTCCGGCCGTGAGGCTTCGTCTTTCAAATATGCAGGACCTTCGCGAAGATGTGGCAGGCTATCTTGCCATCGGCTCGCTTCGCGCTTCAGTTTCCAATCAGACGCAGGCCGTTCTTACGTTCCCGCTTTCGCCTTCATCCTCCGCCTCTGAGTCTAATCGCAATGATGTTCTTTCTTTCACAAACTTAGGCGATAAACCTCTTATGTTGAGGCCCCGCAAAGATGTCGCTCTCCTTGTGCCGGCAGGGGTGTACGCATTTAATCTTTTCAGGGCGTGGTGCGAGTTGGTTTCGATGCTCGCGCTCATTCTTTCGTTTGGCCTATTTCTTTCTTCCGCGCTCGGCAGGCCCGTGGCGCTCTTTTCCGCGATTGTCATCCTTGCCGTGAGCGAAGCGAGCCCGAGCGTCGTCAGCCAATATCCCGACGAGCTTGAGACGAAACTTTCCGACCGCATCGCCCTTACGGTGACTCGCTTTATGGCTGAGGTAACGCGCCCCGTCTCATCGTTGAATCCGCTTGAGCGGTTGAGTCTTGACGAGTGTGTTGAGGCGAGAGAGGTTTGCCGCGTTGCGCTTATGAATATTTTTCTGCTTCCTTTGGTTTTCGCGTTTATTTCTAGTTTTGTTCTGCCGCGCAAGCAGGACGAAGCATAGTTGAATATGGTATAATACGCCTTCTCACGGAAGGAGTTTTTCAGATGGGCGGATTTTGCGGGGTAATAACTGAAGGAGATTGCGTATGCGATCTCTTTTATGCGACTGATTATCATTCACATCTCGGCACGCATCGAGGCGGAATGGCTGTTCTCGGCGATGAAGGATTTCGCCGGTCTATCCACAATATTCAAAACTCGCCCTTTCGCTCGAAATTTGAGCATGATCTCAGAAAGTTTTCCGGGCGCGTGGGCGTAGGTGTTATTTCCGATACAGATCCGCAGCCTCTTGTGATGTTTACGCGCACGAGGTCGTTTGCGATAGTGACGGTGGGGCTCGTTTCCAATCTTGAAGAACTGGAAAACGAGCTTTTCTCTACCAGCTGCGTGCAGCTACAGTATTCCACCACAAGCCGCATCGTCGGGCCGACGGAAGTAATCTCGGCCCTCATCGCAACGAAGAGCAATCTTGTTGATGGCATCAAATACGTGCAAAGCCGTGTTCAGGGCAGCTGCTCGATACTGATCGTCTCCGGCGATGGCCGCCTCTACGCCGTTCGCGACCGCTACGGCCGCACCCCCGTTGTGATCGGGCGCAAGGATGGGGCGATGATCGCCGTTCAGGAATCGTGTGCGCTGTTGAATCTCGGCTACGATTACGTCCGCGATTTAGGCCCCGGTGAGATGGTTGAGCTTTCCGCCGATGGCGAGACGACGCTTATCGAGCCTGGACCTGAAATGGCGATATGCTCGTTCCTCTGGGTTTATTACGGCTTCCCCGCTTCCTCTTACGAAGGCAGGAACGTGGAGATGGCGCGTTACAGGAGCGGTTCGGCGCTGGCCAAGCGCGATGATTTTGCGCCCGATGTCGCTTGCGGCATCCCTGATTCCGGCACTTCGCACGCTCTCGGCTACGCGCATGAGAAGGGCGTTAAATATTCAAGGCCGTTCGTCAAATACACTCCCACGTGGGCGCGCTCGTTTATGCCGTCTGAGCAATCGCAGCGTGAGAAAGTTGCCTCAATGAAGCTTATTCCGATTCCTGGGCTTATCCGCAACAGGAAATTGGTTTTTTGCGACGATTCGATTGTAAGAGGCACGCAGCTGGCAAAGCAGGCTGACCGCCTTTACGCCGAAGGCTGCAGCGAAGTTAATGTGCGTATTGCCTGCCCGCCGCTTCTTTTCCCCTGCAAGTTCATAAACTTCTCGCGTTCCAAAAACGAGTATGACTTGATCACGAGGCGCTATATCCGCGATAAGGAAGGTGAAGGGGCCGACGTTTCCAAATACATCGACCACAATGGTGAGGCGTATAAAGAGATGGTGGAGTTCATCCGCGCCAAACTGAATTTGACATCGCTTAAATTCCAGACTGTGGACGATCTTGTCTCGTCCATCGGGCTGCCAAAGGAAAAGCTTTGCACGTATTGCTGGACAGGCAAGGATGTTTCGATTCCTGGCTCATGTTCAGGCGCCTGCTCGTCATGCCCATGCGCGTGCGGGGGCACGGAAAAGAAAGCGTAATGGGGAAGAAATATGAGCGCTGATTTGTCAGGAGTGCGTAACATCGGTATTGTAGCCCACATTGATGCGGGCAAGACGACCACCACCGAACGCATCCTTTTTTATACGGGGAAGATCCATAAGCACGGCGACGTGCATGACGGCAATACGACCACCGACTTCATGCCCCAGGAGCGCGAGCGCGGCATAACCATCCAGTCTGCCGCGATCTCCTGCGAATGGAAGGGCATCGGCATTAATATCATCGATACTCCCGGCCACGTCGATTTTACAATGGAGGTGGAGCGCTCTCTGCGCGTTCTCGACGGGGCGGTCTGCGTCTTCTGCGCGGTGGGCGGAGTTCAGCCGCAGTCTGAGACGGTATGGCGCCAGGCCGATCGCTACAGCGTCCCGCGCATCGCATTTGTAAATAAGATGGATCGCATGGGCGCCGATTTCATGCGGGTAGTAGGGGAGCTGCGCGATAAGCTTAAAGCGCCTGCGTGCCCCGTGGAGCTTCCAGTCGGGCGAGAGGAGTCTTTTGCCGGAGTTCTCGATCTTATCGAGATGAAGTCCATCCTCTTCGATGATGAGAGCGAAGGGAAGAAATTTACCGTCGGTGAGATTCCCGCCGAGATGATGGATGATGCGCTTCTTGCGCGTTCTGAGCTCGTCGATATGGTGGCGGACCGCGATGAAGAGGTGATGGAGACGTATCTTGAGAAGGGCGACTTGAGCGCAGAAGAGCTCAAGGGGGCGATTCGCCGCCTTGTTATCGCCGGCTCCTTCGTGCCCGTTCTCTGCGGAACTTCTCTTAGAGACAAAGGCGTTCAGCCTCTTCTCGACGCGATTTGCAGCTACCTTCCTTCTCCTGCCGACCGTCCTCCTGTTGAAGCGACCGATCTTAAAAGCGGAGAGAAAGTCACTCGTGAGCAGAAAGCTTCCGAGCTTCTCACATCACTCGTCTTTAAAATCGCTACCGATCCTTATGTGGGCAAGCTCTTCTTCGTGCGCGTGTACGGGGGGGCTCTTAAGAAGGGCGCCAACGCCTTCAACCCGCGTACGAAAAAGCGCGAGCGCATTATGAAGATTGTGCGCCTTTTTGCCGACGATCAAATTGAGGTCGATGAGCTTAAGGCGGGAGATATCGGTGCGGTGGTAGGGCTTAAAGATTGCACGACTGGTGATACTCTCTGTTCAGAAATGAAGCCTTGCTACCTTGAGCGCATCACATCTCCGCAGCCAGTCATGTTTATGGCGATCGAGCCTAAGAGCTCTGCCGACAAGGATAAGCTCGTCGAATCGATGAAGGCTCTCGCCGCGGAGGATCCGACGTGTCAGTTCCGTGAAGATGAAGAGACGGGGCAGACTATTCTTTCCGGAATGGGCGAGCTTCATCTTGAAATTCTCGTTGACCGCCTGAAGCGCGAGTTTAAGTGCGCGGCGAATGTCGGCAAGCCCATGGTAAGTTATTGCGAAACGCTTACGTCTTCGGCTTCTAAGAAATTCACATTCGACAGAGAGCTCGGCGGCAAGCGCCATGCCGTCACGCTGACGGTTGAAGTCTCTCCGCTTGAGCGTTCCCAGGGGCGCAAGGTTTCTCTTTCACGCGAATTTATCGCGGCCGTTCCCGACAAACAATTGCAGTCGTGTGTGCTTCAAGGCCTTGAGGACGGCGTCGCCACAGGCGTTCTTGCGCGCTACCCGATGACGGATGTCGAGGTCAAATGCACTGGCGTTGAGATTGTCGACCCTGAAATCTCAGATGAAATCGCATTCCGCTCTGCGGCGATGATGGGCTTCCGCGAGGCGGCGGAAGCGGCAGCGCCTGAGTTTCTCGAGCCGATCATGCGTCTTGAGATCACAACGCCGCCGGAAGGAGTGGGCGAAGTTCTGGGCGACCTCAATGCGCGGCGAGGCACGGTCCTCAATATGGATATGCGCGCCGATATGCAAGTTATCCACGCCCGCGTGCCGCTCGCAAAGATGTTCGGCTATTCCACCGCCATCCGCTCGCTCACAAAGGGGCGCGCGTCGTATTCGATGGAGACGGACAGCTTCGATATCGTCCCTGCCGCCGTGCGAGAGGAAATTCTCAGTCGCTAAGACAGAAAAGCTCCTGCGTTGACAGGAGCTTTGACTGATTAATTGGTGGACCCGGCGGGACTTGAACCCACGACCCGGAGATTATGAGTCACCTGCTCTGACCGACTGAGCTACGGGTCCGTAATGTGCGTATTATATCAAATATAGGCCCTTGAGGGCAATACGCCATTTGACGAAGCAAAAAGGGCGTTTTGGCGATTTAATTTTTTTACTGTAAAATGCCCACTTGCAAAGAAGAGGGGCTTTGTGTTATACTATACAAGTTTTCGCCTCTAAAGAGGCCACTTTAGCTCAGTAGGTAGAGCACATCCTTGGTAAGGATGAGGTCGTCGGTTCGATTCCGATAGGTGGCTCCAACAGGGCGAGCAAGAAGAAAAACAACTCACAGGAGCTAATAAAAATGGCTAAGGAAACATTCGATCGCGGCGGTAAGCCGCACGTGAACGTCGGCACAATCGGCCACGTCGACCACGGTAAAACCACACTTACGGCCGCCATCACGCACGTTCAGGCTCTCAAGGGCCTCTGCGAAGAGATTAAGTACGATCAGGTCGCTAAGGCTTCCGAGTCTGCTGGCCGTCGTGACGCCACCAAGATTTTGACGATCGCCTCCTCGCACGTCGAGTACGCGACGGACAAACGCCACTACGCGCACGTTGACTGCCCCGGCCACGCCGACTACGTCAAGAACATGATCACCGGCGCGGCTCAGATGGACGGCGCTATCCTCGTCGTTTCCGCTGTTGACGGCCCCATGCCTCAGACACGCGAGCACGTTCTTCTCGCCCGCCAGGTCGGCGTGCCGAAGATTGTGGTCTTCCTCAACAAGTGCGACCTCGTTGAAGACGCTGAAATGCTCGACCTCGTCGAGATGGAAGTTCGCGAACTCCTTTCTAAGTACGATTATGATGGTGACAACGCTCCCGTCATCCGCGGTGCTGCTTATCCTGCCACGCAGGCTGCCAGCAAGGATGATGCGGCGTGCAACTGCATCACCGAGCTCATGGACGCTCTCGACTCCTACATTCCCGAGCCCGAGCGCGAGCTCGACAAGCCCTTCCTTATGCCGATCGAAGACATCTTCTCGATCGAAGGTCGCGGCACTGTCGTTACCGGTCGTGTCGAGCGCGGCGTGATCAAGGTCGGCGATGAAGTCGAAATCGTCGGTCTCAAGCCGACGGCCAAGACTGCTTGCACGGGCGTTGAAATGTTCCGTAAGCTTCTCGATCAGGGTCAGGCCGGCGATAACATCGGCTGCCTCCTCCGTGGTACGAAGAAGGAAGATGTCGCCCGCGGTCAGGTTCTCGCCAAGCCCGGCACCATCACTCCTCACACCGAGTTCAAGGGCCAGGTCTACATCCTCACGAAGGAAGAGGGTGGCCGCCACACCGCGTTCATGAAGGGCTATCGTCCTCAGTTCTACATCCGTACGACGGACGTAACTGGTGACATCCAGCTCCCCGAGGGCGTTGAGATGGTTATGCCTGGTGACAACGTCGAGATCGCTGTCAAGCTCATCGCTCCTGTCGCTCTCGAAGAGAAGATGCGTTTCGCTATCCGCGAAGGTGGCCGCACGGTCGGCGCCGGCACGGTTTCTGCGATTATCAAGTAAGACATAAAGTCTTCTGTGAGATGCCTGCCCGCAATCCCGGCCGAAGTGGTCGGCCCGGGGGCGCGGGCGAGGCTTGATCAGTTGACAGGTCCATCGGAATAGAGGTAAAAAGTCATGCGTGAACTCGCGATATTAGCATGCGGCGAGTGCAAGAACCGCAACTACACGACGACGCGGAATAAGAAGACTATGCCGGAGCGTCTCGAGAAGGTGAAGTTCTGCCCGTCCTGCCGCAAGCGTACGACTCACAAGGAGACTAAGGGTAAGTAACCCTCATCTGCCGGTTTAATTTCCGGCGGACAGTCTCGAAATATTATAGGGTAGTAGCACAATGGCAGTGCAGCGGTCTCCAAAACCGCCTATGGGGGTTCGATTCCCTCCTACCCTGCCAAATAAACGGACTCGGTTTAAAGTATGAACGTAATACAGAAAACGAAGAAGTATCTTTCAGGTGTTGCCGCAGAGGCTAAGCGTGTAACCTGGCCTGGAATGAATGAGCTTTGGGAATCGACTCTTGTCGTCATTTCGTTCATCTTCATCCTCGCCGCAACCACGCTTGTATGCGATAAGGCGATTGAGGGAGTAATCAAGGCGGTTCATGCAGGAGCGTGAGGCTTTGGTAAAAAAGTGTATCTCCTAGGGGGTCTGAAATGGAAAAACAATGGTTTGTGCTTCACACGCTGACTGGTCAGGAAAACAAGGCCCAGCGTTCAATTGAAGCGCGCGTCAAGCTCGAGCGCATGGAGGAGTTTATCGGGCAGTGCGTTGTTCCCACTGAGAGGGTTACTGAGAAGAAGAACGGTAAGAAGCGCACGATAACAAAGAAGTTCTTCCCAGGCTATTGCCTTTGCGAGCTCGCTCTTTATGATGAAGCGGCAGGGGTCGATGAAAACGGGAAGAAGGCGATTTACGAGCGCACATGGCAGTTCCTCCGCGAAACCCCGGGTATCATCGGTTTCGTTGGCGGAGATAGGCCTCAGCCGCTCAAGAAGAGTGAAGTGGACGCAATCATTCTCGACAAGCCATCGAGCGGTCAGATGGTTGAGCGTCCGAAAGTTGTTTTCAACGTTGATGAGACGGTGAAGATTGTTGACGGCGCGTTTATGGGTTTGACGGGCCTGGTCAGCGTGGTGGATCCCGACAGGGGCAAACTCAAGGTCGAAGTTCAAGTCTTCGGTCGCAAAGTCCCGGTCGACGTCGAATACTGGCAGGTGGAGAAAGTCGCCGTCGAAGAGACGTTCGAATCTCTCCGTCAGTAACGGCAGGTTTTGCGGTCCGTTTGACCGGGCAGGGTCCCCGGGAGGAGCCGCACGAATGAGAAAGGGAGTGAGCGAGGGAGTTTTCGCAATTTGCCGTTAAGAAGGCAGATCAGGCTTAAGCGACCGAGCGAACTTTATTATGGCTAAGAAGGTTACAGGAGTTGTCAAACTCCAGATTCCTGCCGGTGCCGCGAACCCCGCGCCGCCCGTAGGTCCCGCCCTTGGTTCTGCTGGTGTCAACATCATGCAGTTCTGCAAGGAGTTCAACGCCAAGACTGCAAAAGACGCAGGTCTTGTCATCCCCGTAGTCATTACGGTCTACCAGGACCGCAGCTTCTCGCTGCAGTTCAAGTCGCCGCCGGCGTCCACGCTTCTCAAGAAGGAAGCAGGGCTTGCCAAGGGCAGCGGCGTTCCCAACAAGAATAAGGTCGGCAAGGTCACCAAGGCTCAGCTTCTCAAGATTGTTGAGATGAAGAAGGCCGATCTCAATACTGATGATCCGGAGCAGGCGGTCAAGATGATCGAGGGCACGGCTCGCAATATGGGAATCGAGGTGGTCGAATGAGCACTCACGGTAAGAGGTATTTCAACGCGGCCAAGAAGGCGCCGCAGAAGCCTGTTTCAATTGAAGAGGCCATCAAGTTCGTCAAGGCGAACCCTGGCGCCAAGTTCGATGAAACGGTCGATGTTTATTTCCGTCTCGGCAAGGAGCTCACAAAGGGTGATACTGCAGTTCGCGGCGCCGTCAAGCTCCCCAACGGTTCTGGCAAGACTGTAAAGGTAGCCGTTTTCGCAGGCGGCGATCACGCTGAAGAGGCTCGTCAGGCCGGTGCGGACTATGTCGGTCTCGCCGATCTCATCGAGAAGGTCACGAAGGAAGGCTGGTGCGATTTCGATGTCGCCATCGCTACCATCGAGGCCATGAAGGAAGTGCGTAAGTGCGCTCGCGTGCTCGGTCCCCGCGGCCTTATGCCCAATCCCAAGACTGGTACGGTTACTGATGATACAGCTTCCGCAGTCAAAGAGGCCAAGGGCGGCAAGGTTGATTTCCGCATGGATAAGACGGGTAACGTGGCAGTCGTCGCCGGCAAGCGTTCGTTTGACGAAGACAAGCTTGTTGAAAACGTCAAGGCTATCGTTTCCGCAATCCAGTCCGCGAAGCCTGCGTCCGTCAAGGGCGTGTTCATCAAGGCGATGAGCATCTCTTCCACCATGGGCGTCGGCGTTCCCGTGCTCGTCACATCGGTTGCCGAATAAACAGGAGGGAACTTAAGATGCGCATTGAAAAAGTTGCCATTCTCGAAGAAGTCGTCGCCCGTGTCAAGGATTCCGACTACTGCTTCATGATCAATCACGGCGGTGTGACGGTTGCTCAGTTCGCCAAGCTCCGTAAGGATCTTCGCGCGCTTGATAGCCGCTTGCTCGTCGTCAAGAATTCTTTCCTCGCCAAGGTCGCGAAGGAGAAGAACTGGAGCGAAGAGGTCAACGCGATGCTCGTTGGCGGCACTGCTGTCGTCACGGGTCACGGTGAACCTACGGCTGTTGCCAAGGCCATTATGGACTTCGTCAAGAATTCCGCCGGCAAGGCTTCCGTCAAGGGTGCCGATTACGACGGCAAGATCGTCGACGCGGCTATGGTCGAGGCTCTCTCCAAGGTCCCCGGCAAGAACGAACTCAGGGCCACGTTGCTCATGCTCCTCAAGGAGCCTGCCACTCGCCTTGCCCGCGTTCTTTCCGAGAAGGCGAAGAAGGAACCCGCAGCCGAAGCCCCCGCGGCAGAGGCAGCGCCCGCAGCCGAGGCGTAAGAAAAAAAACATTTTCCCTTGGATGGAACACGCCAAGGGTTGACAAGTAAAAAAGGAACAGAAAAATGACAAACGAAGAAATCATCAAGGAACTGTCCGGTAAGACCGTTCTCGAAATCAACGAGCTCGTCAAGGCTCTCGAAGAGGCATGGGGCGTTTCCGCCGCTGCTGCCGTAGCCGTTGCTCCTGCCGGTGGCGCTGCCGCTGCCGCTGAAGAGAAGACTGAGTTCGACGTCATCCTCAAGGCCGCTGGTGCAAACAAGATTGCGGTCATTAAGGAAATCCGTGCGATTACCGGTCTCGGCCTCAAGGACGCCAAGGATATGGTCGATGGCGCTCCCAAGAAGGTCAAGGAAGCAATCGCCAAGGACGAGGCTGAGAAGATCGCCGAACAGCTCAAGAAGGCTGGCGCCGAAGTTGAGGTCAAGTAAGACCGCAGCCTAAGGCATACGAAGAGAGTTGCGCCATTTTTAAGCGCAACTCTCTTTTTTTCTCACTAAGAGACGGTTAGATGGTATAATACATCGCATGAAAAAAGTTTTTTTTTGGTGTTGCCAACTCGCACGCAATTTTCTTGCCAACCGTTGCGCGATGCATGCTGCGGGGCTTACGTATTTTTCTCTTCTTGCGATCATGCCCATTTTGTGCTGTGTCCTCGTTCTTGCAAAAGCGGTTGGTGTTGACGATTATGCAAAAGCCTACATCAACAAGCAGATAGATGTTTTTATAACTGACATAGAAACTGGGCGCGAGAGCATGTTAGCTTCGTCAGTAAACGCTCTCGAATCGGAGGAGAAGCGCGAGGCGGGCCGCGCCGCGGTCGAGGCGTTCGCCCAGCAGGCGAGGAGCGTCGCCAATACTTTATTTGAGCGGATCGACGCTTTTGATATCGGCACTTTCGGCTGGATAGGTTTTTGCTTTTTACTTTGGACGATAATCTCATCGCTCAGCATGGTGGAGGAAAGCTTCAATCAGATTTGGAGCGTCTCGGCGTCAAGGCCCGTGTGGAAACGCGCTATGGCGTATCTTCTTCTGCTTACGGTTCTTCCGGTTTTCGCGACGGCCGCAATGTCGCTTCCGGTAATGGGAGCTGTTCGCAGCGTGATTCTCGCAACTTCCGATATGACGGCTGTAACAAAATGGCTTGGCGAGGGGCTTGTCACGCTTCTTGATTCTCATGTCATTAGATTCGTTTTCACTTTTGGAATGTCGACGCTCGTCTTCTCTTTCATCTTCTGGTTCCTGCCGAATTGCCGCGTCGCATCTCGCCACGCGCTTTGGGGCGGCTTTGCCACGGCGCTCCTCTTCGGCGGCTGGATGAAATTATGCGCGATAGCTCAGGTTGGTATAGCGAAGTCTTCCGCGCTTTATGGGTCGTTCGCTTTCATACCAATAGTTCTTGCGTGGCTTTATATGAGTTGGCAAATCATTCTTCTTGGTGCAAATATGGTTGAGCTATTGGGAAGGGAAGCAAAAGCGAAATGAAGATTTTAATAACAGGCGGCAAAGGCATGCTCGGGCGCGAATTGCGCCGTCGCCTTTCGGAGCATACGGTGCAAGAGGCGGATCTTCCAGATTGGGACATTACCGACAGCGAGGGGATTTTCTCTAAAATCGAGGCGTTCGCGCCTGATGCAGTCATTCATTGCGCGGCGATGACGAAAGTGGACGATTGCGAGACGAACAAAGACCTTGCCTTTCGCATCAATGAAGAAGGCTCCCGCAATGTCGCTCTCGCATGCGCAGCCTCAGGTGCGCGGCTTATCGCCGTCTCAACAGATTACGTTTTTTCCGGCGTCCCTCCGCGCGAGCCCTGGGCCTGGGGAGAGGGCGATCTTCCTTCGCCCCGCACGGTTTACGGGGCGTCGAAACTTGCGGGCGAGAGGATGGTTACGATGCTCTGCCCCTCTGCCGTGATCGTTCGCACGGCGTGGCTCTACGGCCCTCAAGGCCCTTCATTCGTTCATACCATGGTCTCACTGGGCGCGAAGGACGGGGAGGCTCTTAAAGTCGTCGACGACCAGCGAGGCAATCCCACTTCAACTGAAGTTGTTGCAGATGCGATAGCGTTTATTCTTGAAAAGCCTGAAGTTTCGGGCATCGTTCACGCAACGTGCGAAGAGGCGTGTTCGTGGTATGACTTCGCCTGTGAGATAAAGCGTCTTCTGGGTGAGCGGTTCAAGCGGGAAATAGTTCCCTGCACTACGGAGGAGTTTCCGCGCCCCGCCCCGCGCCCGAAAAATTCGGCATTGCGCAAGAGCGCCCTTAATGTGCTCGGCTATAGAACTCCGCCTTGGAAAGATGCGCTTGAAAAATTCATTCGCGCGGAGTTTTGAATTTCGCAAAACTGATTTCACAAAAACGCAAGGATAAACTCATGAAGAAAACTACGCTTGTTGTTTCTGCACTGGCGCTGGCTTTTCCAGCCGCGCTCGGGCGTATGGCACCTACGGCCAACGCATTAAAAGCCGATCCTTCCCCTTTTGGGCCCCTGAATCGTTTTTAATGCGTTGGAAGTGTCTCAGCAACCAACAACCAGCAGCGCAGCA
>JAHBAE010000093.1 GCA_018384485.1 Kiritimatiellia bacterium
GGAAATTTGATGTAAAAGCCTCAAATGACAATGGGCGCGATGTTGTGACGGTTAAAATCTCCTCGCCAACAGAAGCGACGCCTCCGAAGTTCGGCGTTTTCTTCCGCGTCAGCGGAGCCGGCGTGCAGAATGTCTGGACGAGCGACATTGAAAAGGAAAAATTCCAATTAGCTCCGCAGCTCTGGTGGAAGTGGGCGACGAAATACACCTCGCAGCTGGCGCAAAACACTCCCATTGCCGTCGGCTTCAACTCAGCAGGCGTCTCTCCAGTCGCAATCGCCTGCTCCGAGGCGTTCAACTTTCTCGAATACGGCCTTTATGTTGATGACCGCACTTGCGAAATCGTCGGCAGATGCGAGTTCTTCGTTCAGCCAGTCGCGCCTCTTAAAGAATATGAAGTATCCGTCCTTCTCGACAGGCGCGGACGCAATTGGGTCGATACCGTCAAAAGCTGCACTGAATGGGTTGAGTCGAAAAACTCCTTCACTCCCGCGCACGTCCCGGAGTCGGCATACGACCCGCTCTATTCCACATGGTACGCGTACCTTCAGGATGTTCATGACAAGGAACTTGAAAAGGAAGCCAAGCTTGCCGCAAAACTCGGCATGAAAACGATGATCCTCGACGACGGCTGGCAGAAGGAGGACAGCAAGGACTTCTACAGCAAGGCAGGCGATTGGATGCCCGTAAAAAGTCGCTTCCCGGACATGAAGGCGCACGTGGCGAAGGTGCATGAAGCGGGGCTTAAATACATGCTTTGGCTTGCAGTCCCCTTTATGGGCAATGAAGCGCAAAATTACAACCGCTTCAAGAAAATGTTTCTGAGCGACAGCGTACTCGACCCGCGCTTCCCCGAAGTGCGCGAATATCTGTTAAAAACTTACGAGCGTGCCGTGGGCGAATGGGGTTTTGACGGTCTCAAATTAGACTTCATCGACTGCTTCGCACTTCCCGCGCAAGACCCTGCAATCAAAGATAACTACGCGGGGCGCGACTACCGTTCGCTGCCACAGGCTGTCGACCGCCTTATGAAAGATGTTCTTCAGCGTCTGAAAAAAATAAACCCGGATGTTATGATTGAATTTCGTCAGAGGTACATGGGCCCCGCCATCAGGCAGTACGGCAATATGATACGGGCCGCCGATACTCCCGCCGACCCTTACCTTAACCGCAGAAGAATCTGCTCGCTGCGGCTCACATCCGGGAAGACTGCAGTCCATTCAGATATGCTAGTCTGGAGCAAAGACGAAACGCCTCAAGGCGCGGCGCTTCCTATCCTGAATGTACTTTTCTCAACAATTCAGTATTCTATGATTCTCCAGCGCGTGACGCCAGAGCACCGTGAAGTCATTCAACATTGGATTAAATTCTCACAGGAGCATCGCAACGCTCTTCTCAAAGGGGACTTCACCCCCCACCACCCCGAAAACGGTTTCTCTTGGGTAGAGGGCGAAGATAGGAAAGAGCGCATAATCGCCTGCTACGCCGAAAACGCCTGCGTGAAAACAGGCAAGCCCGACAAAAGCGTATATCTTGTTAACGCAACCGGCACAAGCGCCATGCTCGTCGATTTCGCGGCAAAGCCTTCAAAGATTGAAGCGTTCGACGTTTTCGGGAAAAGCGCAGGCACGCTTGAGGCGGGAGAAGGACTCGTCCGCCTCCCAGTGCCTTCGTCAGGCTATGCCAAGATCACCTGGTAACGTAAATTAAATATGCACCAGCGCACCTGGAGCAGAGAGGTCGCCTATCGCCTCTCTGCCTATTTTTTCAAGAAGCTCTCCAGGGAGTGTAACCTCAAAAAGCTCGCCCGCTTTCTCGACCTTGCAGGCCTTGCGGATATCATGAACGCGTCCGCCTGCAAGATCGCGCACGAGAACCTCGGAAGGATCCCTGCGCGATAAAAGGACGAGAGTCTTGAAGCGGCCGAAAACTCCGACGGGGCAATCTGCCGCATCCACCGGAAAACGAACGGAAGCGGCAGGCGTAAAGTAGCCTTTGCTCTTGCTGACGCGCGCAAGCGCGGCTATAGCAAGAGCTCCGTTCGGATGGCGCATGGCAGTTACAAGCGGCACACCCTCGCCCGCATCGGCAACCTCGGGGAATGGAACTTCGCCTCGCACAGTTACGGCGGGCGCAGTTTGGGGAATTGTCAAGCCGTGCACTGCACTGTACCAAGTATCGGAAGCTCTAAATGTCCACTCGTCAGTAAGAGTGGCGTCGCTGCGCCGCGTCGGGAACGAGCGGCTAGAGCGGCAAGGAGGCGCAAGACGCTGCCACGCAACGGCGCGCGCAACTTCGCCCGCGCGTTCGCAGCGGCACACCACATCGCTCTCGCGCTTCGGCCAAATGTTCGCGCGCATGACGCCCATAGCCATTGCGAGCGACGCGGCAAGATACGGAACATCTTCAACATTGATGTGGCTATAGCCCCCGACTTTCTCGGCCATCCTCATCAGCACCTGCGCGCGCTCAACGGCCTGAATCACAAAAAGCGGCTCAACCATATCGTAAATGCGGAACGAATCTGAGAACTGCAGAATCTGCTCCGCATGATATCGCACGCGCTTGTCGAAAGCGCCATCCCCTTCCCAGCGGCCATTGCCGATGACGATGCGCTCGGCACCGTTTTTGGTAACTTTGCTCACTCCATTGATGGGAATGCCGAGTGTGCGGCAATGCTCCACCACCATATCGGGAGCAAGCTCTTTTGCAAAGCTGCTCATCAATTTGCGATAGGCGATATCGCCGTCGCGGGCACCCCAGTCCACTTTAAGATACGAAACTCCCGCCTCAGCGCACCAGCCGATTTTTCTGCGCAAATCCTCCTTCACTTCAGCAAACGGGAGGAGCTTCACCCAGCTCTCGCCCGTCATCTGCGGCGCCACCCAAAGGCCAAGGCCTCTCCAGCCAAGATCCTTCACTTTGTTGACGAGAGTTTTCAGGCGCTGTTCCGGCGAACCTTTGAACGAAGGGAAGCGTTCTTCCCTTAAAATCATCGAACCGAATTTTGCGCAGTCGCGCCAGGGATTCAGCCCGAAGCCTACGTCCCACCCATCATCAAGCAAAAGGTTCAAGTCACCGCGCGATTCAGGATAGAGCGCACGAGCCCAGCCGAGATCTTTTCTGAAAAGAACATGCTCGTTCAAGTTTTCGCGAATGCCTACAATCCCTTGGTCTCCAGCAAATTTAATGCCGCCTGAGGTCTTGTAGCTCTCAAGCATCTTCCCCTGAGTTGCCCATGTGCACCAGTAATTCGGCGAGGAAGCCTTCCCTTCACAGGCGAATTTCGCCGTACATCCAACAGCACCACTTGCGGTAAGCGCCGCAGCGCCTTTCACAAAATCACGGCGAGTAAAGCTGCTCATAGAGCCTCCTTGTGCGCATATTTGACAACCTCAGGTACAGCATACTCTATCATCGCCTCCTCGCAGATGAACGAAGGCGAATCGTAGCATGGCAACGAAGAATAAATTGTCTTACCATCCTTCACGGAAACATTTTCCTTGGCAATAGCATAAACATTTCCCGTAAGAACATCTACCCAGACTGGCGATTTAAAAGGCCGGGCAGGAACGCTCACAGTGACTTTTGAAACATTGTTAAGGTCGGAAGGCTCCTTTGAAGAATCCCAAAAAACGGGAACGAGACTCCCGCTTGCGCGGTCGCGAAATACGTAAAACGCGGTTCTGCCTTCTCCTGAAATGGTAGCTCCGCCCTTGTCCTTTGGAAGCGGCTCAAGAGCGTCATTGAAAACAGACACTGCGTTCTGCACGGCGTAATACGCCATCTTCACCTTCAGAACGCGGTAATCATCAGCTTGGCCTGCCGTCTTGATAAGCCCATAGCGCACAAGCCCGTCATGAAACCCAGAATTGACGTACTCAAGGTCGCAAGCGTGGAATACGCCAGTATAGTCGCCAAGTCCAAGGTCTGCGATATAACGGCGCAAGTTCCACTTAGCCTGCTTAAGTTCAGTCCAAGGCCTATTGTTTATCGCGCCAGCCTTGCACCATTCGCTTTGCGTGCCGCTTTCATTTTGCCAAAGTTCAAGACTGGGCGTCAATTCCTTCACAACCTTGCGCATCGCCGCAATTTCAGCATCGTAGCCGTCATCGGGATTATAGTTGTAGTGGTGATACGCAATCCACTTGAAAAGGCTTTCTTTGCCGGAGGCTTTCAGCGCCGTGCAGAACGGACGGATAAATTCAACATTTGCCCACGTAAGCGCGCAGGCCGCAATGCGAGCATCTGGAATTTCCGACTTGATTATTTCAGCCGTTCTGACTGTAAAAGGAATTATCTCTGAAATACTGTTAGCCCCGCGCAAATCAGGCTCGTTCCACACGCACCAGTCGAGCACATACCCCTTGTAGCGCTTCGCAAGCGCGCGCACCCACTTATCCCATGCGGCAAGCGCCTCCTCGCTCGTAGGCATTCCTCCCGCAAGGCCGCGCCCGCCGCCACCCTTGTATATGGGATTGCCGTAACTTGTTTCAAGCCACACTTCAAGATTGCGCTTGGCCGCATCAAAAACAATCTGGTCAAGCCACCTGAAATCATACATCCCCTTTTCTTTTTCGCATCTCGCCCATCCCGCCTGCGTGCGAAGACGGCGAATGCCTAACGGCGGCAGATATTCACGCACTGCAACGTAACTTGCGTGTTCACGATCAGTTCCAGCGACATCGACCGACCAGCGCGATGAGGAGACACGAGAGACATCCTTCGGCACAAGGCAGCCTTTTAATGGGAGCGCCGGATTGAGCGTAGTTTGCACGCGTGTAGGAGTGTTGTCAATAACGGGCGCAGCCTGCGCCGCCAATACCGCAACGATTATCGCCACCGAATAAATAATACTTTTTTGCATAGAAAAAATTATAACAAATAACATGTAATACCGTCAATCCGTCACTACTGCAAACTCGCAAACTGTCAAACTGACTCTACTTGCGAACTTCTTTTGCGCTTGGAAAATTGGCAAAAGACCCTTCTTCCACTCATGTTTGAAATTCCTCGACATCGAAAGGACGCATCTCTTCCCACTTATCGCACTTGTCAGCAAATTGCGGCTGGCGCATCAAGAGCTGCCGCCAGGCGAGCGGCTTCAACTTCGACCAATCACAGCGATCGGCAAACTCCGGCCGCCGCGACAGAATCCGCGCCCAAGCAAATCCAGCGAATCATTAGTGATTAGTAATTAGCGAAATCACGGAACACAATGAATTTTGCGGCGAAGCCGCAACCACGAAAACTGCGGCAGTGACGAATCGCGGCGAGCGCGATTGAACCGTCGCTGTCCACCCTCACCTTAAGGCTTCGCCTTAAGTGGTGCGTCCAT
>JAHBAE010000077.1 GCA_018384485.1 Kiritimatiellia bacterium
GTGGCGGGTCTGGTTTTCCTTCCTTCCCTCTTTCCCCCCGCACCCCCCATTCACCTTGCTATCTTTTCCATGCGCTGACGCGCATTGAAAAGATGTAAAGACTACACACTTAAACAAGGGAACGAAATTTTAGGCAAAAATTACAGTTGCTGACCTTGTTGTGACAGAATTGGAATTTGGTATAATATAAGCACTTAAAGGTAATAAAGAAGATGATTCTTTATTATGGTAGCAATAAGGAGGAATCTAACGATAGATTGAACGAAATATAGACCAGTCGCGACGGCAGGATTGCGCTCACCTCGCGTGACTGCTTAACGCGGCAGGTGGTTCCAGGAGGGAGTTAGGAGTTTAGAGTTCAGAGTGAGGGAGTTTAGAGTTATAACTCGAAACAAGGAACTTGAAACTAACAAAACCTCAATAGGAACGAGTTGCGGGTGGGAAACCTAACCGTAACAACGTACGCAATCTTGCGTATTTGGCTTTAATCGAAAACCGCCAAAATTTTCATAAGAAAAGCCGGGTATGTAAGATGCGCTGCGTGGGTAATCCGCGTGGTGTGTCTTGTATTCGTGTTTTTTGCTGGGCGCTTGGCGGTGCCTCGATTGAGACATGGGTATGAGGCACGCCGCGTTTTCTTTTTGTCCGCGATGTGGCGAGCTTTGGGAGAGGCGGGCAAGAGGTTCATAAAAATGTACGATCAGATTTACAAGCGTATCGATGACAACCTTTGGAAAGATTCGGGTTGCGGGAGTGAACTTGATTATGTGGAGCAGTCGAGCTGGATTCTCTTCTTGAAGTATCTTGATGACCTTGAAAAGAGCCGTGAAGATGCGGCGGAACTTGACGGACGCAAATATTGCCCAATTATTGAAAGAAAATTCCGCTGGAGTACATGGGCTGTTCCGAAGAATAACGGCGAAAAGGATCTTGCCAAGACTAAGACGGGCGATGATCTTCTTGAATTTGTCCGTGACAGGCTTTTCCCGTATCTGCGCTCGTTCAAGTCATCGGAGACTTCGCCCGATACAATTCAGTATAAGATTGGTGAAATCTTCAGCGGTATTCAATGCAAGTTGACGAGCGGCTATGTGATGCGCGACGTATTCGATGAAGTCGATAATCTGCGCTTTCAGTCGAGCGAAGATCAGCATGAGATGAGTTCGCTCTATGAAATCCGCATCAGCCGTATGGGTAACGCAGGGCGCAACGGAGGCGAGTACTATACGCCGCGTCCGCTTATCCGTTCGATGATTGAAGTTTTGGAGCCGAAAATCGGCGAGAAAATCTATGACGGCGCATGCGGTTCGGCGGGGTTTCTCTGCGAAGCGTTTCAGTATCTCATAAAGCTATGCAAAACGGCGCGAGAGCGTGAGACGCTGCAGAAGAAGATGCTTTTCGGTAAAGAAAAGAAGGCTTTGCCGTTCATCATTGGTACGATGAATATGATTCTTCACGGCGTGGAGACTCCGAATATTCTGCTTACGAATACGCTCGCAGAAAACCTCGCCAATATTCAGCCGTCTCAACATGTTGATCTTGTACTTGCCAATCCGCCTTTCGGCTCGAACTCGGAGCGCGGCGAAATCAAGGAGAATTTCACCATCAAGACGGGCGAGACGGCGTATATGTTTCTTGAGCATTTTATCCGTATGCTCAAGCCCGGCGGACGCGCAGGTATTGTCATTAAGAATACGTTTCTTTCGAACGGCGATGCGGCGGCGCTCCGCAAGATGCTCTTAGCTGACTGCAACCTTTATGCCGTTCTCGATCTTCCGCAGAAGGTGTTTATGGCTGGCGTGAAGACGGTGGTGCTGTTCTTTGAGAAGGGGCGTCCGACGAAGAAGACGTGGTTTTACCAGCTCAACCTCAATCGGACGCTCGGCAAAACGAGTCCGCTTAATGAATACGATCTTGCGGAATTTCGAAAGCTTTTCAAAAAGAAAGTCGACAGCGCGAATTCGTGGACGGTTGATGTTGCCGATCTTGATCCTGAAACGTACGATTTGACGGTCAGGAACCCAAATGTAAAAGACGAGAAGGTGATGCGCAGTCCTAAGGAAATCGCCTCTGAAATGGCGAAGCTTGATAAGTCAAACGCGGCAATTCTCGCCGACATTCTGAAAGTGTTGGGGTGAGGTAGTTAAGTGGAGGAGTGGGGAGTTATGAGTGAAGGAGGTTTTGAACCACGGAATACACTGAATACACGGAAAGAGGTGTGGTTTTATGCCGTGTAGAGGTGGAGAGTGGGTCATGGTAGGGTCGTGCGTCCCCGCGTGACCGCCGAATATTTATGCGGAGGTGTGAAATGAAAAGCGGTTGGGTGACAAAGAAATTGGGCGAGGTGTGCGAAATAATTATGGGCGCATCTCCTGATTCAAAGTCTTATAACATTATGCGCGATGGCCTCCCTTTTTATCAGGGCAAGACAGAGTTTGGGGCTGAATATCCTACGCCGGTAAAATGGTGTAGCGAGCCGGTTAAAATTGCTCAATCTGGGGATGTGTTGTTGTCGGTTCGTGCGCCGATTGGTCCTGTTAATTTTGCTAATGAGAAATGTTGTATTGGACGCGGACTTTCAGCTTTGCGTTTTGAAGGAGAACAGCGGTATTTATATTATTTCTTACAAGCGAGTGAAACCGAGTTGGATGCGCGTGGTACAGGAACTACATTTAAGTGTATCTCAGGCCAATCATTAAGGAGCGTTCCCATCCCCATCCCGCCTCTTGCCGAGCAGAAAAGGATTGTGGCGAAGATTGATGCGGCGTTTGAGAAGATTGATAAGTTGAAAGCCAATGCCGAGAAGAATCTTGCGAACGCGAAGGAACTTTTTCAGTCCGCGCTTGATGAGGCGATGCGCCCGAAAGATGGCTGGGTGGAGAAGCGGCTGGGGGAGGTGTGTATAGGAAAGTTATCTTATGGCACTTGTTCTCCATCACGGGTCTATGATGCTCGAGTTCGTTACATTCGTATTACTGACATAGATGACAATGGAAGATTGCTTAATGATTTAGTGTCACCAAAAGAATATGATGCAAAGCATGTTTTGAAAGATGGGGACTTGGTATTTGCTAGGACTGGCGCGACGGTAGGGAAAAGTTACATGTATTCTCTATCTGATGGGGTGTGTGTATATGCAGGATATTTGATTCGTGCTAGGGTTGACGAGAGTATTATTCGTCCAAAATATCTATTCTACTTTACTAAGACTTCTCGCTATAAGCTCTTTATCCAACAGTCTCAGGCTGCAGCTGCTCAACCTAATGTCAATGCAGAGAAATATAGTAATATGTTAGTGCCGATTCCTCCTGTTCACGAACAAGATGAGATTATGTCGTGCATTGGAAGAATACAAGAACTTAGCATACAACTCCAGCAGAATTACACCAAGCAGATTGCCGATTGTGTGGAGATGCGTCAGGCGGTTTTACGCGAAGCATTCGAGGGGAGATTGTAAATTATGAATGAGGCGCAAACAAGAGAAGATTTAATTACTCCTGCGATTCGTGCGGCTGGTTGGACGAAGGAGAATCAATGTCAGATCCTCGTTGAGCAGTCAGCGTGTGAGTTTGCGCCCGGGCGAGTCGGTAAGGTACGTGGCAAGGCACTTCGTGCCGATTACATTCTCACGCATCGCGGGAGGCGTTTAGTCGTTGTTGAAGCGAAGAGCGATGAGCATCAGGCCATTGAGGGATACGAACAGGCGCTTAAGTACGGACGCAATCTCGGTATGACCGCCGCGTACACGACGAACGGCAAGGAGATTATCGAGGTTGATCTTGTAACGGGCGGCACTCAGGTTGTGAAGGCGTTTCCGAGTCCGCAGGAGATTTGGGCGCGCGCGTTTCCAACGGAGTGCGCTTGGCGCAATGCGTTTGACGCGGTGCCGTTTTGGGTAGACGCGGTTAAAAAGCCGCGTTACTATCAAGTGCTTGCGGTAAATCGAGTGTTGGATGCGGTAGCGGAAGGTAAAAAGCGCATTCTCTTGACGCTTGCAACAGGTACAGGCAAGACGTTTATCGCCTTTCAGATTGCGTGGAAACTTTTTAAGGCGAAGTGGAATCTGCAGGCTGCACAGGGTAACGGAAAGCCGGGTGAAAGGACGCCGCGCATTCTTTTTCTTACGGATCGCAATATTCTCGCCAATCAGGGACTTATAGATTTCAGCGGATTTGATGAACATGCGCTTGCTCGTATCACTCCCAAGGCGATTCACAAACGCGGCGATAAAGTGCCGACGAACGCGACGGTTTTCTTTACGATTTACGATACGTTCATGTGCGGCGAAAAGGGTGAAGAGTTCTATCGTCAGTATGCGCCCGATTTCTTCGATTTTATTATAATTGACGAATGTCATCGCGGGGGTGCGAAGGATGAAAGTACTTGGCGGCAGGTTCTTGAATATTTTTCTTGCGCCTGTCAACTTGGACTTACGGCGACGCCGAAGCGCGATGTGAACGCCGATACGTATAAATATTTCGGGCGTCCGGTTTATGAGTATTCGCTTTTGCAGGGCATTGAAGACGGCTTCTTGACACCGTTTCGCGTCCAGAAAGCGACTTGCACCATTGATGAATACGAATATGACGAATGTGATATCGTGGAAGCGGGCGAGGATGAACTCGATAAGGATAAGACATACGAAGAGAAGGATTTCTACAGGGGACGCATCCGTATCCGCGAACGCGACGAAGAGCGCGTGAAAGAGCTTTTGGGTAAAATCAATCCTATGGATAAAACGATTATTTTCTGCTACAACCAGCCGCATGCGATGGAGATTATGGGGATGGTGAATAAGTATCAGAAGATAGATGAAAAGACGCCTGACTACTGTCGACGTGTGACGGCGAATGACGGGGAAGAGGGAGAGCGTTTTCTCAGGGAGTTCCAGAATAACGAGAAGACAATACCGGTCGTACTTACAACCTCGCAGAAGCTTTCTACGGGAGTGGACGCGCGGAATGTGAGAAATATCGTTTTAATGCGACCTGTCAATTCAATGGTGGAGTTCAAGCAGATTGTTGGGCGAGGAACACGGCTTTTTGATGAGAAGTTCTATTTCACCATTTACGATTTTGTCGGGGCGGCGGATAAGTTCGACGATCCTGATTGGGACGGACCGCCTGTGTGTCCGAAATGCGGGGCTGATCCGTGCGTCTGCAAGCCCGTGAAGGGCGGAGGAAATGGCGGCGGCGGTTCGAAGCCGTGCGCGATATGCGGCAACCTACCTTGTACGTGCGATAAAGGAGGTAAGACGGTTGTCATATCGTTGGGAAAAGATAGGAAAGTTCAGGTCAAGACGAACTGGAAAACTCTTATCATGTACGACGGTAAGATGATTAGTGTTGAAGAGTTTGTGAAGAAGGTGTTTTCCAAGGTGACAGGGCTTGTCGGGTCGGCAGAGGAACTGCGCAAGGCTTGGAGTGAACAGGAGACACGACGAGAGCTTTTGGCGAAACTTGCGGAAAATGGATTTGAAATGGAGAGGCTTAAGGATCTTCAGAAGATGATGGATTCCGAAGACTGCGACTTATTGGATGTATTGGAATATGTTGCATTCGCAATACCTATGCAGAAGCGTATTGAACGCGCAGATGCGGCAAAGGAAGGTCTTTGCAAATGGGTTAAGAGTGAGGATGCGCTTGGGTTCTATACATTTGTGCTCGACAATTATGTTCGCGAGGGCGTTGATGTCTTTACGCGTGACGATGCGCTTTCAGAGCTCATTAAAACGAAATATCAGACAATTTCAGATGCAAGACTTGTGCTCGGAGATATGGGTGAGGTAAGGACAGGTTTTGTGCGGCTTCAAAAAGAAGTTTATGCGATATGCGGCGGTCACGGGGTAGGCGGTCACGCGGGATGCGTGACCCTGCCGGATATGGATAAAAATGATATCTGGCAGGAAACTCAGTTCGCCATGGCTGCGGAAGGTCATGAAGATTTATGAGAAACGTTACGCCAAATAATTTTAAGGAGAATAACGAAGGCGCTTTACCGCGTGAGCATTTTCGCGAGGCGGGGAGGGCGACTGCGCTTACTTCTGAAGAATTGCTGGCGATTCTCTTGAAGACGGGAGCTCCGGGGTGTGATGTAATGGAGCTTTCGAGGCGGCTTATCGCGGCGTTCGGCGGAACGGGTCATTTGGTGAAGGCTGATTTGGCGACTTTAAAAGCGCAGATTGAGTCGTACAACAAGAATCATCCCGAGAAGAGAATTTCTGGCATCGGTGAAGCGAAGCGGATGGAACTTGCCGCGGCGTTTGAGCTCGTAAGGCGCGAATATTCGATGAAGAATGATGATGTAAGGAAGGTTGATGTAAAGAAGGCGGAAGATAGATATCGGGTGTTCCTATGCGTTTTATCGCCGGGAGATAGGCAGGAATCATTCAGTGTGTTGCCACTTGACGCTAAACTTCATCCGCTTACAGAGCCGATTGTCGTATTTCGCGGGACAATGGATGCAACGACAGTTCATCCGCGCGAAGTTTTTCAAGAGGCGATTCGCTGGGGCGCGTATGCGATTATGGTGGCGCATAATCATCCAAGTGGAGATCCGATGCCGAGCGCACAAGACGTGGAGCTTACGCGAAAGCTCGTGGAAGTTTCGCGCATAATGGCGATACCGCTTTTAGATCATATTATTCTCGGTGCCGTCGATTCGGCGGGCGGCAAAGGTTTTATATCAATGCGCGAGAACGGCGCGGTAAAATTTTGTTAGAAAGTTTAGAGTTTAGAGTTTAGAGTTGGGAGTTTTATCCTCTCTACCATTAGCTACTAACCACTAACTACTAACCACTATCCACTAACTACTAAACACGTCTTCGCTGCGGAGCTTATGTTCGGTCTCGTCGCTCGGGTTTATGGGGAACGGGGAACGGGAATGGGGAACGGGGAATAGTCCTTATTTCATTCAAACATTCGAACATTCGAACATTCTAACATTCAAACATTTTCTCAATTAGAGCTACCTGGAGTGGTAAGAGCAGGACGCCGCCGCGTGGAAGATGTTCGGCGGGATGAGGTTGACTATCTGCCGGAGGATAGGGTATACTGTCTTCGTTGCTTCTGGTGGGGGTGTTTTCATAATCCTGTAGGTTACAGGAAATCGCCGCCAGATACAACGCTAAACTTCCATCGCCTTCGCGAACGCAGTGAACGAATGGAATGCTAATGAACCAAAATACAGAATGGAAATGCAGATGAAGACCAAGACACTGATGGCTGCGGCGGTCGCGGCAATGGCGTTTGGCGCTTTCGCCAAGGACATCTACCTGCTGGTCGGGCAGAGCAACATGGCTGGGCGCGGGCATCTTTCGGACGATGCGCCGATTCCGAACGAGCGCATCGAGAAGCTGGACAAGTCCGACAAGTGGGTCGCGGCGACGGAGCCGTTGCACTTCGACAAGCCGTCCGCCGGCGCGGGCCTCGGCATGAGCTTCGCGCGGATCGTGGCGGACCGCGACCGGACGGTGACGGTCGGGCTCGTCCCGTGCGCGGTGGGCGGCTCGGCGCTTGACGAGTGGATGCCGGGCGCGCATCTCTACGTGGAGGCGATGCGCCGCGCGAAGATCGCGCAGAAGGACGGCGAGATCAAGGCGATCCTCTGGCATCAGGGCGAGAGCGACGCCGACCGCGGCAAGCGCGAGGCAAGCTACAATGCGCGGCTTGCGAAGATGGTCGCGGCGATGCGTGAGGAACTTGGACTGGACGCGAAGAAGGTTCCGTTCCTCTTCGGCTCGATCGGCGAGTTCATGCACGCGCCCTACTACGACGGCAACTGCTCGCTCAACAAGGTGATGCGCCATGCGACGGACCTCATCCCGAACTCGGCGTGGGTGGAGGGCGGCGACCTCACCTGCAACGGCGACATGATCCATTTCAACACGCGCTCGGTCAGGACGTTCGGCCAGCGCTACGCGGCGGCGTATCTGCGACTTGTGAAGAAGGAGCCGATCCTCCTCCGGAATCTCTACACGGACCACATGATGTTCGCGGCGGGGAAACTGATCGTGCTCGTCGGGCGGACGGCGCCGGGCGCGAAGGTGAGCGTGGCGGCGGGGGCGCTGAAGGCGTCCGCGACGGCGGGCGGGGACGGCGCGTTCCGCGCGGAGCTGCCGGCGCAGAAGGCGGGGACGGCACTGGAGATCACGCTCAGGACCGCGGACGACGCGGTGACGCTCAGGGACGTGCTGGTAGGCGAACTCGTCCTCGCGATCGGCGACGAGGCGTCTGCGAAGGACGCGTCGCGCATTTTGACGGTTCCGCAGGAGGTCGCGCCGCAGGGCCCGAACGAGAACATCCCCGGCTGCGCGGGCTGGCGGGTCGTCAAGGCGGGCGGCGCGCCGAAGGGCGCGGTGGTCGTGAAGTCATCCGTCACCGACAAGCTGGCGTGGATGTCCGAGCAGGAGCTCCGCAAGGCGGGCCAGAAGGACGCGCTCGACGATCTCGCGTACGTGCGCACCTACAGGCCCGTGGTGGATGGCAAGTACCAGGTGCCGCGGACGCTTCAGCGCAAGGCGGAAACGCTCAAGAAGTGGATCGCCGCGGTCGAGCAGGCGGGCGGTGCGACGTCTGCGGACGCGCGGAAGAATTGGATGAAACTGGAGCTCGACGAGAAGGGCTGGGAGCCCGCGAAGATCGCGATCGCGAAGCCCTCGTTCGTCTGGTACCGCTGGCATATCGTCGCCGGGGCGGCGGGTCCGAGCTTGGACGACGAGGGCGAGGCGGAAACGCTGGATGGCGTGCCGGAGATCAGGATTCCCGCGGGATGTGCGGACCTGCGCTTCGCCTGTAACGGCATCGTCGACACGGACGAGGCGTGGTTCGACGGCGAGAAGATCGGCGAGACCGGAGTGGAGACGAAGTACCACTGGGGGGCGTGGCGCAACTACGCGATCAGGCCGCCGAAGGAAGGTCGGCACGTCCTGGCGGTGCGCGTGCTGAACCACTATGGCGCGGGCGGGATGAACGCGCCGCGGCTTGAGTGGAAGGGCGGCGTCGAGGACCTGGCGAAGGCGCCGGGACTGATGCGCGTCGAGACGGCGCCGGACGCGAAGACGGGGCCGCGTCCGCCCTCGCCGTGGGGCAGCGACTTCGAGCTCTCGAATCCCGGCGCGAGCCCGACGGTGCCCGCGACGCTCTACAACGCGATCCTCGCGCCGCTTGAAGTTTTGCAATCCGTAAAGGAACGGTAAGAAAGGACAAGATGAAGTAACCGGGCAAACGGAGGGAAGGTATGAGAATGAGGCTGTTTCTCGTTGTGGCGCTGGCAGCGTCCGTCACGTACGCGGAGCCGTTCAGGGACGGCGACCGCGTCGTGTTCCTCGGCGACTCGCTAACGCAGGGCGGCCGCTACCACCGGATCGTGGCGGACTACTACCTGACGCGGTTCCCGGAGCGCAACATCCGCTTCTTCGACGCGGGCGTCGGCGGCGATTCGGTGAAGTACTGCTGGCCGCGGTTCGTCGGTGACGTGGTGCGTCCGAAGCCGACCGTCGTGAGCGTGATGTTCGGGTCGAACGACGCGGGCTTCCGGTCGCCTGCGGAGTTTATGGCTGACATGACGAATCTCGCCAGGCGGATAGCCCGGGAGTGCGGGAATCCGCGGACGATCTGGATTACCTCGACGCCGTACGACGAGTATTCCGTCCGGGAGAGTCCGAAAGTGCGCAAGGGCTACGATGCGAAGATGCGGGTGCTGGAGGAGGCGGTGCGGATCGTCGCGGACTTCGCGAAGGGCGGGTACTGCGAGTTCGGCGATCCGCTGCGCGACTACATGGCGTGGAAGCGTCATGACGATCCCTCGTTCTCGCTCATGCCCGACCGGGATCATCCGAAGGAGCCGGGGCACCTCGTCATGGCGTGGCAGTTCCTGAAGTCGCAGGGCGTGCCGTCGCTTGTGTCGGCGCTCGACATCGACGCTGCGACGCTGACTGCGAGCGCTAAGAACGCAACGGTCGGGAATCCTGTTCGCGAAGAGGACGGAAGCTTGGCCTTCACGGTGACGGAGAAGGCGTTGCCGATGCCGTTCCACGCCGAGGCGCAGTTTGTGCTCGACGACCTGCCGATAGTGAAGAACCTGTCGCGGGAGACACTGAAAGTGTCAGGCCTCGGCGGGGGCTGGTGGGCGCTTGTCATTGACGGGCAGCAGATCATCGAGGCCAGCTCGGCGGACTGGGCGCAGGGCGTCGACCTCGCGACGCTGGACACGCCGCAGATGCGTCAGGCGAAACACGTCGCGGACTTGAACGGTGAGAGCCGCAAGGTGTTGAACCGCTACCGCCGGTTCGTGGCGATGCGCTGGTGGACGCAGTGGAGCCCGAAGATCGTGAGGCATCCGGACGACGAGGAGAACTACGACGACCTACGGGTGCTCTGGCGGGAGTGTGTCCGGATCGGCGACACCAACAACTACTACAACTGCGTGATGCCGCAGTACTGGGACTACTGGCCAAACCGCACCGCCGAGCTGAAGAAGGCCGATGCGCTCTACGACGCCGCCCGCACGGCGGCGCAGCCGGTCAAGCGCATCTGGCGTCTTGAGCCGCGGTGACGGGGAAATTTTAGAATCGAGGGGTAACGGGGTCAGCAACTGTAATTTTAAATACTGAAAATTGTCTTATTTTCGCGTCAGCGTAGGGAGAGGGTTAATGTTTGAATGTTAGAATGTTGGAATGTTGGAATGTTGGAATGGGGGTTTAGAAGGTTTGGGAGGTTTAGAGTTTAGAAGGTTTAGGAGGTTTAGAGTTTAGGCCGTCAGGCATCTAATTCTCACTCCTCTCTGTTCCTCAGTGCCTTTGTGCCTCTGTGTTAATTTTATCACAGAGACACAGAGACACAGAGTTTTCTTCATCCTCCTCTGCCTCTCTGCGTTAAAATCAACAGCCGTTTTTAGGTTTAAGAAAGTTGTTTTCAAAAATCGGAAGACTCTGTGGTGAATTACTTGAGCTGTGCAAAAAATGAGAATCTTGTGCGGAGAATTCTTAAGCTCCCACTAGCCACTAACTACTAGCTACTAACTACTAACCACTAACACGTCTTCGCTGCGGAGCTTATGTTCGGTCTCGTCGCTCGGGCGTCGCCTTTCGCACGTCGCCAATAAAGTATGCTTACGCACGCCACCGCGATTCGTATCTCTGGTTTCATATATTACCTCTCTTACGGCGACTCCTGCCCTCGCTCCTCACTCACATAACTCCTCCGCTCAGACG
>JAHBAE010000081.1 GCA_018384485.1 Kiritimatiellia bacterium
CTCGGAGGCCTTCCTTGGACGGGTCGTTCTATTCGGACACTTGTCCGAGGAACAGTATGTAGTTTACCAAATTCCGATTAGACAAGACCTATTTGTGACACTTTGGCACCAAACTCGAGCTAATCTCCCAAACAATCTCAATCCTGTAAATCCTGTTAATCCTGTCTAAAAACAAACATCCCGCAACTCCTCACTCCAAACTCTCCCTCACTCTTAACTCTAAACTCTAAACTCTAAACTCCTAACTCCCTCCTGGAACCACCTGCCCCTTTAAGCAGTCACGCGAGGTGAGCGTGAGCCTGCCGTCGCGACTGGTCTATATTTCATTCAATCTATCGTCAGATTTCTCCTTTTCTTCTACATTGGCCTTGAATATATTCATCTATATCCTTAAGCATATATTGCTCACCTGTCGTATGCAATGCGCCATAGCAGTTGCGAACATATTCATCAGCCCCTGTTGATAGAAATAGTTCATACGCAGCACGACCAGAAATATTCTTCATCCGACGATACATTTCTATGCAGTAAATCAAAAACTTACCTGGCTCACTCATACTTACGCCTCCTCGGGATATGGTATGATACCGGTTCTTTCGGCTTCTACAAACATTTCGCCGAGCATAACAGGACTATAATGCCAAAGCTTCAGCCTTTCATCAGCAAGTTTTTCGTACAGCTCCGACCGATAAAGCCGCTCTGTAGCTTCAGCCTCACTGACTCCCAATCGCTTCATAATTTCCGCCACAAGCGAAGGAAGAACCAAAACGCCGAGAAACGCTATATACTGCCTCTCCGTCATGCAATCACCTCCGCCTTCCTAAATCGGATAAAACTAAGCGCTTTCTCTGTTGCGAAAACAAGTTGATTATAAAGTTGCTTAATCTTCAATCTGCCAAGCGTTTCATCCTTTGTAAGTTCGCCTTCTCTATATAACGTTAAAGTTCTATACACATCATCATTAGCAACTGGACCGAAGACAAAATCCCTTCCTTTGGCTACATTAACTCCATCACGACAGGAACAAACAAAATCAAGCCACATCTCATTAGGTTCACCGAATTTTAGCACATCACATAATCCAAAGACTGTATCACTATCAATCTCATACTCATTAACCACGGGTGAGCCGCCCTTGCGCAGAGCAACTTTTTGAGCAAAGTCAACAGCTTGATCACGGTTCAATGTTGTATAAAAGCCCGGTCCAAAGTCAAGTGCATGACTTGGTTTTAAGATTTCAGGTTGTTCAACAACCACATTGCTACCATGATAAAGAATCATCTTCTTCATTACCTTTTCAAGTTCCTACATTATACCAAATTCCACTTTAATGCTCCACTCACACCAAAAATTTTGTCACAACAAGGTCAGACCTATTTGTGACACTTTGGCACCAAACTCGAGCTAATCTCCCAAACAATCTCAATCCTGTAAATCCTGTTAATCCTGTCTAAAAACAAATATCCCGAAACTCCCAACTCCATCACTCCAAACTCCCTCACTCCTCACTCCCAACTCCTAAACTTTCTAAACCTTCTAAACCTCCTAAACCTTCATTCCAACACTCACTTGTCTTTACTCAGCGGGAACGTATGTAAGGCGAGTACCACCAGTTTCAACACGATGATAAGCCTTTGAACGCGGGTCGTAATACGGAATGGAAACGATCGGCGTCTTTTCTGCGCCGTCCGCAACATAAAACCGCCTATAGTCTATATATTTACCCTTTGGATCTCGAGCCATCTCAAAAGCTGAGTCTGGAGGAAGGAAATTCTCTGGCACATGCGCATTGTTGGGGTAGAGCCTATAAGTTATGCAGACTACATCGTTAGTCTCAACCTTCAAAATATCACACATCTCATGGAAACGCAGCCCTTCTGAAACTAAGCCTGAAAAATCGGACGGCTGCCCAACTGTCGGTAGAGGAGCAACTTCAAAATCAATCGGGCTTGTTGCAGTGCGGAATGTGCGAGAAAAAGAGAATTGCATCATACCGTTCCCGCGTGACGACGCCGACGACACGCTGCCGAGAACAGTAAAGTGAATTTTTCCTTTAAGAGGCGCATCGTAGCGAACTGGAATTGCAATGCGCTTTACAACATTGCTCCCCGCCGTTTCATCTTGCAGATTGCGAGGCTTTCCCGCTATCTTTAGCGAATACGTTTCCGACGGGGTAATTCTGATGTCTGAAAGCGTCACGCGTTTGGGAGACTCAATTGATATTACAAATTCAAATACTTCACCGACCATCGGCCTGGAGGATAAAGCCTGAGCCCTCGCCTTTATCTTTACGGGCGGCTGGCGAGAAAACGAGAACGGACTTAGTTCACAATCCATCATATCTATCTGCTTTCGCATCTCTTGCATTTGCCTCTCCATCATATCAAACATGTCTTCCGCGGAAGACTGAAGAGGAACAAGCGTCAGTACAATCAAAGAAAGAGACGCGAACAGCTTTACTACCTTTGCAAAAACGCGCGAGAGAAGAAGAATAATCAAAAGCGCCGCAATGACGCAAAGAACACGACCGAGCCAAGCGAAGCGCAAAAGAGGACGCATGACCTGCCGCCATACAGGAAGCTCAACGGCAGGATTTTCATATTTCAAGGCGAGAGCCGAGACGATTCCGCGTTCTATTTCTTCCGTCTGCCCGATTCTCCACTCGAGCTTACGGTAAATCTGCATGGCACGAGACCACTCGCCCGCTACCAAAGCGCATCTCGCTTCGTTGAGTTTCGCCTCAGGAAAAGAAAATTGCGAGAACGCATCGGCTGTTGGTTTCGAGCACGCCTTCTTCCATGCGAAAAGCTCATCGTCGCCTAAGCTTTGAACTTTCACGCCCCAAGGTTTTTTGCCAAGTTCCACGATGAGCGCAGCAGGAGACGGCATGGCGTCGAAATCCTCATCCATTCCCTCCACAACGACATTGGAAGCACGCTTGGCATGAACTGGAATCTCATTAGCCCTTACTATTGCCTTGGCGCCTTGCGGCGTGGTATAAGAGAACTCTACCGCAGGAAAATAAAGAACACCCTCGCGCATAGGCCTTACTCTGTATGTAAGCCGCCGCGCATCGCGATATGTGTCGGTTTTAGCACTCGCGTCATCCACCTTCCAGTCTTTTGCCGAAACCATCTTTGAAAGACGCGGCGGATGAAGCGCACTGAAATCAGCGTCTCCGATAAAATCGACAGTTAAAATCAGCGGGTCGCCCACCTTCACATTATGCGCATCAAAAAAGGCGCGTGATGTGAGGCGCGAACCTGTAACACCAGAAAGCTCAATGACTGCTAAAAGAAAAACTCCAAGCATCGCCTCTTACCCATCATCAATTAGGCTTTACAGTAAACGACAACGGCACACCCTGTTTGCCGTACTTCTTGATAAATTCCGCAGGCAGCGAGGGAATCGCCTTAACGCGCGATGCCGCCTCTTTAAGCGATTGATCGGCGCGGATATCGCCGGAACTTTTTTCAATCTTGCTCTTAACTATGCGCCCACCTCCGCCGAACCAGACGCGAATCGTCATGGGCTTGAGCGTATCCGTCCACAGAGGAGGATCCCACTTCGCTTCGAACGTCTGCTTAATAAGAGAATAGGCGAACTGCTCAACGCTCGCGGCAAGGTTATTGCTGCGCCCAGGCTTGTAGCCTGCATCTAAAAGCTTTTTAATCTCCGCATCAGAAAGCGTCTTTTTATCTGTTCTGCCATTCGGCTGCGGCCGCGAATTCTGGACAATGACAGTTGTTTTGTTCACGGTTTTCGCACTATCGCGCATTCTTTTGATTCTCTCTGCGCGCAGTTCTTCTGCCGTCTTCTTTGGAGGCTGTGCTTTCTCGACCGGCTTCTTCTGCTCAACCTTCTTGACGATATTGGTAACGATTTTCTCAAGCGCCTTCTCTTCCTTTTTCTCTACCTTCGGCGGCTGCTGTTTAGGACGAGGCGTGGGCTTGGGCGGCGGAGGCGGAGGCTGTTCTTTTTTGAGAGGCGGCGGCTCTTCGTCGTTCCCGTCAAGATTCTCCACGACGACTACAGAAAGATCAATAGGGATTATTTCCTCTTTTTTTTCAAAAAGACCGTTTGCGACTGCGAAAATCCAAAAGCCTACAAACACGGCGACATGTATCGCCACCGCGATGACAAAAGAACTTACGCCGATTAAACTCGGCTCTCTAACAACTTCCGGCTCTGGTCTCCAAGTCTGCATAATACAATTCCGCAGCCGCAAAAAGACTATCTCTTAATTCTCCTTGCTCACCAAACCGAGGTGACGGACATTCGCATCCTTTGCCACTTTCACAACTTCATAGACATCGCCATAGCCGACTCTTACATCACCTCTGACGAGGACATTGACATCAGGGTCGTCGGCAACTGCCTTTGAAAGCCTCCCTTTGAGCTCTTCCATCGTTGTCGGCGCATCGCCAATGAAAAGCTTCCCTGTGGAATCGACAGTTATGGAAAAAACCTTCTTCTTATCATCCTGCGCCTTATTCGTCTTTCCAACAGGCAAGAGCACATGAATCGACTGCTCGAGCGTAGGCAGAGTGACGATGAACACAACAAGAAGAATGAAGGTAAGGTCGATAAGCGCGTTCATGTTAATTTCCGCTTTCGCCCCCTCGCGTCTGACGCGGGCCCTTCGACGCATCGACATCGCTCTTACGCCCCCTTCCCCTGAAATTCACAGGCAATGCGCCCTACCAACTCATCGGCAAAACCTTCCATGTCGGCCGTGAGCTTGCGGACGGATGCATTTATCCGCACATACATTGCAGAACCTGGGATGGCGATAAGAAGACCCACGACAGTAGTGACGAGCGCCGCAGAAATTGAAGGTGCTATCGTAGCGAGGTTCGCGCTCCCCGCCGTGCCCATCTCCGCAAACGCATCGAGAACGCCCCACACCGTACCCAAAAGGCCAAGCATGGGCGAAAGCGCGACAATCGAGGCTATAACGCCGGTGCCGCGCTCAATGAGGATTTCCTCCTCGTCAAGCACATGCTCGCACGTTCCTCTCACAAGCTCTATCTCGCGAGCGGTCAACGCTGCGGAACCTTCCGCCTGGCGGCCGACCAAGAGCGAGCGGACATCAGGCGTAAGAAGTTTCAAAAGTCTCTCGCACGTCTCCTTGTATATCCCTTCCACGCCATGCTTTGCAGACGGACGGCGCTGGAGATAATACTCAAGAACATCACCGCTCGACGAGAAGTCTCTCAAAAACCTGCGCGTCGCAACGGAAACGGCAGAGAGCTCCTTAAACTTGCCTATAATCGCCGCGGTCATAATCAGAGACCCTATCAACTGCACTGCAACGATTCCTTGGCCCATGAGATTTGAGCCGACAAACCCATCTACGAGCGAATTTGCAATAAGCATCATTTTCAACCGTTCCTTTCGTTGTTTTCAAAGCATTCTTCTTCCGCGGTAAATTCATCAGCCTTCACGCGCCTGCGGATGCCTTCGCGCGGCTCAGCCTCTGGAGGGATGACGAGAGGAGATAAAGGCGAATCATCTCCTTCGAGCGCCTCCCATGCAGCGGAGTATATCGGAAGCCCCTGATCGCGGAACATCGATTCAAACTCCGTCCACACTTCAGGCGGGCGCGGCATTGGCTCAACTCTGCGAAATTTCTCGTCTTCCGCAAAACCCTCGCAGACTTCCGCGAAATACTCTGCATGGTCTGTAGCAAATTCAATCTTCCCGCCCTTTTCAAGCCTCTTCCAAAGCGCCGCCCTAAACAACGGCCCGAACAGGCGGTGGGAATGGTGCTTTTTCTTCGGCCAAGGATCGGGAAAGAAAACATACACACGCCGCGCATGATGTTCAGGAAGAAGATAATGAAAAGTATAGAGAGCCTCGAGGCGAAGAACCTTTGCGTTCTCGATGCGCTCGCGCTTGCACTTGCCGGCAAAAAGCCTCACGCGCGCAAGCATCCTCTCTATGCCGAGAAAGTCGCAATCGGGATTCTCCGCCGCGCGACGCGTGAGAAACCGCCCTTTCCCGCAGCCTACTTCAATTTCCAAAGGCCTTGATAAATCAAATGGTATAGGCCGCGTAATATCACTCACGCGCAATACGGCATCTATCTCAGATTCATTGTTCATCGCGTTTTATTATACCATACTTATTCGGAAACGACATCGGCTACATCAAGATCGATCGACCCCTCGAATACCATTTTCACCGGCCCCGTGAGAGTGACGGAGCAAAACTCCTTTCCGTCGAACTCACCCTCAACTACAAGCTCATAACCCTCGGCCGTCTTCACCTGCACAGGGAACTTGAGTCCATGCTGGGCAACTCCAATGCAGGCTGCCGCCACAGAGCCAGTTCCGCACGCGCCCGTCTCCGCCTCAACGCCCCGCTCGTACGTTCTTACGGAGACTTTGTGCGGCGGACGATACGAGACGAAATCAACATTGGTGCCGAACGGAGCGAACTCATCTGAAAGACGAATGCGCCTTCCTTCCCCCTCGACATCCACCTTCGCAAGATTCTCAACAGGCACTATCTTATGCGGCACGCCTGAATTTATGAAATCATCCGCCATATCCTTCGGGTTCGGCATCCAGATTTTAACCTGATTTTCATCAAGAATCTCCGCATCGACTATTCCAGCCGGAGTTTCAAAGCACATTACCTTGCCCTTCGCTGCGCCGACAAGCTTTGCAAACGCCGCCACGCACCTTGAACCGTTACCGCAAAGCTCGGCCTCGGAGCCGTCAGGATTGAAAAACCGCATGCGGAAATCGGCCTTTGACGAAGGCTGCACTACGATGACGCCCTCACAGCCAACTCCCGTGCGCCGCGCCGCCATCGCCGCAATCCTGCGCCCGTCGCAGGGGAACTGCTCTTCGCGGTCGTCGATCATTATAAAATCATTTCCCGCGCCATGCATCTTGGCAAACTTAACTTTCATCAAAACCACCATCCTTTCGGTTTGGGAAGCTCCTCGCCTTTGGTAAAGCGAATCAAGTCCATAAGAACGAAAAACGCCTCGTCGAGAACGACATCGTCACGGTCTTTCTTTTTGCGGCGGCGGGAAGAAATTTCCTCTTCGTCGCCTTCTTCCTCTTCGTCCAGCTCGCGAAGGGTGCGATCCTTTTCTGCCATCGCTTTTCGCGCGCCGTATTCAAGCGGTACCTCTTCGCGATCAGCAAGGCCTTTCATCCCCTCAACATTGAAAATATGCTTCTTATAGCACTCATTCTGCGCGAGGCGCTCCTCCGAAAGCTTTTTAAGCTGAGGGACGTACTCATACATATTCCAACAAAGGGAATATTCGTCTGGCGCAATGCGAGAGAACGGCAGCGCGTATGTGAGTTTATCCTCCCCGATATCAAGCGAATCGAGAAGCGATGGCAAGTGGATATCTGCGGAAACGCCGGCAAGCTGCGTCGAACGGCCGTCGATGCGGTAAAAGCGCGCTGTCGTTATCTTGCACGAACCGTACTTGTCAGGCCCAAGCCCAAGCACAGTCTGAACGGTGCCCTTTCCGTGCGTGCGCACATCGCCGAGAATGACGGCACGCCCCGTATCCTGCAGATGGCCCGCCACAATCTCCGAAGCGCTCGCGCTTGCGCGGTCGACAAGCACAACGAGCGGACGGCGGAACGCAACTGGGTTGCCCGGCGGGATCGGAAGGCTGCCCTCGTTGCGCACATCGCGTATTTTCACCACAGGCCCTTGAGGAACAAAGAGTGAAGAGAGCATCACCGCTTCGCGGAGAGAGCCGCCGCCATTGCCTCTTAAGTCGAGTACGAGCCCCGCCACATCGGAAGCGTTAAAGCCTGCGACTATATTCGCTATATCCATCGCGCAGCTGCGGAAGCCTTTATCGGAAGGACGCTTGTCCATCGTGCCGTAGAAACTTGGAAGCATTACATACCCGAGTTTTTTTGTAACGCCCGAAAGAGTCACCTTTTCAACGCGGCCTGTCGCGGCTTGATCCTCGAGTTTTATTTCGTCGCGCACAAGATCGATGCGTTTTTTAACGGCCCCCGCCGGATCTGAACGCGGAATAATTTCGAGAATGACCTTAGTTCCTTTTTTGCCGCGTATCTTGCGTATCGTCTTGCGCATCGGCTGCCACATCACATCTTCCATATCGCCGCCGTCCTGCTGAACGCCGACAATCTTATCGCCACTTTTAAGCCTGCCGTCCCTATCGCACGGGCTGCCGGGAAGAATCTCGACTATTTTCAAGGCCCCATCATCCTGCGTGAGAGTAGCCCCGATGCCGCAAAGCGTCAGATTCATCTCCATGTCGAAATCTTCCTTCGTCGTGGGGCTCATGTAATCGGTGTGAGGATCGTATGCGCGGCAGAACGCCGAAAGATACCTCTGAAGCACATTCTCCTCATCGGGGTCGGTCATCACGAACGCATACTGGCGGTATTTCTTGATAAGGTCGGAGGCGATCTTTTTCACGCGCTCCTCGGTGGAAAGTTCCTTCTCGGCCTTTTCAACGCCGTTCGTGGACGATTGCTTATCCTTCTGTTTCTTCGCCGCCGCTTCCGCGGCATCAAGGTCTTGATTTATTAATATCGCCAAAACCTCGTTCTTCATGCGCCTGCGCCAATGGTCCTCGGCCTCCTCTTTCGTCAGAGGCCACGGAGCATCCTTCCTCCGTACGCGATATGTTTCATTCTCGGAAAAATCAAAACGCCCGCAATTGAGATAATTCGTGGCAAAAGCGAGACGCTCCGAAAGACGAGTCACAAACAAGTTATGCACCTCATATCCGAACGAGGCGTCGCCATTCTTGAGTTCATCATCGAGCTTCGTAAGCTTGCGGTCTAAAAACGCAAGATCGGAACGGAGAAAAACTGAATGGTCAAAATCGTAATGCGTTATCAGATTCGTCCATGCGCGGCGAGAAATCTCATCGTCGGCGACGCGCTGCAGAACATGCACTTTCGGCAGCGTGTCAAACAGACGCTTTGCTATGCGCCCGTCATATTTTCTCGGCTTGACCTCCGCGCTGCATGAAAGCATCGACGCGGCGATCGCAAACACTATCAAACTGATTGTCTGTCTCATTCTTTACTTTCTCGTTTGTAAATTACACATTCTCCATAAGCCGCACCAGCCTATCTAACTCGACAGGCTGCAGAACGGTGCGCCCAGAAGAAAACGCCGTTTTTATATAATCGGAATTTATGATGACAACACCTTTAGCCTCAGCGACTTTCGCCTCGAACGTATCGGAAGCGAAAACAAGAACTGGCGTTACGAGCCCCGACCAGCCAAGATCTGAGAGATGGCGCTTTACCGCCTCCGCTTCCTTGAGGGCCTGCGGTATCGGCTGCCTGCTTGGCAAATGCCCATCAACCAAAATATGCCCTTCTTCAAGAGTGACGCGGCCGTGCCAGAATTTAGTCTCGATGGCGAAAACACCGGCCGGCCCCGCAATCACATGGTCGATATGTTTCTTACGCGCCACGAAATCATTGAATACGTGATAATCGTCGGGCAGCTCCTTGAGAATTCCCGCCACATGCTCCTCGCCGCGAGCGCCCTTGAAGTAACGCTCCACATGGCGAAGCCCTTTTATAAGGGTTGCCACGCACCATATCGATGAAATGGCGAAGGCTACGGCGCCTATAAGAATAATATTTGAAACGGCGGAAACCATAAGCCCCACGGAAAGCCCCATAAGAAAGAGCCCCGCAAAAAGAGGCCAAAGCCCGAAGACCGTCCCTCTCACGCGAGCCCACTCGCCAGCTACACCATATACTCTTGCCATAACTCAACCTTCTTTTTTTCCGATTTCATCTCTTGAGAGAAATTCTCTTGTCGTGGAAATCATCGTTTCAACATCTAAAGCGTACTTGCGTTCAAGCTCGGCACATGAACCATGCGGGATAAATTCATCTGGCCAGCCAAAACGAAGATCCGCGCCAATCGTTTCGCCAAACCCGCCAGATACGGCGGCGTTTTCAATGGAGATTATTTTCATCCCGGCGCGACGCTGAGATAAAAGAGTCTCTCTATCGTAAGGCTTCAAGCTACGCGCGTAAACAACCTCGCACCCGCCAACGGCGGCGGCAATCTCGTTCGCTTTAGCTACGCTATCTCCCGTTGCCCATATCGCGCAGCAAGCCCCGCCTTCCTTAGACGGCGCCGCTTCCACCTTGGAAGGAACTTCACCTCGAGGATATCTGATAACGGTGGGACCGTTACGCTCAAGAGCCTCCTTAAGAAGAGCCTTCAAATCCTCTTCATCCTTCGGCTGGACAATCACGAGATTCGGCAGGCTTTTAAGCATGGCGTAATCGTAGAGCCCCTGGTGGGTAACTCCATCCTGCCCGACAACACCTGCCCGATCAACGCAGATCACGACGGGAAGATTGCGGATACAGACATCGTGCATCACCTGATCAACAGCACGCTGCAAAAATGTGGAATACACGGCGACAAACGGCCTTAATCCACCGGCGGCCAAACCGGAGGCATACGAAACAAGATGCCCCTCCGCTATGCCCACATCGCGGAAGCGGCCGCGAAACTCGCCTGCAAACCGAGAAAGCCCTGTGCCGTCAGCCATTCCGGCGGTAAGCGCCACGACACGCTCATCGCTGCGCGCGAGCTCAGAAAGCGCGTCTCCAAATGCGTTGGACCAAGTTCTTTTGGCTCCGCCGCTCTGCTCGGGAGAGACACCATGGAAACGCACGGGGTTCTCCTCGGCAGGCTTATGGCCCTTGCCCTTTTTAGTTACAACATGCAAAAGCACGGGCCGCGTCTCGCCCTTCGCAGCGGAAAGCGCAGATGAAAGCGCGGAAAGATCGTGCCCGTCGACGGGCCCCATGTAATGAAGGCCGAACTGCTCAAACCAGATATTGCCCAAAAGAAGCGTTTTAAGCGCGCTCTTTATTTTGTGAACAGGCGAATAAAGGAAGGAGAGGCGCATTTTTCTTGCCGCCATCTTCACCGCATTCTTCGCGCGGTTATATCTGACTGATGAAGTAAGACGCGCAAGAAGAGTTGAGAAACTTCCCACTGGCCTTGAAATCGACATTCCATTATCGTTGAGCACAACTATTATTCGATTTGTCTCGATGGCGCAATTATTCATCGCCTCAAAGGAATGGCCGTTAGCCATCGATGAATCGCCCACGACAACAACGATATGCTCATTACCGCCACGCTTATCGCGAGCCGCGGCAAGCCCGAGAGCGACGGAAAAAGCAGCCCCCGCATGACCTGCAATCGCGGCATCAGCCGCGCTCTCGGCAGGATCGGGAAACGGAGATAGCCCGCCGAAAGAACGTATAGAGCCGAACGATTCGGAGCGGCCCGTCAAAATCTTCCATGCGTACGCCTGGTGGCCGACATCCCATACTATGCGGTCGCGCAAAGGATCGAACGCTTGGACGAGCGCCATTGAAAGCTCAACGGCGCCGAGCGAAGAGGCGAGGTGACCGCCGTTGCGGCGCACCGTCTCGATTATCGCTTCGCGTATCTCTCCTGCCGTCTTCATCCCTTATTTCCTCGCTGCCTCTTCCTTGCGTTTGAGCGTCAAAAGCGTCGTCGCATTCTGCCCGAACATCTCTTCACGGTCCACAAGATCATACTTTTCTTTAAGCAGCTGCCAATATTTCATCTGTGTGGAAACGGGCCTTTCAGAACATTCAGGAGGCTCTATCGCAAACGCATAGCCAGAAAACGCGGCCATTTTGCACGGAGCGGACGAAATGAGCTCACGCCACTGATTATCAGAAAGAATCGAGAAAGGCCCCATTTCAAGCCCTGCAGGCACCTTCCTCCGCGTCTCTATGGCAAGGTAGATATCCTGCGTAAAAAGCTCCTTCCCGCCTGGATCAAGCTCTTCTATTCTTTTTGCAACATCACGAAGTTGGGCAAGTTCAAACTTGTTTTTCTTAAGTGTCCAAAACCTATCCTGCCCATTCGTGGTCCATTTCTCAAGCAAGGGCGAACCGAACGAACACGCCCAGCACATTCCAATCACAAGCAACAACCCCATCTCAGAACGACGCGGAGAAAGAGTGCTGGCAAACGCGGTGCCGGCAGAGACGGCGAAAAGCCCCATCACGGGAACTTGATAATCTTCATACGGGAACGGGGCTAACATCTGCACGAAAAACACGGCCATAAAACCGACGCCTGAAAGAAGCGCCATATTCAAAGAATCACGCTTAAGAGTGCGTGCGGCCGCCGCACGGCTCGAAGACAGCAGCACGCGCGAAACAGAAAGCCCGGCAATCACAAAAAGCGGTAGATACCACCTGACAAGCCTTGATAAGCTGCCGACCGTCCAGACAATATCAAAACCTCCGCGAGAAGTGTGGTAACGCTGCGCCGCGACAAGCCCCTTGAGCGCGCCGGCATCTAAGAGGAACGGGCCGTAAACGAGAGCGAGCGCACCGAAGCCACCTACGCAGAAACCGAAAAGCGGCAGGTAACGGCGAGTAACAAGAAGCCAAAAGCCGCACACACAAAGAAGTATGCCGAGCGAAATGCGCGTTCCCGATGCGAACGCGAGGCTTGCCCCTGAAAAAAGCGAGAAGAGAAAACTTGCGACGCGCGAGCGGCCTGCATCAGAAGCGAATGAAAGAAAGAAAAAGCCCATCACTACGAAGAGCGATGCGAGGGCGTAAGTTTTGGGAATCGCAAGATAATACAAGTGATAGAGATTGGAGCCGAGTGAGAGAAAAACAACTGCCGCGGCGAGAGACTTTTTCTCCGCGGGGACGCTGTGGGCGGCAAGCTGAGAGGCGATCACAATACCCGCAAGTCCGAGCAAAAGCCCAAGAATACGCGCGCCGAGAAGCCCGAACGATTCCCACACAGGCGTAAGAGCGGAATACACAATCGGGAAAAGAGGCCCCTGCGTGTAGAAGAAATCGCGATACGGCATCTTCCCTTCTTTAACGAGATTTGCGGCATAAAGATACCAGCCTTCATCGTGATTGAGAGAACCAAGCCATACTGCCGCAGCGCCGAGAACAAGCGCGGCGAAAGCGCCAAGCGCGAAAAACCAGCCTATATGCCGCACTTTGCTCATACTGCCCCCTCCTGACTGCAACACGCGCCGCCGATTTCCAGCGCCGGCATAGCGTCCATCCGCATCGCCGCCGCTCCCTCAACGCGGCGGCGGTACATCGCAAGAGCGGCAATCATCGCCGCATTGTCGCCCGTATATTTAGGCTTTGCCATATAAAGCTTCACACCTCTTTCCAAGCAGAGAGCCGACAACGATTTTCTTATTCCCGAGTTGAGCGACACGCCCCCTCCCAGCACAAACGCCTTGCGCGGGCGCATGGAGAGCGCCGTGCGCACGCGGTCTGAAACGGCCTCGACAATAGCATGCTGGTAGCTGGCGATAACGTGCGCCGCCTCAGGCGTTGCCATGTGCCCACCCCAATCGCGCTCACCGGGCCCTGAGAGAGAAATTTCAGGATGCGCCTGAAGATAACGCATAAGCGCAGTTTTAAGGCCTGAAAAGGAAACGCAGAGCGAAGCAGGCAGCCCTGCAAGGGCGCTTACGCCTTCGCGCGGCCGCCCTTTGGGGAATGGAATGAAATCCAAGCCTGGATTCTCGCGGGCGAACGCTTCTGAAATGCGATCAATAACAAGCCCTCCGGGATAGCCGAGGCCAAGAAGCTTTGCAGCCTTGTCAAACGCCTCGCCAGCCGCATCATCGAGAGTTTCGCCTATCACTTCGTACTTTCCGTACTCAGGCATATCGACAAGAATGGTATTGCCGCCTGAAACGACAAGCCCGAGTGCGGGACAAACATCGCGCGGATCGGGAGCGGCGGAAGGATCAGGCGATGGGGAATCAAAGAGGAACGGCGAGTGGAGATGCGCCTCAATGTGGTTTACACCGATGAGCGGCACTTTAAGCGCCTTCGCAAGCCCCTTAGCCGCATTGACCCCTACGAGAAGCGCAGGCGCAAGCCCGGGCCCGTAGGTGACGGCAACGGCATCTACCTTTCTGCCGCCGAGAGCATCTGAGATAACTTGATGAATCTTCTCCACGTGCGCCCGCGAGGCGATTTCAGGGACGACTCCCCCATACGGGCGATGAAGCGGAATTTGCGTATAGACGACATTTGAAATCACTTCCCTGCCGTCTCTGACGACAGCGGCCGATGTTTCATCACAACTTGTCTCGATTCCCAGAATATCCACGCTATCTAAACTCCCCTTGTTCCAAAGACGCAATCACCAGAATTTCCACCACGGGTTTTTCCTCGGTTTCACTCCGCCATCCCTATATAGCTCGCGCACGCTTTGCGTGCCGGCCGTTACAGGATCAAGAACGACGCTCCTGCCGCGAAACTCAAGGTCGTCAGGAAGCGACCAGAATTCCGTGCGCACAAATCTGTCTTGATCAAGCCTGTGAAGAACAAAAACCCTCCCGTCCTTGCATACGCTCACAATTGGCTTTGTTATGCGAAGCACATAGCCAAGATCGGTTGTGCGCCACGTTCTTTCAGGATTGGTGTCGCTCGCTTTGAGGAATAAATGCTCCCCGTTGGCGCGCGGCCAGTAAACAACGGAAAAATCGCGCTGCATATTCTTTCGCGATTGGAAAAGCTGGCTCGCCTCCGTAACATTCACTCCTTCCACCATATCAAACACACGCGGCAACCCCTCATAACGAGTGCCGGCATGGACGAGAACTGGCTTTGCGACGAAGCGATTTGCAACATCAAGAGCGTAATGATCGGCAAGGAACACTTCAAGCTTTTGACCCTCGCCCGTCTCAACCGCGAAGGGAGAGACAAATTCATGGCGAGAGATGCGCGTAAGCTGCTCAAGACCGCTATCGGTGGAGCGGTAGACTTCGATGAACACTTTGTCGTTTACGTTGTACGAAGACTTTAAAACCTTATTCGTCCCTTCCCCGCCCCAAACGCGGACCTTTCCACCCGTGCCGATGACATCAGGCGAATAATTGGCGATATCAAGAACTGCGCGGACGCGCTCGCCGAGCACAAAATCGGAAGCGTCAAGCTTGAGATTTACTGTAATCTCGCTCGTCGGCGCGGCGAAGAGAGCCGCCGAAACTATGGAGAGGAAAAAACCAAGACAAAATCTAACACTGTTCACGACGCCGTCTCCTTCTCATTTTCAAGATTTATCTCAAGCCCGTCCCATGCAGGGGAAGCGCACGTATGCGCAAGGCGCTCCTCCCATTCGACATGAGTCAAATCATGGCACATGTGAATGAAATATGCTTTCTTAGGATTGACCTTTTCAACATAATCAAGAGCTCTTGAAAGCGAAAGATGAGTAGGATGCTCCCTCTCGCGCAGACAGTCGAGAATAAGGACATCCACTCCTTTGAGACGCTCCAGCGCTTGATCACCTATTGAATGGCAATCAGAAATATACGCAAGGCGCTTCTCTCCTTTCGACGGCGATACAATATACCCGCAACAAGGGAAATCAAAGCCATGCTCCACTTTGATGCGCTCCACTAAAGCGCCGTTTTCGCCGCCGATTGTAAAAACATCGGAAGTATTAAACACCACCTGCGGCCTAAAAAGCCCGTGTTCGCCGCCTTTCTCGCTGATGTACGGGAAAATGTTATGCATCTGTCTAACAGTTTCTTCCATTGCATAGCATACGAGCGGACGGCCTATTATTCTCCATGTCCTGCCATTGGCGCCGGGAGACGAAGGGTCGCACTCCTGCTTTTCTCCGTTTAGAGTATTAAAGCGCCTGATATCATCAAACCCCGCCACATGATCCATGTGCGCATGAGTAAGAAGGACAGCATCAACTTTTGAAATGCCGTATTCTATGACGGCTTCGCGCATTTCAGGGGGAGTATCGATTAAAAATGCGACATCTCCGCACGTGATGTACGCCCCGCATCTGCGGCGGCGATCACGAGAATCTGACGATGTACAAGTCTTGCAGGCGCACCCTATTTGGGGCACGCCGACCGACGTACCGGTGCCTAAAAAGCGAAGCCTCATAATTTCGCATATTATATCATAAACTCACGCTTAACGCTCAACGAACAAAAGCGTTTTTATGCGAAAAATATGAGGGGAAAATGGTGGCGAAGGAGGGGCTCGAACCCTCGACCCAAGGCTTATGAGTCCTTTGCTCTACCAACTGAGCTACCTCGCCATTTGGATGAAACGCGTGTAGTATACCATACGCCATCGCAAAATGTCAACCGTGGAAATTCTATCTAATACGGCCAACGCATTAAAAGCCGATCCTTCCCCTTTTGGGCCCCTGAATCGTTTTTAATGCGTTGGAAGTGTCTCAGCAACCAACAACCAGCAGCGCAGC
>JAHBAE010000009.1 GCA_018384485.1 Kiritimatiellia bacterium
ACCGCGAACCAGCTCGTCGCCACGCGCACCTATTCCCAACCTTCTCAACCCTCTCAACTTTCTCCTCTCACCTCCACCTATTTTTGCTATAATTCCCTTGGCCAAAGGAACCTGACCGTCTCCGACATGAACTTGAACGGACAGATTGACTGGAGCGACACCGACCGCATCGTCTCGAACGACACGCGGTACATCTCTCTCAATGGTTCCTGGTGGCGCGAAAGTTCGACCTGGCAGACGCGCCAAAACGGTTCCCCCGCCCTGCCCCGCGTCGGTCTCACCCGCATCCGCCTCACCGGGCTGGGTGACGGCCTTGTTTCGGAGACCTGTTCCATCGATCCTCTCGGCAACGAAACGGTCGCTTGCTCGTATCTCGACCGCGCAACCCAAACGACGCCCCGCACGACCCTATTCCCTGACTCTACGCTTCCCGCCGAAGTCGTCGTCCAGTCCGGCTTGACACTGTCAAGCCGTTCCGCCACGGTCGTCAGCACTACCTACGCCTACGACGCTCTTGACGGCCAGATCGCGCAGACCGACGGTCGCGGCAATACATCTCACCTCGTCTACGACGCGCAGGGCCGCGTTGCCAAGACCATCGACCAGCTCGGCAACGAGACGACCTACGCCTATGACGCGCTCGGTCGACAAGTCGCGGTCACAGATCCGCTCGGCCATACCATCACCACAACCTACGACGCCGAAGGTCGCGTCACCTCCCAGTGCGGCGCGACCTATCCTGTCAACTACACTTACGATGCCTACGGCAACAAGGTCTCGATGACCACCTATCGCAATGAGGCGCTTACGGACGGCGACACCACCCGCTGGCTCTATGACGAACCGTCGGGCTGTATGACCAACAAACTCTACGCCGACGGCAAGGGCCCGCGCTACGACTACACCCCCGACGGCAAACTCGCTCGCCGCACGTGGGCGCGCGGTGTCGTAACCGACTACACCTACGATAACGCGGGTAATCTGACACGCACCGAATATGACGACAACGGTGTGACCCCGACCTTCACGATGTCGTACGACCGCGTAGGTAACCTCATCGAAGCGACAACCGTCGGTGTCGTGACAAACATCTACGCATACGACATCGTCGGCCACTGCACCAACGAGTGGCAGAACGACTTCAACCTGACGCGCTACTACGACACCCTCGGTCGCAACACGGGCTACGCCATCAACGGTGCGCGCCAAACGACCATCGCCTACGACACCTACGGTCGCATCGCCACGATGTCCGTTCCGTCCGGTCAATCGAACAATCGAACAATCGAACAATTCTCTTGGGCTTATTTGCCGGGCTCCGACCTCAAGGCCTCGCTCCAATATCCAAACGGCCTAACGGCCTCCTGGACCTACGACGCGAATAACCAGCTCCTTCAGGTCCGTAACGCGACGCCCACTAACGTCATCTCGCAATTCGACTACACTTACGATGCGGTTGGTCGTCGCACCGCCATCACCAAGAGCGGCAGCGCCTTTGGCGATCTCTCGGGCTCCATCGACAGCTACACCTACAACACGCGCTCTGAGCTGACTTCGGCTCGCCGCACGAAGAACGGCCAGCCGATCCCGGGCTTCTCCGAGGACTTCGACTACGATCCGATTGGCAATCGTCGATCATCTGCGACTTACAACGAGAAGGGCGAGGCGCAAACATCGACCTATCAGGCAAACAATCTCAACCAGTACACCTCTCGCACCACCCCCGGCTACGCGGCGGTACGAGGCGAAGCCGATCCCAATGCGTTTGTTTCCATCAATGGTAACGAAGCGTACCGTCTCGGTTCCTACTACTTCGGCAGCGACCTCTTCGACAACTCAACCGCTGGTGGTCTCGCCAATCTCGAGACCTATGCGGTATTGAGAGAAGAGAAAGTAGGTGGAGGTGGAGAAGAAGAGAATGACCTCTTCCCGGCCACAACCAACCAGGTCTACCTCGCCCAGTCGCCCGAAACCTTCGCTTACGACGATGACGGCAATCAAACGCTCGTCACAACCAAGACCGGAACCTGGCGCGTCACCTACAATGGCGAGAACCGCCCGATCCTCTGGGTGCGCGATTCTGACAATACGACGCTGACGATGAGCTATGATCACATGGGTCGTCGCCGCCAGAAGAACAATCAGCGATTCTTCTACGATGGCTTTGTGCAAATAGCCAATCACCATTCTACAACTACAATTTCCAACTGCAACTATTTCGTCTGGGATTGCACGGAAAGCATTGCAACTCGACCGCTCGTCTGGCGCAATTCCGCACTCGACACTTCACACTCCGCACTCTATTACGCTCATGACGGCAATAAGAATGTAAGTGAAATCATTGGGACGAATGGCAATGAAGAATCTCATTATGAATATACCCTTGGCGGTGCGATTGTAGTACTGCGCGGAAATAATTCTTTTGAGAATCCTTGGCGCTATTCTAGTGAGTATAGTGACGATTTTTGTGGTATGATATATTACAATTATCGTCATTACGAACCATTTTGTGGAAGGTGGTTATGCCCAGACCCGCTTGTAGAGTCAGGGGAAAATCTATATGTTTGGTGTTCTAATTCAAATCTAAATCATTTAGACTCTTTAGGGTTAAAATGCGTGAAGACTGGCGGGGCGGGGCTAAGTGAGTCGTTAGAAGGGGCTGTTTATGGTGGGCTTGGCGTTTCTGGTGCAATAACATTGTCAGGAATGATTTATGATTGTTGCTGTGCAGGGAAGTTAGATAGAAGCCATACTGCATATGACGTAAGTCTTTCTGTGACGGCTAGTTTTGGAGTCGGGATTGGCGGAAAGGTTAAAATCCCATTCTTGGGTGAAGTTTCCGCACTAATTAAGGGCCCTCAGATTACATGGACTTTTCCTTCGGTATCGTTTTCGAAAGATTGCGATGATACTAATCCAAGTTGGGTGGTAACTCTTGGGGGTGTTTCTGGTGATATTGGCGGAACCATGTCAATTGGAATGGGCCCAGGTATTACCGTTGGGTATTGGTCGAGATACACTTTGCAAGTTGATGTTGAGTTCGCTGATAATTCCCTTGCGGTAGTTCGCCATGGGTGGATATCTGGAGGTGTTCTGAATATTGACTTTGGAGTTGTTAATCTTGACGGAGAGTTTTCAAGATTTGACTTTACAAAGGAGCTGAAATGAAGTGTATAGTAGAGGTCCTGACGGAACACAAGGAGGTTTTTGTAGGCGTCTTATTGACGGCAGGGATTTTTGCATATTTGGTGGCAATGTTAATATTTGCAATATATGCGCGGCATAGTTTTCTTGATTCAATCAAGCCAACATGTGTGAGTGGCAATGTCTTTAAATGCGCAGAAAAGGCCAGCAAAAGATTTTGGAAAGATCCACAGATTAGAAAGATTACAAAAATTTCAGGGTTGATGATACTTGCTGGTATGCTTTGCTTTGTCAGTGCAAGTATTTGTTACGCATTAGTTTCAATGAGAGAGATAGGGGCAAACAATACTCGATGACCACCTACCGAAATGAGGCGCCCCGCACGCTGGCGACACCACCCGTTGGCTCTACGACGAACCGTCGGGCTGTATGACGAACAAACTCTACGCCGACGGCAAGGGGCCGCGAGAGGTCGAGATTTTTACCTCACGCAAAGTTCGCGAAGTACGCGAAGTTTTTTAGAAGCCGTTTCTTTCCATTATTACTTTGCGGACTTGGCGTACTTTGCGCGAGACACAATGAGGATGTTGGGGGTTATGATAGAAAACTACCTTTTCTCAGCATTCTCTGTCTCTCTGCGCCTCTGCGTGAGATATTCAACAAACGAGTATAGGTTTATTCGAACATTCAAACATTCGAACATTCTAACATTCAAACATTTTCTCAATTAGAGCTACCTGGAGTGGTAAGAGCAGGTCGCAGCGAACCCCCTAACAACTTTTTTCACACAGCACACATTTTTTTTGGTATAATACACGAAACGCTTGACAAGCGTTATTGGGTGAACTATATACTGGAGAGGTTATGGCGAAATTGAAAAAGGCGCTGAGTAAGGCGTCAACCAAGGGTAAAACCGAAAAAAAAGGTAAAAAGCCTGTTGAAAAAGCAGCGGAGAAAAAGGCTGAAAAAAAGGTCAGCCACGCGAAAGACAAGCTTTCAGGCGTCTCTTCGGATGAGCCCGCGGTAGTCAAGCCCTCAAAGAAAAAAGCATCTTCTAAAAAGAAAGATAAGTCTCCTGTCGCCGAAGCGGATGTTCCCGATGATGATCTTCCGCCCGTTGAAGCGGATGACGAGTTGATTGGCAGCACTATTGATGTCGATGAAATCGCCCGTGAGGTAGAGCGCACAGAAGGTAAGGCTTACAACATAGACGAAATGGAGGATACCTCCATTGTAGAGCCTACTGGCGTCGTCGCAGAGGCGGTTGAGGCTGAAGCCGCCGCCGATGAGGAAAGTGGCAACGTCCTTCCTGCCATGGAAGGGATGTCGATCCTCCGCAAGACGGAGCTTAACGATGTTATCCAGGATGTTAAGCGCCGCAGCGAGACTAACGGCGGTTATATCACATACGAAGAGCTCAATCAGATTCTGCCGCAGAATATTGTTGATGCTATTCAGTCTGATAAGTATCTTCAGATTCTTGAAACTCTCGGCGTGCAGGTAATCCGCGAGGACGATGTCAAAAAGTTCCTCGATGTGCGCAATGCGAAGCAGAATGAAACTTCCCGCCGCGGCGATTCTGTTGAAGATCCCATCAGAATGTACCTTCATCAGATGGGTCAGGTGCAGCTTCTCTCTCGTGATGAAGAGATTGAAATCTGCACCACAATTGAAGAGGCTGAGGCGAAGACTAAAGATGTTTTCAACCGCTTTCTCTTTGCGCCCCAGATGTATGCGCGGCTTCTCGATAAGCTTGAGGGGCAGACGGAAAGGTTTGATAGGATTGTCACCGACAAGTTCGATGACAATCGCGATGGGTATATGGACCTTATTCCCGATCTGCGCAAGCAGCTTCGCGAAGCAGAAGAGAAGATGAAATTGAGCAGCGAGAAGTATACCGAGATTGTCTCTCGCAAGAACGCTACTCCTGCGGCGGTTCGCGGCGCTGAAAGGTCTCTCGCCAATGCCCGCGAGGCGTTGCGCAAATGTTTTGACAAGCTTAGCTTCAAGCAGAAGGTAATTGAGACATTGTGCGCAGACGCCGACGAAAAGCTTTACCTGCCTTACATCAAGCTTGTTGCCGAGCGTAATAAACTTTTGAGCCAAAAGCCGTCTGCGAAGCGCAATAAGGAGATTCAGGCCGTCGAGGCCAAGATGTCCCGCTACGAGGCCACGTTCGGCATGCCCGGGGCGGAGTTCGTTGAAGCGTTCGCCGATCTTCGCAAAGTTCTTCGCGCAGGTCAGGCCGCCAGAACGAAGATGGTGGAGGCGAACTTGAGGCTTGTAATCTCAATCGTCAAGAAATACATGAACCGCGGTCTCAGCTTCCTCGACCTTATTCAAGAGGGCAACACTGGCCTCATGAAAGCAGTCGAGAAGTTTGAGTATAAGCGCGGGTATAAATTTTCAACATACGCCACGTGGTGGATTCGTCAGGCTGCCACGAGGGCTATCGCTGATCAGGCGCGTACAATCCGCATCCCTGTGCACATGATTGAAACAATCAACAAGCTCATGAGGGTGCAGAAGCGTCTGATTCAGAAACTTGGCCGCGAGCCGGAGGAAACCGAACTCGCCGCCGAGATGGAAATGCCCATCGACCAGGTTAGGGCTGTCAAGCGCATGGCGCAGCAGCCGATATCGTTGCAGTCGAAGGTTGGAGATAATGACGACGCCCATTATGGGGATTTCATTCCTGATCTTTCGAGCGAAAATCCGTTCGAAGTGACGGAAGGGCATCTCCTTAAAGAAAGGCTTCGTGAAATTCTCAACACTCTGACGGATCGTGAGCGTCAGGTTATTGATTTCCGCTTCGGTTTGTCCGACGGGTTCAGTCGCACGCTCGAGGAAGTAGGAAAGCTGTTCAACGTTACGCGTGAACGCATTCGTCAGATCGAGGCGAAGGCGTTGCGCAAGCTTCGTCATCCCAGCAGGATGAAGTCGCTTGGCGATTATAAGAACAGTTGAAAGTAGGGATGATACCGTGAAAAACGGTCTTAAATAAATAAGGAAAAAGAAGAAAAATGAACTGCATGATAGATGGCGTTAGCGCGCTGTTCAAAACGAATATGTGTGCGGCTGTCACGCTTACTGTGGCGTCGTTCGTCGCTGGTCTTGTTGTTATGTGCCTGCTTTGCAAGCTTTTTAGGCCTTGCGGCAAGTCTTCACGCAAATGCTCGGCCGGCGCAAAGCCCTCCACTCAGCGCAATAACGAGCGTCCGTTCGAGAAGCGCAAGCCTCACCCCGCTCCTGCCGATGGTTCGGTTGAGATTTACGTGGGCAACTTGAGCTACGACATGACTGAAGATCAGCTTCGTCGTGAGTTCGAGGCGTTCGGCAAGGTCGGTTCAATCCGTCTTGTGATGAATCGTTACACGGGCAAGTCCAAGGGCTTCGGCTTTGTTCAAATGCCTGTCAGGGCTGAGGCCGAGAAAGCGTGCGCCGCCATGAATGACAAGGAAATCTTGGGTCGCCGCATTAAGTGCAACGAGGCTAAGAACCTCATCTAAACCAATAAGGGAAGGGGCTTTTTATGATCAAGGCTCTTGTTCCGTTCGCTGACGGCCTCGAGGAAATCGAGGCCGTCACGATTGTGGATATACTTCGCCGCGGAGGAGTTACTGTTGTAACTGCCTCTATCGGCCCGTCCCTCTCTGTGAGAGGCGCGCATTCGCTTATTCTTCAGGCTGATGCGATGTTCTCAGATGTTGCGGGCGATTCTTTTGACGCGCTCATTCTTCCAGGCGGCGGTGAAGGCACGGAAAATCTTAAAAAATGTTCTCAACTTATTGAGATGATCGTTCGTCAACGCCAGAAAGGGCGTTGCCTTGCGGCAATTTGCGCGGCGCCTACAGTTTTTTCTGTCGCGGAAGTTTTCATTCCTGGCCAGCATGCCACTTGCTATCCTACATGTCAGATGCAGCTCGATTGCCAATGGGTGAATCAGCCCGTGGTGGAGCACGGCGGCATTATTACCGGCAAGGCTCCCGGGTCGGCGGCGCTCTTTTCTCTTGTGTTGCTCAAAGCTCTTGTGGGCGAGCGCACCGCAATTAGAGTTGCCCGCGAGATGGATATAGAATTCTAAGTGGATGATAGAGCGCATTTCTATTTCCTCTTTTAGATTCTTTGTCGCAGGGAAGGGCTTTTCTCTGCGCACGACAGGCAAGTATCTCGGCGAGGCCATGCTTGTGGGCTTTGTAACGGGGCTTGTTGTCGTGGTGTTCCGCTGGATGATTTCGTTTGCGGGCGACCTCCTTTTAAACGGTATTGGCGAGCATTCTTCCGTCTCAAGCCTCTCGAAGGGTTCTGTCTTTACAAATGCGTTCTCTTCGGTTGAGGCGTTTTTCATGCCGCAGCGATGGGTGCTCTTGTTTCTTCCGATGCTTGGCGCTCTCTCCGGGCACTTTTTGATTAGCCGTTTTTCTAAATTGGAGAATGCCCGCGGCACGGATAGCGCCGTGAAGGCCTATCATCAGAATGATGGTTATATCACGAGTGAGGTAATACCGATTAAGTCTGCGGCATCGGTGCTTACGGTTTGCTCAGGCGGCAGTGCCGGCTTCGAAGGGCCGGTAACTCTTATCGGTGCGGCGTGCGGCTCTCTCGTAGCGAGGGTTCTGCGCCTTACTGTAAGAACGCGGCGGATTCTCATGGCTGCTGGCCTTGCCGCAGGTATCGGCGCTCTCTTTCAGGCTCCTCTCGCGGGGGCGATTTTTGGGTTTGAGATTTTCTATTCATCGAGTGACGTAGAGTATGAGACGATGGTTCCCTCATTTGTCGCCTCCGCAGTCTCTTACACAGTCTTTGCATATTTTTACGGGTGGGATCCTCTCTTTGCGATGCCTCCCGAATGCGTGTATAATTCAGGCCTTAGGCTTCTTCCTTACTTTGTTCTTGCCTTTGTCGTCACTCTCGGCGCGCGTTTTTACATTATGTTTTTCCGCGGCACGGAAAACTGGTTTCAGAGGATGAAGATTTCCTCGGCGAAAAAGGTTATACTCGGAGGCCTCGTAACGGGGATTATCGGTTTTTTCATTCCAGATATTCTCGGGACGAGCTATTCGCTTATTCGCGCCTGCTTTTCTGTCGGCGGGAAAGAGAGCTTTTCGAATTTAGCTCCTCTTTCAGCAGTGGGTCTTTTTTGCTTCTTTTTGATGAAGGCGGTTGCGACTTCATTTACTGTAGGCTCTGGCGGTTCAGGGGGAGTTTTTGCGCCAGCCCTTGTGTGCGGCGGCTCGCTCGGAGCTGCGGTAGGGCTTTGTTTTAAGTCTCTGCTTCCAGATGCTTTTGGTATTCATCCTGCCGCGTTCGCGCTCGTTGGAATGGCAGGCTTTCTCGCTTCAGCCGTGCGCATTCCTATGACGGCGATTGTGATTGTATCGGAGATTTCAGGCAATCACGGCCTTCTTCTTCCTGCCATGTGGGTGTGCGGCATTTCGTTTTGGCTTAATGATGGCTGGTCGCTCTATCGAAGCCAGCCTCACAGCCGCGTCACTTCAATGCTCCACGGTTAAGCCCGCCAGGCGAATGAATCTTTTTTAGATTACTTTTTTAGGCAACAGTCGGTTTATAAACTCATTGATGCAAAGAGGGAGCGTGGATAGAAACCATGTTCCAAAGCGCATCGGCCAGGGGAAAGCGATTATTCCTTTGTTTTTATCGGCTCTTTTGAGAATGATTTTTGCCGCCTTGTCCGCCTCCATGAAAAAGGGCATCGGGCAGGTGTTTTTATCTGTAATGCGCGAGCGTATAAAGCCTGGGCAGATGACATTTACATCGATTCCTTCGGGGCGAAGCATGCCGCGAAGAGCGATGCCCCATGTTTTTACGCATGCTTTTGACGCCGAGTAGCTTGGGCAAGCTTTGAGAGGGCCGTATCCGGCGATGGAAGAAGTGATTACAATCTGTTTTTTCTTTCTTATTCCGCCGTGCCTAAAAATTTCAATTGCGGGAAGGACTGTGTTGACGACGCCTGAAACGTTTGTTGAAAAAGTGCGTCGAACATTTTCTTCAGTCTCTTCTCCCGTGGAAACGCCGGCGTTAGCGAATACTCTTTCAATGGGATAGATTTTTTCACATTTCTCCAGCCAATTGGTTACGGCTTCGCTGTCGCTGACATCGATTATCTCGGCTTTCACAAGCGCGCCTTTTTTGCGGCATATTTCAGCTACATCAACGAGGCGTTGTGCATTTCTGCCGCAGATAAAAAGATTGTCTCCGCGTGACGCAGCTTCAATGGCAAGCGCTTCGCCGATTCCCGAACTTGCTCCTGTTATGACAGTATTCATGATTTAAGCATTATACCAAAGAATAGTAGTCTTGTCAGTACTCGGTCCGGGGCGCCCCCCCGCCCCCGGGGGGG
>JAHBAE010000025.1 GCA_018384485.1 Kiritimatiellia bacterium
GCCAGAACCTGTGAGATCGACCCAAGCGGTGGAAGTTTTAACATCATGAAACCCTGTACCAGCATTGTCGATGCCGTCAAAGAGCGATAGGAGCCCCTTCTGCACGTACGAGTAAGCTGTAATTGAGCTTTCGCCCACCGAATCTGTCGCGAGAGATGTGATACATATCGGCGCGCCTGCCGTGAAATTAACGACGCGCTCGTCCGCTGCATTTGGATAGGAGTAAGAGCTCGGCATATTTGTCCAACCGACAAAGCCCTCTCCGTGATATGTAAGCGTCACACTCTCACCGACTTTAATCCAGGCAGTAGGAATTTTCGAAGCCTCTCCTCCATTGATTGAAACGAGGCCCTTGCTCGCAATGGCGTTTGCAGAAATGCGCACTTTAAGAGCATCGTTTGCGCTATCGTACTCATAGCCATCGGGAAGATCCGCAGGAAGCGCCCATTTTAGAGAGAGATTCTCGTGACGGATGCGGTCAAGCGCGCGGTTGAACGCCTTTTCCTTCGCAGTGAGCAAGCGATTGTAAACTCTGAGGAAGCGAATGTCGCCGCGCAGTGCCTGAGTAGGCTGGTCGTCGCGTCCGCCGATAATAAATGAGTTGGCCGTGTTTTGTTGGGCATTCTGGTTGCCATCATAGAACGAGGAAGCGTTGGAATCGCGCCACGCCTGAATGTGCGTAGTCTCATCGGCGATGGTAAAATACGCTAATTCATTGGCATTTACCTTAGAATCAAGTTTAACATCGCCTACAGTAGAATCTTTGCGGCGATAGTGGCGCAATGCTCCGTCCTTAAATGTCGTACCGTTATTGTGGCTTACGATCATACCATAAGTCGAAGGCTTATAGTTTGAGAAGATGATGCCTGTCGTATCAAGGGTCTTCGGCTGGAAGGCGAACTCCCAAGTCGCAGTATGGAAAGTGAGCTTTGAAGTTAATGCCTCCGGCAGTACGCAAGGATTCCCGTCTGCATCATTGCGCATCGCATTTCCATTCGCCCATGTCGCGATGCCGTTCATCGTGCCATCAAAGCCGTAACCGGAAAGATCCTTCCAGACAGTAGCTGCTGGGTTGTGAACACCTGTGCCTGAATTGTCAATGCCGTCCCAAAAGCCAACCAAACCGCCAGGCACATACGAACGCGAGAGACCGAGATACGGAGTTACAGGGCCTGCGTCATACAACTTGAACTCCTTTTTTAAAGTTTCTCCCTCATAATTACCGATACCTGTAAACTCCGCAACGGCAACGCCAGGGGCCGTATTATTCGAGTATGAAACTATATAATCGACACCTTCCGTAAGAACTTCGTCCGTGGTAAGATCAGTGACAACTACTCCGCTCAGCACAGGATATGCGGCATTGGGAATAATCCGCTGCGGTGGGATTTCTTCCTCTATAAATAAGCGCGAAGAGAAGATAGGACCAGGAATAAAATTAGCTCCTGAATTGGAATTTACAAGAAAGGCATTGGCGTCAGATGAGTTTGCTACATCAAAAATGCCGATTTTACCTGTGACCGAATTTGTCGCGGGAACAAAATGATGCACATGATTGCCTTCAAACCACACCTTAAAATCGTAGAGCCTAAATGAAGCGCATTTATTGTTATCTGCGCAACCAAAAATATAAAATGATCCAGAGCCCCTATCCAATGTGCCAGTTGCGGTATACAACGTATCATCAATTGTAAGCTTAAGATTGTTTGCAGATTCTGTCGTAACCTCAAAGCAGCAATCTTTTCCGATTGAGCCAGGAACAGGCGCAAGAGTATTTCCAGAAGAATGGAACATATACTGGTCGCTCTGCCAATTTAAAAGATATTGACTACGATTCCATGCGTAACCGAAAAATGCAGTCATTGCTTTATACGTCGTTGGACGGAAATTCATCTTGACTGAATAGTTGGGCCCTATGGGAGTACTCAACATGATACGCTGCGCACCAGTTGATTCAAGATATTCAAGTTGCGAATATCCTTCTGGCAGTCTGAAATTTACGTGAGTAAATCCACTACTATTAAAAACACCTGTAGAAACGATAAGCGATAGGAGTAGAACCTTAATACTGCTATTCATTTTTTTACCTTTCCTTCTGTGCTTTTATGAGAGCCTTTTTAAATTTGTGCGCATAAAATTCTCTTAATGTAACTGTATATTATCAAATTCCATCTCTCTCCGTCAACCCAATTCACTCCTCTTCTTTCGAAGGCTTGCGAGCGGAAAGTAGCGGTGATTATCTCACGCGAAGTTCGCGAAGTGTTTATATTACTTTCGTTGCTGGGAGACTTGAAGTTTTGGAGATTTTTCTGATTTTTCTCTTAACACAGAGGCACAGAGGCACAGAGAGTCTCACTTTTTTGACAGGATTAACAGGATTGACAAGATTAGAAAATGAATCTCTACTCTGCGATAAAATAATTTTAACGCAGAGGGGCAAAGGAGCAGAGGGGCAGAGGAAGATGAAGAAAGCTCTGTGTCTCTGAGTCTCTGAGTCTCTGTGATAAAATTAACACAGAGGCACAGAGGCAGTGAGGCACAGAGGGGGATTTTTCTGAATCTTCTCCATGCCTCCGAACCTCCTAATCTTCATGTAGCGAAAGCAACTTTCCTTGTCGAGCCTTCTGTTAAAGGGAAACAACTTTTTTGAAACAACTTCTACTTTGGCGCACGGGCGAACCCGCCCATGCCCTCCTTCTAATTATAACAACATAGAAAAAACGCGGGCGTGTTAGCCCGCGCACCTCTTAAAAGTTGTTTTTACCAGTTGTCCAAGTTGTTTCCAATCTAAACATTCCAACATTCAAACATTAACCCTCGTCCCTCGTTCCTTCTCCCTCGTACCTTCATGAGAATTTTCCGCATAGGATTCTCATTTTCGTAACGCAGTAATTATAATCTTGTAAATCTTGTTAATTATGTCAAAAAACTTCAGATAGAGTTAGTCATCTCTTCATCCCTTGCTTGTAATCGGGAAGAACAAGTTTCGGTCACCGCGCGAACTCATAATTCTTCGCGCTTGTGA
>JAHBAE010000027.1 GCA_018384485.1 Kiritimatiellia bacterium
CTGCGCTGCTGGTTGTTGGTTGCTGAGACACTTCCAACGCATTAAAAACGATTCAGGGGCCCAAAAGGGGAAGAATCGGCTTTTAATGCGTTGGCCGTAAATTTTATCTCGATGCGGTTGATTTCTATGCAAAAAAAAGGTATAATTTACCCTAAAAGGGCATAATGCGCCAAAAGGAGCGGAATGAATAAATACATGGATTCTTTTATGGAAACGTTCCCCTACGAGGGGCTTACGTATGACGATGTGACGCTTGTCACTCAATATGCTGATTTTCTCCCGGATGAAGCTTCTCTCGAAACTAAACTCACCTCGCGGATGAAAATGAAAGTGCCGTTTATTTCAGCGGCTATGGATACTGTAACTGAAGCTCCGATGGCCATTGCGATGGCTCTTGCCGGCGGTGTCGGTTGCATCCACAAAAATCTTGATGAAGATGATCAGGCCGCTGAAGTCAAGAAGGTGAAGAACCATCTTAACGGGCTTATCGCAAACCCGATCTGCTTCCATGCAGATGACGATATTTCATTCCTTCGTTCTGAAAAGCGCCGCATGGGGCTTAAGTTCAACGGCTTCCCCGTTCTCGATTCCGATGATAAACTTGTCGGAATGATCACTTCTTCCGACATGCGCTTCGCGCCGATGAACGCTATGACGCTCAAGGATGTGATGCAGCCTTGTCCAATCACAGGAACGAAAAACACTTCCCTTAAAAAAGCCTACGAGCTTATGCGCAAGGCAAAGATCGGGAAACTCCCGCTCGTTGACCGCAACGGTCGTGTGGTTGGGCTTTACAGCTTCACCGATGTCGCCCGTATCATCGAAAACTCCAACGCCGGTTACAATTGCGATGATAAGTTCAGGCTTAGAGTTGCCGCTTCCGTCTCTGGCGGAAATGGTGATTTGACGCGCATGGAGAAGCTCGCTGACGCAGGCGTCGACGCAGTCGTTGTCGATTCCGCCCACGGCCACTCCAAGGGCATTATGGAAATGACGAAGTTCATCGCCCGCAAATATCCTGAGATCGATATCATCGCTGGAAACATCGCGACGGGCGAGGCAGCAACCGCTCTTGCGAAATGCGGCGCGCACGCCGTTAAGGTTGGCATTGGTCCCGGCTCCATCTGCACGACGCGTGTTGTTTGCGGCGTCGGCATTCCTCAGCTTACTGCCGTTTACAGCGCGGCGAAAGCTCTGCGCGGAACTGGCGTTGCTGTCATCGCTGACGGCGGCATCAAACTTTCAGGCGATGTTCCCAAGGCGATTGCGGCCGGCGCTGATTCTGTGATGCTCGGCTCCGTTCTCGCCGGAACTGATGAAAGCCCAGGCGAGAAAATCTACGCCAACGGCAGGCAGTACGTCGTTTATCGCGGAATGGGCTCTATGGCCGCGCTCAAAAACGGCAAGGGCTCGCGCGCAAGGTATTTCCAGGATGGAGAAGCGGAGGAAGATCTCGTTCCGCAAGGAATCGAGGGAATGGTTCCTTATTGCGGCAAGGTTAAATCGATTATGACGCAGTTCTGCGGCGGGCTCAAAGCCTCGCTCGGTTATTGCGGTTCAAGGACGATTGCCGAGCTTCAGGATAAAGGGCGTTTCTACCGCGTCACGGCCGCAGGCCAGCGCGAAGCTCGTCCGCACGATATTACCATCACGAAGGAAGCTCCCAACTACCGCGCATAAACCGTGAAAAAATCTTTAACTGATTTTTGCCGCGAATGGCTCGATACTCTTGTTGTAGCGATTTCCGTTGCAATGGCGTTTCGAGCCTATTTCTACGAGCCGTTCAAAATCCCCACAGGTTCAATGCAGGAGACTTTGTGGGGTTATCACACTCAGGCGGGTAAAGAGAAGGGGACGTGGGATGCGTTCCCGCTTTCTGTTCTCAAGTGGGCTGTAACGGGGGAAAGAGTCGTTGATTGGGATTCTCCTGTAAGCGGGACAATACGCATCAGGCAGCGTAACGACGGCTTTGCAGATATCAAGATCGGCACGTACAACAAAACGTGGAAACTGCCCACCGATGCCGCCCGCACTTTAGACGGGAAATACGTCAATGCCGGAGAGAAGCTCTGGAAGGGCTCAATCACGACGGGTGATTTCATTTTCGTCAACAGGTGGAAGTGGAACTTCTTCCAGCCGAAGAATGAAGATGTGATGATTTTCTCCACAACGGGTATCCACGCTCTTCCTCAAGGCACCCACTACATCAAGCGCATGAAGGCGCGCCCCGGTGAGACGTACACGCTTGAGCATCCTATTCAAGGGCGGCCTGAAACTGTGACGATGGGTGAAGATGAATACTTCGCATGCGGTGACAATTTCAATAATTCGTTCGACAGCCGCTATTGGGGAAATGTGCCTCGCAGCAATTTAAGAGGCGAAGCTTCCTTCGTGTTCTGGCCGATATCAGGCTGGAGGATAATAAGGTGATAGCATCTTTAGCGGAAGTGGTATTTTTCTCATAAGGAGTGATCAATGAGTGAGCAGTTGATAAAGACACCTGGGTTGTTCGGTGAGAATCAGAATTTCCTTCTTGAGCGTGAACTTGGAAGAGGCGGAATGGGCGGAGTATATCTCGGGCGCGATAAAATGCTCGACCGCACCGTGGCCGTGAAAGTGATGCTCAAGGAGTTTGGCTCCGATGCCGAATTCGTTGAGAAATTCAAAAAGGAGGCGCAAGCCGCCGCGAAGCTCATCCACCCGAACATCGCGCAGATTTATTCTTATGGCATTTCTGACGGTATGCCGTACATCGCAATGGAGCTTGCAAGCGGTGGCTCGCTCTTCTCTTTGATGAATGCTTCGTCCGGGAAAATCGATATTCAGCGCACACTTAAAATATGCCAGCAGGTGGCACAGGCTCTTCAATGCGCAAGCGATCAGGGTTTAGTCCACGGCGATGTTAAGCCTGAGAATATCCTTTTCGACGCGAACGGAAACGCAAAGCTCGTTGATTTCGGCCTTGCTGCGATGCAGAAGGATACGGAAGAAATCTGGGGGACGCCATATTACATCGCACCAGAAAAGGTAAAGAAGGAAGTCATTGATTTCCGCGCCGATATGTATTCTCTCGGCGGCACTATCTACCATGCTCTGACGGGCACCGCTCCTTTTGAAGGGACTGACTCAGTTGCGGTGGTGAAAAAGCGTTTTGAAACAACGCCGCGTAAACCGAGCGAGCTTAGAGCTGATATTTCTCCTGCGATTGACGCGCTCGTGATGAAGATGCTTGCGCTCGACCGCAATGAAAGATTCCCGAGCTTTGAGGCATTGATTCAGGAAATAAAGAACGTTCTCGCCTCCGGTCTTACGCAGAACATTTCTGCCGCAACGGTTGCATCTTCAACGGCAGCAAAACCCGCGCAGCCAAGCGGAGGGGCGAAGCGCGTTGTTATGCGCGGCGGAAGGCGCGTTGTCCTTAAGCGCCCCGGCGCCACAACTGCCGCCGCATCATCTTCTGACGATTCTCAGGAGGAAAAGGCGGCCTCCCCAAGAAAGAAGCTTCGCCCAGGAAGAGTTCATGTTCAAAGAAGCGAGGAAGAAGACGAAGAGGAAGAGGGCGGCAATCTCGGCTTGAAGGTTGCGCTTTTCGTCATTGGCGGCATTTTCCTCATCGCCGCTGTCGCGGGCATTCTTTTCTGGTATATCCAGCATACTAAAGATGTTGAAGAGCGAAAGGCCGCTGAGGTTATTGAAAAGGGAATTACAGCCGCTTCCGTTTCAATTGCAGATATGCGCGCTAAAACTGAGAAGGTGAATGTCGAGCTGCAAGACTTCGCCAAGAAGTCGATTGCCGAATGTGAAAAATTCACGGTGACGATTGCGAAAGATCTTCCCACTTACGCGCAGATGTTCCGCCCGCCGCCTTCTGAAAAGCTTCTCAAGGCGATTGCATCTACAAACACACCTGTGGAGAAGGTAGAAAAGAGCAACTCCGAAACGAACGCTCCTGCAGCATCTGCTGAATTAAAGAAAGACGGAGAGAAAGGAGCTTCTTCCGATAAGCCGCGTTCCATTCAAGCAAGGGCGAAAGCTGTTGGGCTTGAAGTGCCTAAGGTACAAGACAAGGCTGATCCTGAATATCAGGATTTCCTCGTGAAGCTCAAAGAAGCCGAAGAGAAGGCTGCGGCAGAGAAAGAAAAGCCGAAAGAGGAAGAAAAAGAGGAGCAAAAAGAGGAAGAAAAGCCTGAAGAAGTTCCCATGACGGAGACGGAAAAGAAGAAGGATACTCTCGTTAAGGATTCTCTTCCCGATATCCATGAAATATGGGAAAAGGCTTACAACTGTCAGGCTTGCGCCATTTACATCGATAAAAAGGCAAAGGATATCATTAACTGCTGCGAAGAGGCTGCTTCCTGCACCACGAACGCTCAAAGGAAGGCCGCTCTTGATAAGCTCAGCAAGATGACATCCGATATCAAAACGATGTATGAGGAGCTGACCGGATCTAAGGATGTTGAAGAGATGCGCAAGGGAATGTCGTTCATTAAATCGAAAGGGCGTTCAACAATTCGTAAAATCTCAAACTCTCTTAAGACAATCAAGCTTGAAGAAGACCGCAGGATTGCGCGCGAAAACGCGGCAAAGGCTGAAAAAGAGCGCGCTGAAAAGCTCGCCGCCGAGCGTGCCGCTCTCGTACAGAGCGAATGCTCGAAGATTAAGGAAAGGTTTGAATCTATCGTTGCTCAAGGTTGCTTTAGGCAGCTTGACTGGGCCAGCGCATATCGTATGCTCAAAGACACTTCCTCTTCGTTCAAAACGCCTGAAGGCGAATTAGCCGCGAAGATGGCAGTCCAGGCTGTCGACATGATGAAGTCCGTTCAGGATATCTTTATCAAGCACGCCAAGGGGCATACGTTCAAGGGTGCGCTTAAAGGATCGAAGATTGTCGATATCAACGAGAAGGATATTATGGTTCTCAAGCCCAACGGCAAGCAAAAGCAGCGTATCCAGTGGCAGAAGTTCTATCTCGAATATCCCGGCAATCTCAACGAGCTTATAAATCACTACATTGTAAGAGGTAGGAAGAATTCCAATCTTACTTTGAGAGGTTGGGCCGATTCAATGCTCGGCGCGTCTCTTACGATGAAGCTTGTGTGCACGGAAGTAAACGGGGCTATGATGAGGGCTGAACAGCTTGCCAAGGAAGTTCTCCTTGCATATCCCGAATACAAGAACGCCATTGAGCTTATTTTCCCAGGGATTAAGGTAGAAGAATCTGCTGACGAGGAATAATATGAAAATTATTACTGACGAGATTGCCACATCCATATCCTCCGGCTCGTGGATAAGGAAAATGTTTGAGAAGGGCAGGGAGCTTAAAGACAAGTTCGGCGAAGATGCTGTATGTGATTTTTCTCTCGGCAACCCCGATGTTCCGCCGCCCGCGGCGGCAAAAGCGGCGCTTGAGAGAATCGCCGAAAACGCCGTCAAGCCTCTCGGCCTCGGGTATTGCCCGAATGCTGGAATCCCCGCCGTGCGTGCGGCGATGGCTGAGTATCTTTCAAAGCAGCAGCAAACTCAAGTCGACGCCTCGCACGTCATTATGTCGGTTGGCGCGGCAGGGGCGATGGTGAGCTTTTTCAGGGCTGTCATCGAGCCTGGCGATGAAGTTTTAGTAAGTGCCCCTTACTTTGTCGAGTATGGCTTTTATTGCGGTCACTTTGGCGGAACCTTAAAATCGGTTAAGGCTTTGACTCCCGATTTCAGGCCTGATATCGACGCCCTCGAAAAAGCAGTTACGCCGCGCACGCGAGTTCTTATCATAAACTCTCCGAACAATCCTACCGGCTGCATCTATCCAGAAGAGGATCTTCGCCGCATCGCAAAAATAGTTGATGATGAAAATGAGCGAAGAGAAAAAGAAGGGGGGCGGCCGCTCTTCCTTCTTTCCGACGAGCCTTACAGGATTTTTGCGTTTGATGGCGCAAAAGTGCCGCCGATTCTGCCGCTCACGAAATGGAGCTTAGTTATCGGAAGCTTTTCGAAATCGATTTCGCTCGCAGGCGAACGAGTTGGGTATCTACTTGCCAATCCCGCAATGCCTGATGTTCAAACGCTTCTCGCGGCGCTCGTTCTTACGACAAGAACGCTCGGCAGCGTGAACGCCCCTGTAATCGGGCAGCGCCTCGCTGCTGAGCTTCTCGATGAGACGGTCGATCTTTCAATTTACGACAGCCGCCGCAAATTAATGGCGAAGGTGCTTTCAAATGCGGGGATTGAATTTCCGATGCCTGCCGGCGCTTTCTATTTCTTCGCAAAGTCTCCCGTGGCCGATGAAATGAAGTTTGTCGACGCGCTTCTTGAAGAGAAGATTTTAGTCGTTACCGGCAAAGGCTTCGGGTATCCAGGCTACATCAGGCTCAGTTGCTCAGTTGATGAGCAAATCATCGCGCGCGCAGAGCCAGGCTTTAAGCGCGCCATGGAAAGGCTTTCAAAATGATTGCTCTTCTTGCAGCAGCCTGCACATACATTTTCCAGGCAACGGCAACAGGTTTGGAGAAGGGGGCTCCCGTGGAGTTTCTCTTTGTATCCAAAGGCTCCGACCGCGATTATGAAGCGCTCTTTATCGTTGATGAGAGCGTTGAGACTTTCTGCAAGAATATTGAAAAAGCCGGCATACCGGCCGGCAAGGCCGTAGATGGGAAAAAATGCATTCTTTGGCCAATTGGCGTTCCGCTTTCGTTAGAGCCAAAGATGGCCGATTTTATTGAGACGTCTTTGCCTGATGGTTATTCGCCTTCTGATATTCTCTACACTGGCGGCGCAAGAGATGAGAAGGGGGCTCTTTATCCGGAATCGTCGAATTCACACTGCTCAATTTTCGCGCTCTATTCTCTTGCTCATTCCCCTCTCGTATTTAGCGGCATTTATCCGCAAGGAGATGTGTACGGTTCGTATACAGCCAAAAAGGCGCTGAAAAAAGGTGAGAAGGTTACTTTCCGCCTTACTTGGGATGGAAAAACAAAGCCCCTTCAAGTTCAGCTCGATTTCAAGTCAGGAAACGCTAAAGAAAATATCTTGAAGCTCAAATCGTTCGGAAACCGTTCGCTTGATGTATTGGCCATGTTTTCCGGCGACATGACTGTGAGCGAGGCCAAGGCGGCCGCTAACGCGCTCCAGGCGCTCGATTCAGTGCAAATCAAGATAAACGGCACCAATGACAACGGGCTCTTCTACAGGGCGTTTCTGCCGCTCGTAAAATGGTCAGATAGATCTGAGAGGCTTCTTCAGCCGTTTGAGCTTACTCTCGGCGACGATAAAGATGAGCTTCTCTATATTGAAGAAGATTGGTCCGGAGAATCGCTCAACCCTAAGTTGACTCCAAAGAAAATCTCTTTTACCGACGCAAAGAAATACAAAAAAACAACTACGTGTTTTATTTACGCCAAAAGCGACGAAAAACTTTCAAGGATATACGAGGCTAAAAAACAACTCGCTGAAACGAGTATAATAAACTGGTACATCTTTGAAAAGAATTAATCGTAGTTTACATAATCTCCATTATGCGACATTGTTATGAATAACGATTCTCCAACATCTTTAAGCATTTACGGCCAACAGAACTTTGATGAAGAGTTTCCTGTTCTCAAAGCTTTTCAACAATACATCGATGCCGAGCAAGCCAAGGGTCGCAAACGCCTTGCGATTTTCGCGATATTCTCAGTTGTTGTAATTCTTATTCTGATTGCGATTTTTGTTGTGCTACTCGTAGATGCGTTCCACGAGAATCGTAGAATCAATGATCGCTTACTTGAATTGGCTCTCAGTGAGCGCAACCGCGCCGTTGCAACACCGGCACCTGCAGCCCCTGTAGTTGTTAACCCTCAATCCGATAACACTGCCATTCTTTCACTGACTGCAAAAATCGAAGAGCTTCAGCAGAAACTTGCCAACAATCAGAAAGCCGCCGACAATGCAGAGAAAGAGCGCATCAAAGAAGAACTTAAGTGCGCTGAAAACGAACGCAAGGCCGCGGCAGCCGAGAAAAAGGCCGTCGAAGAGATGAAAAAGCGCATGGAAGAGGAAAAAAAGAGCAAGGAAAAGGCTCAGGCAGATGAAATTTCCAGGCTCAAAGCCCTTCTCATCCTTCAAAAAGAAAAGGTTGAAGCCGAAAAAGAAAAGGCTGAACAGCACAGGAAACATCTTGAAGAATATCGCCGTAAATATTATCCTGAAGCATACGGCGGAAAGAAAAACACGGCTGTAAAATCAGATAAGAAGCCTCAAGATACGGCCAATGAAAATTTTGAGCCGATCACGTATTATGATGAGAGTGACGAGGATAATCTTGAGATGCCTCTTCAAAAAAGAGAAAAAGAATACTCGATTCCCGTCGAGAAGAGAGAATCGAGTACTGAATTTAAGGAATCTACGATTCCAAATTGGGATATCCCCTGAGTAATCAGGCGATTTCCTTCATTGTAACTACTTTCGGATTGAGCTTGGGGTTGACCATGGGCTTAAGAGCTTTCTTGTCAAACTCGTAACCGTTAGCCCCGAGCGACCAGATTACCGGCGCCGTGTTGAGAATAGTCGCCTTGAAGCCCTGCATCGTGGCACCGATGTTGCCTGTATGGGAGCTGTTGGAACCTTCATTCTCAATGACGAACGGGTTCTTATACCCCTTCTCCATAAGGTTTTCAAGGAACTTAGCCCAATCGCAGCTGTCGCTTCCGCCAAAACCAGGAAGACGCGGCTCGTAATTGAGACGATCCCATTCATGCGCAGCAACGGGAACTCCTGCCTTCTTTGCAAGCGCACTGTTGACGTTCTGAATCGGGAAGAGACGGCCCCAGTGAAGCGCCTGAGCGTCGGACGGGAAGTTGCGCGTTCCTTTGATGTGGACGCGGCGAAGCTTTTTAAAGTCCATCGCGTTTATGACGTCGGTAGGATCAATATGCTGCCAGATGTCGTGTGAAGGATCGTACGTTTCCTGAAGTGCGGAATCGTCGTCGAGAATAGCATACATAAGCTTTCTCGCCGCAAGGCACCCAGGAAGATTGCAGTAGCAATCAGTTGAGGAGAGCGGCCTCCACCCTTCCATCGGGCAGTTTTCCACGCATACGGTAACGCCAAGGCTCTTGGCGTAATTGAGCATCGGCTGAAACACCTTTTTAAACTTTTCAAGGTTCTTTTCAAAACCATTTTCCTGATTGCCGAGTTCTACATCATAACCTACGAAAGAGCCGCAGACGACATCATTAGCGTCACCGCCGAGCATCGCGGCAATACGAATGAGCTTGAGAATGTGGTTCTGATTGTTAATCTGCTGAGCACTGTCGCCGCCGATGAGATTATCGTAGGAGCCTACAGAAATGCGAAGCCCCGTCTCGTTGCATTTATCAAGCACGTACTTCGCCGTTTCAGGTGTGAAATTATCGTAATCAAGGTGCGTCGCAACGTGATCTTTACGGTCAGTATCGGAGCGGAATACGCAAAGCTCAAGGCCTTGAGCGCCGACTTCCAAAGCGCGCTTGACGACACCGTCGAAATTCTTCTCGCAAGCAAGAGCGCTTGTCATCAACCATATCGGGTTGTTGTGGGGATTCGCTTTCGGCGAACGGGCGAGAAGGTCGCGCGAGCCGAGCGCACTAGTTGCGGCCAATGCCGCCGCAGCTTTGAAGAACTGCCTTCTGTTAGTTGTTGCTTTCATTTCTTTCCTTTTGTCAGGTTTGGTTGGAATTTTTTAAAAGATCACTTTCCCTCAAGGCCAAGCGTGCGAAATGCAAGCGGCGTTGCGATGCGGCCTTTTGGAGTGCGTTCAAGATACCCTTCCATTATTAGGAACGGCTCATACGCCTCTTCGATGGTATCGGCCTCTTCGCCAACGGAAACTGCTATCGTTGAAAGCCCCACGGGCCCGCCGCCGAATTTGAGGCATACGGTTTCAAGGACTTTCCTGTCCATCTCATCGAGGCCGTGAGGATCTATCTCAAGAAGCGAAAGCGAATCGCACGCCACGGGACCAGTGATGAAATTGCCAGCCTTCACCTGGGCGTAATCTCTTACGCGGCGAAGGAGATTGTTCGCGATTCGCGGAGTGCCTCTGCTGCGGCGAGCGATTTCCGAGGCCCCTTCATCATCAATTCCGACACCAACCTTATCGGCCGACCTGCGGACGATTTCCGCTAAATCTGAAGGCTCATAGTAAGAAAGCCTGTTCACAAGCCCAAACCTCGCCCTCAAAGGAGCGGCGATAAGCCCGATTCTTGTCGTCGCGCCAACAAGCGTAAAGCGCGGAAGATCGAGCCTTACCGACCTCGCGCCGGGGCCTTGATCGAGAAGAATGTCAATTGCGAAATCTTCCATTGCGGAATAAAGATATTCTTCTACAGTTTTCGACATTCTGTGAATTTCATCGATGAAGACGATGTCACCTGCCTCAAGCGACGTAAGAAGCCCTGCAAGGTCGCCGGGCTTAGTGAGAACCGGGCCGGAAGTCGTCTTTACGTTAACGCCCATCGCCTCACCGAGAATGTATGATAGCGTCGTCTTGCCGAGGCCGGGAGGCCCGGAGAAAAGCACGTGATCTAACGTCTCTCCCCTTTCCTTCGCGGCACGGACGGCGAGAAGAAGACGCTCGCGAATTTTCGACTGACCCACGAAACCTTTGAAATCGGAAGGCCTCAGCTTGTTGTCGAATACCGTTGAACGGTTAAGCTCTTCACTTTGTCTTTTCACGAAGTTCTCCACTTTACTTGTGTTGCGTGGGAATGAACATCTTGCCCGTTATGATTTTCGAGATGCCCACAAGAAAGCAGGTGAAAATCAACATAAGGGTGGAAAGGACGAATACGCAAGGAAGATTTCTCGAATGTTTTGTCATCGACGAGACGTAAGTTGGGAACGTATTCGTGCCGGCACCGTTGACGAACGATGTTATCACGACATCGTCGATAGAAAGCGTAAACGCGAGAAGACCCCCCGTTATGATGCCAGGCAGAAGAATCGGAAGCTCAACGTGGAAAAACGCATACCAGGGCCCTGCGCCGAGGTCAAAGGCTGATTCCGTGATTCTGTCGTCGAAATCCTGAAGTCTCGCAAGAACCGTCATCGCGACGTATGAAACGCAGAATGTAACATGCGCGATAAGAATAGTCCAAAAACCACACTCTATTTTAACGGCCACAAAAAGCATCAACAGTGAAATACCGATGAGAATATCGGGCATGACAAGAGGAGTGTAGACGAGCGCATGGTGAATAGTCTGGACTCTATCGCGCCAGCGATGGAGAGCTAATGCCGAGGTTGTTCCAAGAACGCACGAAATGAGCGTTGAAGCGCCCGCCACCGTAAGCGAAAGCCAAAAGCTCTGCATCAGAGCCTTGACGGAATAATCACCTGAAAAAATCTTTGCGTACCATTTTAATGTGAAACCGGTAAACCGGCCTTCCGAATCGAAAAACGACATCGTAATCCCGTTCGGAATAAAACCGTACGCCACGACGAGGATTATCGGCACGTAAAGGAAAGCGAGAACCGATATGAGAATCACCAGCGATACCATTGAGCGTTTCACGAGGCAATCCCCCTTTCCGATGCGGCAAAGCGCGCCGTCTGTTCAGCAAGGCGCTTTTTGCCCTTGGCGTCTTGGCGGCTTTTCCACCAGACTGCGAGCGCAATAGGTATGAGAACGGAAACTGCCATCAAAGTGGCAAGCGCAGAGGCATGAGGGATGTTTCTGTTCTGAATGGCGCGCATGAAAATTTTGTTTCCGATGAGAACGCAGTCAGTGCCGCCGAGCATTTGAGGAATGACGTAAGAGCCGATGGCGGGAATAAACACGAGAAGAATGGCTGAGATTACGCCTTGCCTGACGCCTGGAAGGAATATTCTGCAGAATGCGTAGAAATTCTTTGCTCCAAGATCGCGCGCCGCTTCAAGAAGCGAGAAATCAAATTTCTCCGCCGCGGCATAAATAGGCATAATCGCAAACGGAATGAATGAATACACTGAAACTAAGACAACCGCCGCCTCGGAATCGAGAATCGTTGAGG
>JAHBAE010000043.1 GCA_018384485.1 Kiritimatiellia bacterium
TAGAGTTTTTGTTTTTCATGGCATATATTATAGTATATGCGTATGTAAAAAGCAAGCGGAAAATCAATGGCGCTTGCATAAATTTCTCGGTGCACCCGTTCAATTTAGACATAAAAAAGAGCACTTGACGATGGTCGCCTCTCTTTGGTATTATCCGCTTTAAGGGTGTCTTAGTGCCAGACTGACGCTGAGGTGCGTTAAAAGAAGAAGTAAAACGAGTTTCATCAACTAATATGGAGGAATGAAAATGTCACAGACAGTGTTCACTAACAACGGATTCCCCAAGGTCGGTATCCGTCCCATCATCGACGGGCGTAGGCGCGGTGTGCGCGAGTCGCTTGAAGACCAGACAATGGCGATGGCCAAGGCGGCGGCGAAACTCATATCCGACAATTTGAAATATCCCGATGGCTCACCAGTAGAGTGCGTTATTGCCGATACGACGATTGGCGGCCGCTTTGAAGCGGCGATGTGCGCTAATAAGTTCCGCGATAATAATGTCGGCGTTTCTCTTTCCGTTACTCCTTGCTGGTGCTACGGCACAGAGACGATGGATCTCGACCCTCAGATTCCGAAGGCCGTCTGGGGCTTTAACGGCACCGAGCGTCCTGGCGCAGTTTATCTCGCCTGTATGCTTGCCGGCTATGCCCAGCGCGGAATGCCCGCTTACGGCATCTACGGCCGTGAAGTGCAGAACCGCGATGAATCCGAGAAGATTCCCGCAGACGTTGCCGAGAAGATTCTCCGCTTCGCCAAGGCCGGCCTCGCCGTTGCCATGATGAAGGGCAAGAGCTACCTCTCGATTGGCACGTCTTCGATGGGCATTGCAGGTTCTTTCGTCGATGTTGATTTCATGCAGGACTATCTCGGCCTTGCTACCGAGAATATGGACGAGTGCGAAATTCTCCGCCGCATAGAAGAGGGCATCTACGACAAGGAAGAGTACGAGAAGGCTATTAAGTGGATGCGTAAGAATCTGAAGGAAGGCAAGGATTACAATCCTAAGGCCATTCAGAAGACGCGCGAGCAGAAGGATGCCGACTGGGATTTCATCGCGAAGATGTCTATCATTATTCGTGATATGATGGCAGGCAACCCCAAGCTCGCCGAGCTCGGTTTCGGCGAAGAGGCAGTTGGGCGCAATGCGATTGCCGGCGGCTTCCAGGGGCAGCGTCAGTGGACTGATCATTGGCCGAACGGCGACGTGGCCGAAGTTATGTGCAACAGCTCGTTTGACTGGAATGGCAAGAAGATGCCTCAGATTCTCGCAACGGAGAACGATGCGCTTAACGGAATCTGCATGCTCTTCCAGTGGCTCCTTACGAACAAGGCGGCGATGTTTGCCGATGTGCGCACCTACTGGTCTGACGCGGCCGTCAAGCGCGCTACGGGCAAGGGGCTTCCTAAGGATGCGAAGGCGGGTATTATCCATCTCATCAACTCCGGCAGCTGCTGCCTTGATGCGGCTGGCGAGATGAAGGAGAAGGGCAAGAGCGTCTTCAAGAATTGGTGGGATGTCACCGAGAAGGATATCAACGCCACGCTTAAGGCGACGGAGTGGGTTCCCGCCGGCGTCGAATATTTCCGCGGCGGCGGCTTTAGCTCTTCGTTCCTTACGCCGAAGGGCATGCCTCTTACGATGATTCGCCTTGCGCTCGTCAAGGGTCAGGGTCCTGTTCTGCAGATCGCTGAAGGTTGGTCGACAACGCTTGACGATAAGCAACAGGAAACTCTTATGCTTCGCACGAACCCCGAATGGCCATGCACATGGTTTACGCCTCGTCTCACGGGCAAGGGCTTCTTCAAGGATGTCTACTCCGTGATGAACGCATGGGCCGCGAACCACGGCGCTATCGCCTACGGCCACATCGGCGCCGATCTTATCACGCTCGCGTCGATGCTCCGCATTCCTGTTGCTATGCATAACGTTCCGGAAGAGCAGGTGTTCCAGCCGCATTGCTGGGGCCTCTTCGGTTCAAGCGACGATCCGACGGGCGCCGATTACCGTGCCTGCAAGAATTTCGGGCCGCTCTATGCCACGAACAGGTAAAGAATGGCAATAAATCACAGCATGATTGCCGTTGCTGTAGTTTCGTTGATTTCTCAGGCGCTTTCAGTTTTGGCGGCGCCTGAGAATCCGAAACTGGATTTCTCGACGATGAAACGCCAGGAGCGCTCAGTGGGTGCCGGCGTTTCATTCGTTTCAATCAAGATTCCTGAAACGCCTTGCGAAGTGCGTATGGTGAAGTTTGATCTTGCGAAGAATAAAAAGTTGAAGCTTGAGTTCTGCCTCTGCAGGAATGATGAAACTTCGCGCATGACGCCTGAGGATATGGCGAAGAAGGTTGCCAAGGAGACTCGCAAGCAGCCTGTCGCAGCTCTCAATGGAGACTTCTTCCTGTATGAAGAGAAGGGGGCGGCAAAAGGCGCCGCTGATTCCGGGAAGATAGCGCGTCCGTTCGGGCTTACTCTTTCCAACGGCAAACTTCTTGAGAAGGGCTGCTGGGATTTCGGTTATGAAATCGTCGGCCGCAGGAAGGACGGCACTCTTGGATTCGGGCGTCTTTCTTCCAAAGGCTCAGGTGACAGTTTCAAGGCGTATATGGACGGCGTTGAGGTTACGGATGCGATACGGGTCTGGAACCGCCCCTTGCAGAACGGCAAGGTCATAGACGGGTCGGCGCACAATTGCTATCCCAAGGATAATCAGAAGAATTATCCGCGCTCGATGGTGGGCCTCGGCACGAATCTTGTAGTCTTTCTCGTTGCCGATGCGCGGCAGATCGGCTGGTCGCTCGGAATGCCTTCCGCTCATGCGGCGGAGTTGCTCAAGCGCGAAGGTTGCACGGATGCAGGTCAGTTTGACGGCGGCGGATCCGCTGCTGTTTGGCTTTCAAGGAAAAATTATCTCAATCGTCCAAGTGACGGCAAGGCGCGCCCTGTCGCCAACGGTCTTGTTATAACGAGATGAAGCTTTATATAGCAACGCACAACGCTCATAAGATCCGTGAGATTTCGCAAATTCTCGCGGATTGTGAGATTATTTCCGACGATCCTCAGGGAGTCGAGGAAAATGCCGCCACTTTCGAGGGGAATGCGCTTATAAAAGTGCGCGCGATTGCGGCGAACCATCCTGGCGAGTGGTGTATGGCCGACGATTCCGGGCTTTGCGTCGATGCGCTTGAAGGCGAGCCTGGAGTGCGGAGTGCGCGATATGCCGGCGATAATGCACTTACAAAAGAGAATAACGCGCTTCTCATCCGCAATATGCAGGGCGTAGTAGACCGAGCGGCGCGTTTCGTCTGCGCGGTCGCACTTGTCGATCCTGCAGGCAAAGAACATGTCGTACGCGGCGAATGTGAAGGGCGCATTGCGTCTTCGCCGTCTGGCACTGAAGGGTTTGGGTATGATCCGCTTTTCATTCCTGACGGGTGCGAGGTTTCTTTCGCCGAGCTTCCCGCCGAGGTGAAAAATTCAATCTCGCACCGCGCTCGCGCGCTTTCCTCCGTAAGGGAACTAATCGTTCCTCAAGTCAATTCAGGGGGTTGAAATGTCTTTTTGGGTTAAGCGCCCGAGTATGAAAGCTTTGATTCTCATAAGTGCGGTGATTGCTTTTCTCGCGGGTTGCTCTACCGTTAAGAATGCCCGCGAGAAACAAGCCGAGGCGAAAAATTTATCTTCAGACAATGGTGGGAGGGCTGAGAAGGTAAATGTGGATCTTTCAGGCTGCGCCGTCCGCGCGCTTGTTGAGTTTGCCCTTACAAACAGGCCTGTCATGGTCTCTTCGAGGCTTGAGGTTGAAAACGCCCGCCTCGCGCTAAAGAGAATCAAATCTTCCGCTCCGCTGGCGAGCGATTCGCCGTGGACATCTCCGACGCTCGGATTCAGCGCTTCACAGGATGCAAGAAATTCCGATCAGGATTTCTCCGACGCTTTCAGAACGGAGAAGGGCGATTTCTCAAGCGCGCTTTCTCTCGACATTCTTTTGTGGGATTTCGGCAGATATTCCGCTTCTGCAGCGGCGGCAAAGGAGCGTATCATTTCAGCCGAGATGGAGCTTGTCAAAGCGGGGCATGAGGTATTTCGCGAGGTGGTCGACGCGTATTTTGCCACGCTTGAAGCCGATGCTCTTTATGAAGTGGCGCTTACGAATGAAGCGGAGTGCGCCCTTCATCTCGACAGGGCGATTCGGCGCGTCGAGGAGGGCGAGGCGAAGGAGCTTGACGTCTTGAAAGCCAGGCTCGATCTTTCAATAGCGCGCGAGAGCGTCTGCGCCGCGTCAAACAATGTGGCAACGGCCGCGGCAGGGCTTATCCGTTCATTAGGCCTTGAAGCCGCAATGACATCGCGCGATAAGATTCTGCCGAGGAAATCTTCTGCGCTTTATGAAATGAACAGAGTCTTCGCAGAGACTGACGCCTCGGCGGAAACGCTTTTCATGTATGCGCGCACGAATGCTCCCGCAATGCGCGTTTCAAGGGCCGAGCTTCGCGCGGCGATTTCCGCCGTCGATGCGGAGATCGCGAACTTGTATCCTGAGATCTCAGCGTCTGCCTCGCTCTCGTGGGTAGATCCCGTTTGGACCTTCCGCTGGGGCGCGTCTTTTGTCCAATCACTCTTTCAGGGCATGCGCAAGACAACGGCCGTGGACGAGGCAGTTGTCGCCATGCGCAAGGCCGAAGCCAATACGATAGCGGCGGAGCACGCGCTTGCGCTTGAAATTTCTCTGCAATGCGCCGCGCGCGACAATGCCCGCGAAGCGAATAAACGCGCCAGGCAGTCTTTGAAGGAGGCGAAGGAGAATCTTGCGCTTTCACGCAGCCGCTACGAAATAGGCGAGGCTGACAGGGTCGATTTTTCAGAGGCTGTCTCTGCGTATTCAGACGCGCTTGGCGCGTGCGTCAGCGCGTATTATGCGTCACAACGCGCCGAGGCGGCGTTCTTTCCTCTGACAGGAAATTATCCCGTGTACGACGAAGGCTCAGTGCCGACAGAAGGGAACTGAAGAAGATGAAAAAACATTGTTCTCGGATTGCATTGCTCTCAACGGCGCTCGTTTTAGCCGGCTGCTCCGATTCCGTGAAGATCGGCTCTTCCGATAAAACGCCCGCGTTCAGATTCGCGCCGATAGTGAAATCGGACGTGGTGCGCACGGTCGAGGCGACGGGCAAGGTGACTCCGCGCAATACGGCCGATGGGATTCCAGTCGGAGCGCAGGTGAACGGAAAGGTGATAAAACTTTTCGTCGATTACAATTCCACAGTCACAAACGGTCAGGTCGTGGCGCTTATCGACCCTCTCGTTTATGAGGCGAATTATAAAAGCGCGCTCGCGCAGCTGCACGTGAATGAAGCGAATGTCGGCGTGAAGGAAGCAGCCGTGTCGTCGGCTCAGGCCGCGCTTACGCTTGCGCAAAAAACTTACGAGAGAAAAAAGGCTCTTCTTTCAAAGCGTCTTGCCTCGCAGGCAGATCTCGATGCCGCGGAAGAATCTCTCCTGATATGTCGCTCCAATCTTGAAAGCGCGAAAGCTTCCGTCCAGAGCGCGCTTGCGAGTGTGGAGCAGAGTAAGGCAACCGTGAACAAGGCCCGCGCCGATCTCGGCTACTGCACGATACGCTCGCCCGTCACCGGCGTTGTGCTCGCGCGAAAAGTAGACGAGGGCGAGACGGTCGTCTCGTCGATGAACGCTGTTCCCGTACTTACCATCGCCGAGGATTTAAAAACAATCTGGATTGAGGCTACCATCCCTGAGGCCGATGTCGGCAACATCAAAGTTGGCCAGAGCGTTTCCTTTACCGCCGATGCATACCGCCGCAAGTTTAAAGGGCGCGTAAGGCAAATAAGGCTTGCGGCAACGACGACGAACAACGTTGTGACATACCCGATTATCATAGAGGCTGAAAACCCCGACGAGATGCTCTTCCCCGGAATGACGGCGACTCTTTCCATCGAGACGGCGCGCGCCGACGATGTAGTGGTAGTGAGCGCGGCAGCATTGCGATTCCGTCCGAAACCTGAGGATATGCCGGAAGGCGAAGTTGAGCGCGGCAGAAAAATCTGGTTAGTCGGAGAAAACGGGAAGCTTGAATATAAGATAGTTGAAGCCGGCATCTCCGATGATGCGTTCACCGAACTTAAGGGGGCAGATTCCCTCGAGGGCCAGCAAGCCATTGTCGGTTATGAAACGCGCCATCAGGCGGCATCAGGCGACCAGACTGTAAATCCCTTCATGCCTAAGCGCACGCGCCCGACAACGAAGGGAACGGCGCCTGAGCCTAAAAAGTAAGAATGATATTCCGATAGGCAAATGAGCCATCTCATTGAAATTCGCGACTTGCGAAAAACTTACGCGATAGGTGATGAGCCTGTTCACGCGCTTGATGGCGTTTCGCTGTCGATCGATCCCGGCGAGTTTGTTGCGATTATGGGAGCCTCGGGTTCGGGCAAGTCTACGATGCTGAATATTTTAGGGTGTCTTGATGTGCCTACGTCGGGGTCGTACCTTCTTGACGGCATTGAGGTTGCGCGGCGCTCCCGCACGGAGCTCGCGCACATCCGCAACAGGAAGCTCGGCTTTGTTTTTCAGAACTTCAATCTCCTTCCTCGCACGCGTGCGGTTGAGCAGGTTGAGCTGCCGGACCTCTACATGGGCAGGCTCTCTTTTGCCGACCGTCGCCGCCGCGCTCTTGAGCTGTTGCGCCGCGTAGGTCTCGGCGGGCGCACGGGGCATACGCCTGCGCAGCTTTCAGGCGGTCAGCAGCAGCGCGTGGCGATTGCCCGCGCTCTTATGAACGAGCCGCCAGTTCTTTTCGCTGATGAGCCTACAGGCAACCTCGATACGAAAAGCTCTGTTGAAATAATGCGCCTTTTTACCGAACTTTCCGAAGAGGGCATAACAATTGTCATGGTGACGCATGAAGACGATATTGCCGCATACGCCAAGCGCCAGCTTCTAATGCGCGACGGAAAACTTGTAAAGGACATCAGGCGATGAACGTGTGGATGATTTTCAAAGTTTCCGTGTTTGCGATTTTACGCAATAAGACGCGCTCGCTTTTGACGTGCATCGGCATTATCGTGGGCATCGCGGCGGTAATTGCCGTTCTTGCGATAGGCAAGGGCGCCTCTATGATGATGGTGAAAGAGATTTCATCGATGGGCAACAACCTTGTCATGGTCTGGCCCGACTGGAACAGGCGCGGAACGGTGCGCACGGGAGCGGGAGCCGGGCAGACGATGACTGCGGGCGATGCGGAGGCGATAGAGCGAGAGCTTTCGCATATCGTAAAGTCTGTAAGCCCCGCCGTGAATGTGAATTCGCAGTTAGTGAGGCAGAACCGCAACTGGAATGCGAGAGTGAGCGGAGTTTCGTGCGAAATGCCAGAAATCAGAAACTGGCAGATTGCGGAGGGCAGGTTTTTTGAAGAGACGGAGCAGCTTAACAACGCCCGTGTGTGCGTTATCGGAACGACCGTAAAGGGAAGGCTTTTTGACGAGGATGAGGAAGTCGTCGGCAAGACGATAAGAATTGGAGCGATGCCATTTAAGGTGATAGGGGTTTTGGCGACCAAGGGCGCGAACGGATGGGGGCAGGACCAGGATGATACGGTAATGGCTCCGTATACAACCGTTTCGCGTATCCTGCAGCGTTCAAAGTTCCAGTCGATAAATATGATGAACGTCTCGCTCCATTCGATGGACGATGTTGAAGAGGCAAAACGCGAGATTACCTCGCTTCTGCGCCAGAGGCATAAGCTTGCAGGCTATCAGGATGACGATTTTATGCTTCGCGACACAAGAGAGATTATGAGCACGATCGGCTCTGTCACAAACCTTATGACAGTTCTTCTCACGGCGGTGGCGGCAATATCGCTTCTCGTCGGCGGCATCGGCATTATGAATATCATGCTCGTGAGCGTCACGGAGCGCATAAAGGAAATCGGGCTTAGAATGGCTATCGGTGCTACGCCGGCAAATATTCTCTGTCAATTTATCCTTGAAGCGGTGCTTCTTTCCACTGTCGGCGGAATAATCGGCGTGGGGTTGGGGATTGCAGCCGCCAAGGCGATTGGGCAGATTCAGAACTGGCCTATAATAATTGAATTTTCAAGCGCTCTTTGCTCATTCCTTTTTTCCGCGTTTGTGGGAATGTTCTTCGGCTTTTATCCGGCTTACCGGGCGTCGAAGCTCAACCCCATCGACTGCCTCCGCTACGAGTAATCTTAGGCGTTATTTGAAGCGCAGGAGAATCTGGCGGAAAATATCTGACGCGCGGATCGGCCAAAGGCGGGTGGGAAGCTCCGCCTCAAGAGGACGCTCGATGAAATCGGGAAGGTCAGGATTGAAATCAAGGCCTGTAATCTCCTCAAGCTCGTCCACGGAAATTATGTGGCGCGCCGCCCACGCGTTCCATTTCGTCTCCGCCGGGAAGTACGTGGCGAGCATTCTGATATCAAGCCCTTCCTGGGCGATGATTACCTGGTAAAACGCTGAGGGGACGTCAATGTCAGTGCCGGGGATTTTCTCTCCGTCTTTTGAAGGCGTACAGCCGACAACCACCCAGATCTCTCCGTACCTCGCCGTCCACAAATCGGCGATGCGGTGCTCAAGCACTCTCCATACGCCGCGGTTAAGCTGCGGTGTCTGAGGCGCTACATTCGTCATTAAAAAAGACAATTTCTGCTGAGCTTCCCCGTAACGCGAGGCGATGGCGTGGTTGGGCGCCATGTGCCCGCGGTCGTACCCGCTTTTGTAGTAGTCTTTCGGGTTGGGGCAGAGCGGCACTTGCTTATCCTTTGTAAAGTTAGGCCTTTCGCGTTCTATATGCGAGGCGTCCTTCACTACATGATAGGCGCACCATACGGGATGGCGCAGCGAATCTGACCAGCCGATGATAAACTCGCCGCGGTCGAGAATGCGTATGTCGGAAGGAGCCTTGGAACTTGTGCGGACGGGAGAGCCCGCAAAGAGAACGGAGCCGTGAGGCGCCATTTCGTCGTATTCGTAGACGACATCACGCCCTGTCATGTTTAGAGCGTCGGTGATGTCGCCTACGGGGTTGCCTACCCAGAGAAGGGCGGCTGAGAGGAGAGGATGTTTTTCCTGCTGGCTTATGACCCATTCTCTGGGATGGTGCACGAACCAGACGCCGACTGCCGCATAAACGGCAGCGACGGCGGAAATAACTAATGCAAGAACGAGCGATGCCTTGCGCGAGCGTGAGCGCGGCGAACGACGAGTTTTCTTTTTGCTTTTCTTGCGTGCCATAAATCCTTCTCCTCCCTTAAGATATCAGAAGTCCCCGAGATCAATTCTGATTGTTCTGCTCTTGAGAGCCTGAATTGTATCGGGGTCTTCATCGCCTACGGCATGCCGCGAGACACCGTCGTTTGGACGGTTGTCGGGAATGACGATCTTTGCCCCGCAAGCGGGGCACTCAGTTTCCTGGCCGATCATATCGGAGGAGGCTTCAATCTCCGTTTTGCATCTTGTGCAGACGAAGCTTGTGAAAAAGATGTCTTCCATATTCCTCCGCTTTTATTAGAGCCCGAGTTTTGTTGCGCTGCGCCAAGCGTAGTACTTTTTGAGCTTGAGCTTCTTGGCGGCGGCTTCGTCGCAGAAGATCCAGCAGTCGTTGTGCTCCTGAAGCGCGGAAGCCGTGCAGAACTGGCTGACGGGGCCTTCAACGCAACCTTTAAGCGCGTCCTGCTTGTTTTCGCCGAATGCGAGCATGATAATCTTTTTCGCCTCGCAGATAGTGCCTACGCCCATGGAAAGCGCGCTCTTTGGAACGGCGTTCATATCGCCCTTGAAAAAGAGCCTTGCGTTATCCTTGACGGTAGAGGGCGTAAGATAGACGATTGACGTGCGGCTCTTGAGCGATGTTCCGGGCTCGTTGAAGGCGATGTGACCGTCGGAGCCGATGCCGAGCACCTGGATATCGATGCCTCCCGCCTTCTTGATGGCGTTTTCATAGGAGGCGCATTCCTTCTCGGGGTCTTTGGCAAGGCCGTTAAGAACGTGCGTATTTGAAAGCTTGATGTCAATCTTCTTGAAGAGGTTCTCGTTCATGAAGTAGCGGTAGCTCTGGTCGTGCGTGCCAGGCAGACCATAGTATTCGTCAAGGTTCCAGCTCTTGACCTGCTTGTAGCTTACCTTCTTCGCCTTGACGGCCTTTGCCATTTCGTTGTACATGAGAACTGGCGTAGAACCAGTTGCGAGGCCGAGAACGGTCTTGGGGTTCTTCTTGACCTGCTCGGTGATCATAGCGGCTGCAAGCTTGGAAGCCTCTTCTTTCGTTTTGCATATTACGATTTCCATGTTTCTTTCCTTCCTTTTTAGTGAGTGATGTAAAGTGAGGGGATTTTTGCTTTTGTGCGCGTTGCGTTGTCGGAAACGCCTTCACATTTCGGCGTTGTTTCGCTTGCGATCTCTGCGTTGTTAAGCGCCGCTGCCGTAGTTTCGGAGATGGGCGGCACCTCTTCCGTAGTTGCACGGTATAGTGCGCGGATGCCTGCCGCCGCCGCAATGAGTATGCCTATTACTGAGGCGCCGAGAACGCCTATGCGCCAATAGGCAAGGTCAGGCAGCTTAAAGCTTCTTGCAGGCTCATATCTGTTTGAAACGGGAGAGGCGTAGCGCGAAAAACGCGAAGTGCCGCTTGCGGGAGTAAATTTCTTAGGCTCATCCGGATCGACTCCTGCGAAGGGAGTTTCAAGCTCGCGCGAGGGCGGAGGGACGTTTTTCGCAGTGGGCGTTGCCGAGTAAAGAGATGAAGAGAAGAGATTGAGCTCAGGCTCCCTTGCTGTTATCGACGGCGGCTCTGGAATCGTGCTGACCTCATTAAAGGGAGGCCTTTCTTCTATTAATGGCTCTGTGCGGACAGGCTCCAGGTTAATTGGATCTGGATTGGCGGGCGGCGGCTCTGCGACGGGCGCCTTCGGCGCGATTGTCTTCTCGCGTATGCCGAGATCTTTCGCGCCGTTGTAGATTTCCATAAATTCCGCTATCATCGGCTTTGGGTCGAGCCCGACCTGCTCACAGTAGAGCTTCACAAACCCACGCCCGTAGATGGGAGCGGGCAATGCGGAGAAGTCTTCATTTTCAAGCCCCTCCACAATGCGCACGAGCATGTGCGTTGCCTCGGCTATGTTGGCAACGGAAAGCCCTTTTGCTTCGCGGGCGGCTCGAAGCGTTTTTCCGAATTCTATCATATCGTTTCCTCCTCTGTTTCCTGCGAGTATGAAATGTTTTCTTCTGCCTCCGGCGTTGGCATGTCAGGCTCGATTTGTTCCGCGCCTTCAACGGCACCGCCGTCGCTTTCGTTTTGCAGCAATGCCCGAATCTCCATTTCGTCCATGATAATCTGGCGTGGGCCTGCGCCCACGGCCGGGCCTACCACTCCGGCGTCCTCTAAGAGATCCAACATTCTTGCCGCATGGTTATAACCCCAACGCATCCTGCGCTGGAAGAAGGAGACTGAGGCTCTCCTCGCTTCAATGACGCATTCGAGCGCCTTGCGGAAATCCTTCGCCTCCTCTTCATCGCGTGCCTTCTCTCGCTCTTCTGCCGCGGACGAGGGCTTTTTCTCCTGCTCCTCATCATCGGCGAGAGGATCGAAAGTCTCTTCCTTTATGGACTGAAGCTTGTTCGTGAACCTTTCGTCGAATTGCGTGGATGAGTGCTCTTCTATGAACGAAATGATATTTTGTATCTCTCCGTCGGAAATCCACGCGCCCTGGGCGCGCAGGAGGGAGTCCTTTGTCTTATAGAGCATGTCTCCGCGCCCGATGAGATTCTCAGCTCCTGCGCTGTCGAGAATCGTGCGCGAGTCGATGGCTGTTGCCGTTTTGAACGCAACGCGGCCGGGAATGTTCGCCTTGATCGTTCCTGTAATTATTTTTGCGTCGGGACGCTGCGTGGCAAGAATAAGGTGGATGCCTGTGGCGCGCGCCTTTGCCGCGAGACGGGAAATGATGGGCGTCACTTCCTTGCCGTTTGTAGCCATCAAGTCCGCCACTTCGTCGATTATAACGACGATATACGGAAGCGTCTTGGGGTCTGCATCGTTGCCGGCGACCTCTTCGCCAAAGAGGTCGGTTTGAGTGGGCCTGTGGTTGTAGCCGTGGATGTTGCGCACTTTTGCGCGCATGAAAAGCTTGAGGCGCTTTTCCATTTGGCTTTCTGCCCACTGGAGCGAAAGCATCGCCTTTTTGTTTTCAACGATGACGGGAGCTACGAGATGCGGAATGGAGGCGTAGGCCGCAAATTCCACAGACTTAGGGTCAACCATTATGAACTTAACTTCATCTGGAGTCTTTGTCATGAGAAGACCGCAGATGAGAGAGTTGAGGCAAACTGATTTTCCCTGGCCCGTTGCACCTGCGACGAGAAGGTGCGGCATATCGGTAAGGTCGGCAATAAGCTCCTTGCCTGCGGCGTCGCGCCCGAAAAGAAGCGGAAGCGCGCCGGAGAAATTTTTCCACGCGTCAGACTCGATGATCTCGCGGAACGAAATGCCGGCGGGCGTAGGATTCGGCACTTCGAAGCCGATTGCGTTTTCGCCGGGGATAGGGGACTCGATGCGGAGCGTCTTTGCCTTGAGCGCGAGCTCAAGAGTTTTTTGAAGCGCTGGAAACTTCTCCGCTCGCGTCCCCGGCTCCGGTGTTAAGGCGTATTTGGTTACGACCGGACCTTCGACTGTGTAGGCGAGAGTGGTGTTTATATCAAAGAGAGTGAGCGTGTCGATAAGGCGCTTCGCGGTGGCCTGCACGTCGCCATGGTCGGCCTCGGCTTTCTTGATAGGATTTAGAAGCGAGAGCGGCGGCAGGAGATAAGGACCTTTATCTTCCGCTTCGTCCACTACGCTTGCCTGCTCGACTGCGCGATAAGGTTGAGAAGGCGCTTGCCGCACGGGGCTTGCCGCTGGCCGCTCGCCCGGAGGCGGAGCGAAGGGACGCTGTTCGGAAGCGACCTTTGCGGCGGCTGCCGCGCGCATAGCTTCGCGCGCCGCTTCTTTTGCCGCAGCCTTTTCCGCCTTGATGCGGGCTTTCTCTTCAAGACGCTGGCGCTTTACCTCTTCCTTGGCTCTCGCCGCCGCGTCAAGCGCCTCCCTTTCTTCCTCGGTTAATTCTGCGTTGGAAGAATTGCCGCGCCCCGAGCCTTTCGCCCAGTTTATGATTGTGCCGAAGCCGTTGGCGAAGGCATGAGTGCCTACGGCGGCAATCAGCGAAATGATCATGACGGAAACGGAGATGATTGACGAGCCGAAATCGCTCAGGAGCGCCGAAAGAGCTCTCGTCATGATGAGATAACCTACAATTCCTCCTGCGTCTGGCGTATTGACTTGCGCGCGCAAGATCTCAACAGGGCCTCCATGTGAACCGATAACTTGCAGCGTGCAGGCCGCGGCGCCGACGAAAATCGCAAACCAGATGCTCTTGCGCCCGAGAGCTATCTTTTTTCCGCGGAATGCGGCGGCGGCCATTGAGAAGGTGAGTATGGGCACTATCCATATCGCAAGCCCGACAAAGAGATACCCGTAGTAGGCGAAGTAGTCGCCGAGAGCGCCAATCCAGTTGGAGTGGGGCAGGGGGGGAGTGCAAAGCGCATCAATCGCCCTCCAGTCGTATGTCAAGAGCGCGAGAAGAGGGAAGAGAGCGAGGATTAGAAGTGGAAGCGAGAGAAAAAGCTTTCCTCTCGAACCGTCAGCGGAAGATTGTTCTGTCATTTTCGCGGTGGGAATTTTTTATTGCGTCGGAATCTTTAAGCGCATGGTAAAGCACTATTGCCAACAGAAGAGCTATGAGCCTGAGCCCTATGTTATCAAGCTTTTTTAGTTTCATTTCCCATTGCTCCTTTTTGAAGATTCTTGAAAAGTTTCATAAGCGGATTTGTGCGCTTCTCCGAGAGCATCGCTTTTGAAACCCACCTGAGAAGGGCGGCCCTCTCACCCTTGCCGGAATAGCGAGTGATTTTGCCGTTGTGCGCAACGGAAACCGTCCCCGTCTCTTCGGAGACCGCTACGACGAGCGCGTCAGTTTCTTCCGAAAGTCCTACGGCCGCGCGATGGCGCATTCCGCTGGTGATAAGGGAAGGACTGTTGGAAACGGGGAAGACGCAGTGCGCCGCTGAAATGCGCCCGTTGCGGATTGTTATGCCGCCGTCATGCAGAGGCATCGGCGGAGTGAAAATGGCTTCAACAAGCTCGCGTGAGAAGATGGCGTCGGTGGCAACACCCGTAGCTTCATAGCCTTTCAGTGAAATGCCGCGCTCGAAGGCGATGAGAGCCCCCATTTTGTTTGCGGCGAGATGCAGGATAACGTCGGTTACGTATTCGTAATTGACGGAGCCGTCAGACGAATATTTCGGTTTTTCGAAAGAGCTGAATGCGCCGAGCTGGCTGAGGATGCGGCGGATTTCAGGCTGGAAGATGACGACTGTTGAAATGGCAAGGTATGCAAGAAGCGTGCGGACGATTGTCGTGAGCACATCGAAATGAAAAACGTATGTGAAGAGGAACATTACCGCCGCGACAACGCCGACGCCGGTCAATACCTGCCCGAAGCGTGAACCTTTAGCGGCTTTAAGTATGGAGTAGATTACCGCATAGAGAATTGCAATTTGGATTATCGCGGAGAAATTGATTTTAGAGAGAATGCCTTCGAGAAATTCAATCATGCCAGCTCCTCCGTTTCTTTGCCGTTTTCCTTAGAAGGCTCTTCCGCCTCTTCGCCGCGTATGAGCTTTTCGACATCGCGCCCGTCCATAGTTTCCTTTTCAAGGAGACGGTTCGCGAGTATCTCAAGCTTTTCGCGGTTTTTCGTAAGAAGATTCTGCGCTTCCTGATACGCTTCGCTTACCATCTTCTTTACTTCAGCATCAATCTCGCGTGAAGTTTCTTCGCTGTAGGACGGCGGATGGTTTTCCGACGCGAGGACGTTTTGCCCGATGAACGACTGGAAGCCGAACTTCTCGCTCATTCCGTAGCGGCAGATCATTTCCCTTGCAATCTGCGTCGCCTGCTGAATATCTTGCGCAGCCCCCGTGGAGACATCGCCCAGAACGAGCTCCTCGGCGATTCTTCCGCCGCAGCAGATGCGAATTTGCGAGAGGAAATATTTGCGTGTTCTGTTGAGGACGTCCTTCTCCGGCAGCGACATCGTAACCCCGAGCGCGCGGCCGCGCGGGATGATCGTCACCTTATGGAGAGGGTCGGTATCCGGCAGAAGCACCTGCAGAAGCGCGTGCCCCGCCTCGTGCCACGCCGTAAACTGCCTGTCTTTCTGTGAGTAACCTGCAGACTTTCTCTCGCGCCCCCAAAGGACTTTATCGCGCGCTTCATCGAGAGTTTCCATATCTACGCCTTCAAGCTTTTTCCTGACGGCCATAAGCGCCGCCTCGTTCAGGAGGTTTGCCAAATCCGCACCGGAGAAGCCCGGCGTTCCGCGCGCGACGCGGTCGAGGTCGGCATCTGGCGCAAAGGTGATTTTCTTTCCGTGGAGCTCAAGTATTTCCTTGCGTCCTTTCAGCGTAGGCAGCTCCACCACGACCTGACGGTCGAAGCGGCCTGGACGCAAGAGGGCGGAATCGAGCGTTTCAGGGCGGTTTGTGGCGGCGATTACGATGACGCCTTCGTTGGCGTCAAAGCCGTCCATCTCAACAAGCATCGTGTTGAGAGTCTGCTCGTATGAGTGCGACCCGCCGATTGCGCCGGCGCCAGTTCTCTTCTGCCCGATGGAATCGATTTCGTCAATGAACACTATGCACGGCGCGCGTTTCTTCGCCTCGGCAAACACGTCGCGCATGCGGCTTGCGCCTACGCCTACGAACATCTCCTCGAAATCGGAGCCGCTCATGGCGAAGAAGGGGACTTTCGCCTCGCCCGCAATCGCCTTTGCGAGAAGAGTTTTGCCTGTTCCTGGAGGGCCTACAAGAAGCACGCCCTTGGGGATGCGGCCGCCGAGTTTCTGGAATGAGGAAGGCTCTTTCAGAAATTCGACAATCTCCTGGACTTCCTCACGCGCTTCATCGATGCCGGCCACATCGGAGAACGTAACCTTTTTCGTCTCTTCGTTTCCGTCAAGCAGCCGCGCCTTTGATTTGCCCATGCCGAAGGGACCGCCGCCTGAGCCTACGCGCCTGAACATCCAATAAAAGAGCGCAAGCATAGCGATGAAAAAGAGAGTCTGCGTCACGAAAGGCGAAATGGGGCTTTCGCGCTCCACAAGCTTTACCTTGATGGCGTTGTTGAGAAGATCAGCCATAAGCTGTTCGTTCTCGCCAGGAACGAGGTTCACCCGATACTTGCGCGTCTTCGGAGAGCCATCATCATTCAGCTCTTCGTTAAGCTCCATTTCTCCGGTGAGAAAAGTCTCTCCATCATCGCGGTCTAAAACACGCGTAATCGGCTCTACGATGCGGCCTTTTTCCATCGCCTCGTAGAATTCGACTAAAGTTAAATCGGCTGTCTCGCTAGACCCTCCTGGAGTGGTTTTGTACAGAGACAGTAAAATGCCCACGATCAGCGCTATCACAAGCCAAGACCGCCATGTTGATTCACCCTTTTTTGCCATAAGCGAATTATATCAAAAATTTGCATGTCTGTTTGTCAAAATAATGCCTCCTAAAATAATGCCTCCCCTTGTGTTTGCAGAATAAATTTAGTATACTTCTTTCGAAAGAAGTAGAGTAATAGGATAAAATTGCCGTCTGCGTGTCTGAACATGGCGTGCGGAGCGGTAGTGTAGTGATTTAAAAAAACTAGTGGAGACATAAATGAATAAACTAAAAGTATTGGCAGCGTTCGCTGCGATGTCGTCTATCGTATGCGCAGATACGGTGCAGGAGTTGGAGAAGGCTTTTGACAAGGCCGTCTCTTCTGGGAGGCCGCTTTCGGCCGAGAGGGCGTTTGAGCAACTCATCGAGAAGGGTGCGAAGCTCTCCCCGAACCGTTACCGTCAGGCGGCGGAAGTTGCTCGGCAACTCGGCAAGATCGATCAAAGGAATGCCCGCATAGCGCATTTTCTGAAGATCGAGAAGAATCTGGATGCCGATGCTCTGCGCTTAGCGTACGTATTGGCTTTCGAAGCGAATAATGCAGAAGCTATAGCTCTGTTGGCGCCCAAGAATGCTGATTCGAGAATATTCTTCAACAAGAGTATGGCCGTTCTCAGAAAATATGTCACGGAGAAGCGCGCGGCAGAGTTTAAGATTGTTGCCAATGCTCTTCTTCCCGCATTTAAAGACGGAGCCTCGCGTGACGCCATATACGGTTGCGTGTACGATATCCTAATGTCAGGAACACCCGGCATTTCGTTCAAGGAAGCGCGCGAGATGATTGAGAAGTATCCTGCGGATGAAGTTGCTCAGATAAGCCGTATTATGCACGGCAAGCCCGGAGAGTTTCCTCCTCTGTGGAAGCTGAAGTATATGGTAGACAATCCGTCGTCAGTTCTTGAGCCGTATGCGTTTGACCGTATATTTGATCTTGTTCATGCTAAAGACAAGCAGAAAGAAAAGGAAGAGGCGTATGGATATGTTCAAAAGTTAAAACAAAAATTCCTTTGCAAGAAATATCTCCCACAAGCCGCAATTTGCATCAAGTTTATTGCCGATTTGAGATCTATCGCCGAGGCGAAAAGCAACAAGAAGCAGGTCTCTTCCGAGATACGCTCTTACATCGAGTCGATAATTGCTGTAAAGGATGGCATAACGCGCGACTATATGCGCGATATTTTGTACCATGTCCTATCAAGGGGAGCTCTTGATAAGGCGGATGTTGTTTTCTTTCGTGATAAATACCCTGAGTATGCGAGTGCGAATTTGGACATCTTGTTGTTAACTGAAGAGTTCAATAAAACGAAGTCGATCGCTCCGATCGCGTCTTTCATTGCAAAGATCCCCAATGATGAAATCCGCTTAAAAGATGACCTCTTTTACAATGCGCTCGGCAAATATGGTGCGGTGAAAGATCTTGCTTCTGTAAAGAAAATCATAGAAGAACGCCTCGCAAGGAGTTGTTATTACAGGGTGAACACCTCTTGCTGGGATGCTCTCTGCACTCTTGACGAGTTCAAACTCTCCGATGCCGAGATTACTAAATTTCTCAAGCATTTGCACTCCACCTATGGTTCTCAACAGGAGAATCACAACTTCTGGCGTGAGTTTAAAGGATGGCAACAGGCCCGCTGGAGAAAACTTAATATGTTCGACGGCAAGGAATTACTGGTCTTCCAGAAGGAACTTAAGCTTCAGACACCCCCTTCTGACAAAATGCTTGCCATCGCGAATAAGATGAGGGGATTGCGCTGGGACGCCAATTACAACGCCCCAAATGAGGCGCATAAGCTTTTCGCGGAAGCCTGCCAGATTTACAAAGGGAAGTATAATTCAAAAACAACCCCGGAGCAGATGGCTTTTTCCTGTGTAATGAATATGTACTTCGATCTTTGTCGCTATGGCTTGAAATCAATGCCGATATTACTGGAGGCTATTTGCTCGAAGTTAGATAAAGATGATCCCAAGGTATGGGTTGAGTTCTTCGGTCATGGCAGATATCACCATGTATATTACTACTGCCGTGAGAAACCTGATGTTATGCGCAACGCTTGTATCGCATGCGCCAATGCTACGAAGGATCTTAGTTACGCAAGGGATGTTACTTACCCTGCAAAGACAGATAAGCTTGATTTCAGTGTAGAAATGCGTAGGGCTTCTCCTAAAGCAGAGGCGTCTCTCCTTACTCGTAACTGGCATGGATGGAGCAATAACGAACGCTTTTTTACTCCACGGCTTGCCGCGGATATGGCCCGCTCAGTGCTTACAAACATGAAAGCGGCCGCTCCTGATCATTCCGAGAAAGAGTGGTTTGGACATACGGTCTTCCCTGTTATCGCGTCAATTATAGCCGCAGCCCCCAATGAATTTAAGGATTTTAATCTTGATCCGGCCGCTTCGGTGATTTTGACCGGCAAGCCCGAGGATGATTACTGGGCGAAGCTGTTCCTTTATCATGTCTGCGGGGCGTTGAACGTGTCCGACAAATACCTCAAGGTTTTCACAAAGGCCATTGAAGGGCGCAAAGACTTCGAAAAAGCAAATCTCATGTCCTGGGCTTGCGCTCAGGTTGCTCCGGTTGTCAAAGGCTCTTACGATACAGGCTTCGGGTGGGCTTTTAAAAATTGTCTCATCCCCGCGCTTAAGCGCGTCCCTACCGAGAAAGCCCCTCTTGTGGCCTTGCATAGTAATAATGATGCATACATAAGATTTACACAATTTATGGAAGGCTCCAGCAAGCCCGACTGGACGCTTCTTAAAGAATATTCCTCCGAATGCGTGCGCCTTTTGAGCAATGGTGCAAAAGGCTTTAACGACTCCGAGGGGTCTGCAGGCGCTTGTGTGTTCAGAGATGTCTACAATGCGGCGCTCGCAAAGAGCAATGCCGTCGAGATAGCGCGAATCGCGCGTGAAACGGGTTCGAGGTTGTGGTATCGCACCTGGGGGGTTGATCTTGATGTGATATCAAAGATAGCAGATGAGACTGCCCGCCAGAAGCACTGGGAGGCTCTCTATCTCCTTACCTCTACGTTGCCTCTTGTAGACAAGAGCGTGCAGGTTCTCGTCGCAAATCACCGTGCAGAAGCGTCGAAGCATCTTCCCGGAATCTATCCTGTGTCGGAAAGAGACCCTCTCTATCCGCTTTATGTTGCGGCCGACGAGTTTGGAAAGAACAATACCGAGCGCGCCACGGAGCTTCTTATGAAGAATCTCTCCGTCTTTGAGAAAGACGCCTTCGTCCTTCCTCCCGACTTTGTCGCTTGGGCGGTTGATCAGATGAGATTGGCACGCGGTAAGAACGGAGCGCTTCTTGTTAGGGCGCGTACGCTCGCTTCCCGCCTCCTTGAAGATGAATCTAAGCTTTCTTCCGAGCTTGCGGCCGCGCTTCTTCTCGTTCGTGCGGAATGCAACCGCGACCAGCAGAATTTCGAAGTCGCGAAGCTTGAGTACCAGTCAATCCGCAACAACCCCGTCTATTCAAAGACGAAATACGGGCGCAAGGCGATGTATAGAGATATCGATCTTATGATTGAGATGGGCAATGCCTCCGCGACGGAGTCGACTCTTGAATATTGGCTCTCACAGCCTGATGTTGAAATTCAGGCGCAGGCTCATTACTTCCTCGCCAGAATCGCTTTCGAGAGGAAGGATTACGAGGAGTGCCGCAAGCAGTTGAAGGAGGTCTTCTCCATCGACTTTACGCATACGGAAGGGCGCTTCCTTGAGGGCCGTTGGAAACTTGCCACGGGCAATGAGGTCGACGATACCGAGATTATGATCGGTAATCTTACGGATCGCACAATGGTCCGTCCCGGCCAGCAGCTCGCCATCTCCGTTCAGGACCGCAACCTTTCCCTTGCGGGCGGCGGCGCTTCCATTCCCGTTATCATTCAGACGACTCCCGGCGGCGACCGCGAGCGTATTCTCCTCTATCCCACGCCTCGCGATCCCACGCTTTTCCGCGGCGTGATCGATGTCAAGCTCGGCAAGAGCGTCGTTTCAAACCTCACGCTTGAAGTCTCAGGCAAAGACATCACTTCCTACAACATCGATACGGAATTTCTCAAGGCGCGCGGGCTTCCTATTCCGCCGCCCAAGTCGATGAAGGTTGTTGACGATGCGCGCCTTATCATCGGCACGGGAGCTCCCCGCACTGAAGAGAGCGAGGAAGAAGACGGAAAGAAGAAAATTGAAGATATCATCAATTCGTCCGATCTTGCATCGTATCGTCCGCCGTCGCTCAGGCCTGGAAATCCGTTGCATGTCGCCGTCATGGATAAGGATATGTCTTCTGGCGACGACAGCTCCATTGTGGTTAAGGTGTCGACTTCGTCCGGCGATGTTCTTGAGAATCTCGTCCTGAAGGAAGTTCGCCCCTATAGCGGCATCTTCCTCGGCGAAATTCCCACTTCCCTGCCTCCGCCCCGCGCGTACGCTTCCGACACCGCTATCGGCTACAACCCCGGCGATGTTATCAGCACCAAGCGTAATGGCGGGTGGAAGTCGCTCTCCGACAGCAAGAAGGGCAAGTCGTTCTCCGTCGATACGATGGGCTCGCACGTCTTCTCGAATATTGTCGTGAAGATGTCTTCCGCGGAAGAGCTCCGCCGCCTTCGCATCGTCGGCAAAATCGGCAACGATGACGTTGAGCTTGCCCACTTCCCCGCCGCTCCCAGCACCGGGCGCACTGGCCTTCGTCGCTGGGTGGGCAACGCGCGTTCGCTGCGCGGAGACAAAGCCGTTAAGACGTTCTTCGACTCAAACCTCAACATCAAGCCGCAGATTGTTACGAACATCACGTGCGTAGGCAAGAAAGACAGGAACGGCAACGCATGCGTCTCTTATTTCAAGGGGGCGTTCTTCGTGGATTCTTCAAACGAGGCGTTCAGGCTTCTCATCGCGCCCGTCAAGAACGGCTCTTCGTTCAGAAATCTTGTGCTCTCCATCAACATCGACGGGAAAAACGTCCTTTCCGGTTTCGGCCCGTCGCTCACCAACCAGATTTTCTCGCGCAGGCTCACGCGCGGTTGCCATACGCTCGAGGTGATCAGCATCCAGAACTATGAAGAAGATGCGTGGGAGTTGTGCTGGAATCCCGTAGGGGAAGAGGCTAAGCACATTCCTGCTTCCTGGTTTGACGAAAAGGTTCATCCAGAGCTCAACGAATATCTTGCCGACAAGGCTCAGATCGTTCGCGATGCCGAAGGGTTCAATGTCACGTTCAGAGCCCCCACGAGGCTCAGGTCGTTCACCTTGGAATTCTTAGAGCATAGCTCGTCCGCCGTTTCGCTCAGCAAGATTTACGCGACGGATTGGAGCGGCAAGGGGATTCTCCCCGTTGAGACTGATTTCTCCGAAGCTCAAAAGAACGGTATGCTTGAGGTTGCCCCTGGCGATTCCATTTCCGTAAGGTATGAGGATAAATCCACTTCATCCGGCCGTCCGCGCGTGGTGGACAAGTCGATCAATTCCTCCTTCAATGATGCTGATATCGGTTTCTATTACGAGCAGATTGTTGTCGAAAACGATAACCAGGTCATGAAGCACTGTTATTCGGCATACAGGTTTATCCCTGGCGATAAGCTTCTTGTCGGTTTACGCGATCAGGACCTTGACGTGTCTGACGAGGCTGATACGGCGGAAGTTGTCATCACCATGCCTAACGGCGAAAAACAGAAGCTCCTTCTTGTCGAACAGCAGGATATGTTCGCCTGCAATGGGACGACCATAAACAGCAGCCAAGATATCGTCGGCGTGCATTCGGCTTTCTTCCTCGGGCTTGTCACAACGCACCAGAAGGGTGTTACAAACGGCGTTAAGAAATCTTCGATTGAATGCACTGACGAATCTGAGCTTGTAGTTTCGTACATTGACCGCGAAAATACGTCTCCAGGCGTTCCGTTCGTGCGCACGGCGAGAGTGCCTGCCACATCGAAGTCCAACGCAAGGCTTACGGTGTTCAATTCCCGCACGTCTCGCGTCATCGACAAATCTCCCGCGGCTCAGGCGAGGATCAGCGCTCTTCGCCGCAGGGCTGGCAACGAAAAGGTCGATCGCCTCTACACGACACAGGTGACTGCGTCTCTGGCTGATCGCGCCACGCTCAATTCTACGAATGATATTCCGGCGAATATTTCCGCGCCGATCTTCCTGCGCGTCAACGATCCTTCGCTTGCCCGCCACAGCAGTTCGTATGTAACGCTTGAGGTCGTTACGGAGTCTGAGCGCGCCAGAGCCGAGCTTGACGGCGACGAGCCTGATGTGAAGTCTACAAAAGTCAGGCTCGCCGCTCCGTTCGAAGGAGGTAATCTCAGCAACGGGCGCGAGTCGCTTGAGGAAGCTCTCGCCAACGGCAGCTTCAACTGCACCATCAAGCTTCTGATGGGCGAAATCACCCCTGAGCTACTTGCTCCCGCCCATAACAGCCTTAATGCCGGCTATGAGCCTATCGCGTTGCCCGTTACAGGCCACGACAGAATCCATGTGACGGTTAAGGATTCCGAAGGAAACGAGCTCATCAAGCGCACGTTCTGCCTTATTTCCAACGCCGAGATGGAACTTGTCGATTCTTCTCTCATTGCCGAGAGAACGTCCGTTCACGTCGGCGAGCGCCTCTATGTGAAGGTATCTGACGCCGATCGCGATTTGACGGAAGATCCCGATAACGTTGAAGTGCAGGTTGAGACTACCGGCGGAACTCGCCGCAAAGTGATTCTCACGGAATCGCTTCCGCATTCCGGCATCTTCTCTGGCTCTGTAAGGCCGATTATCATTCCGCCGTCTGAAAAGATCCCTTCCGTAATCACGGGAGCGACCGCCTCGGTCGAAGAGCTTATTGCGGACGACAGAATCCCCGTCAAGTTCGGCGAGAAGCTTATAATCACTTATACCGATTCCAAGGTTCTCCCCGGTTATGACGCTTACACGCTCTCCGTCACCGGCACGGTTTATAAGGGCGCCGACGGCTCCGTAAGGCTCTTCTCTAAGCGTTTCCGCGATGTCGATGCGGCAGTGCTCGTGCAGTTCCGCCTTGCCGAGTGTCTTTTTGAACAGGCAAAGGACTTCCGCAAATTGAAGCAGGTTGATAAGAGTGCCGAGGCGATTGCCAAGGGTAGGGGCATTCTTGAAGAGGCTCTCAAGAACAACCCCGAAAGCGCGCATGTCGCTCAGGGCGAGTTTCTTCTTGCGAACCTCTATCAGGAGCTTGCGGCAGAAGAGGAAGTTCTTGCCAAGCAGCTCCGTAGTGATGGAGACGAAGAGGCTTCCGCCGAGGCGACTAAGAAGTCTCGTCAGCTCTATGCGGAGGCTCTTGCCCGCTTCTCGTCGATTCTCGCCGTCTGGCCGGAAGGCGAGTATGCACCTCGTGCGCAGTATCACAAGGCCTACTGCCTTGAAATGCTCAAGGATTACAAGCTTGCCGGCGAGGAATACGTGAAGATGACGTATATGTACCCCGAGTCCGATCTCGTCGGCGACGCAACAATCAGGCTTGCCACGTACTACTTCCGCGAAGAGAAGAAGTATCAGACCGCGGCAAGAATCTACGAGAGCTTCGCCCGCAGGTTCCCGAATCATGACAAGGCAGCGCGAGCGCTCTTTATGTCGGGAAGCTGCTACATCAAGGAAGGCGAGACAATCCACAAAAAGGCGGTTGAGGCAGCCCGTCTCGCGGCAGAGAAGACAAAGAGGGAGTTTTCGCCTAACCAGGTCTACATGCCTGTGGCGACGGTTGAAAATTATACGCGTGCGGTTAACGCCTTCGTGGATATGGCAGAGAAGTATCAGGCCGTCACAACGCCGGAGTTAAGGGCGCAGGGCCTTTATTGGGCCGGCGACGCGTCGCTCCGCAAGGATGATGTTAAGGCAGCCTACATCTTCCTCAAGCGCGCCGTGCTTGAATATCCTGAAACGGAATGGGCACGCCGCGCACGCGGTCTCCTCCTCCAGAACGGCAAGCGCTTCAGGGACATTGACTAATGGAGAATCAGATGAAACTCTTTGAGCGTATCAGTTCAAAATGCGCCATCGCCGCCCGCGTCGCAATCGCGGCGGCGGCGATGTTCGCCTCTCAATTCGCCTTAGCCGATCTCTATTGGAACTGGCGCATGCCAGGCGATATCTATAGCGGGCTCGATTTTGAGACGCGCGTCGGGGTCGATAAGGCTTCCAAGTGTTTTTCCGACGCGATCAATGCGGAACGCAACGGTGCGAATTCTGTAAAGCTCATCCCTCTTTACAGAGCGGCCGTTGCGGAGTGGCGTAAAGTCGAAATCCAGGCGGAGGCCGACAACACAAACGACGACCTTCTCGCATACGCAGCCTTCATGCAAGGCTACGCAAGGTTTCGCGCTCACGATACGAACGAGGCCGTCAAGTTCTTCAATCAGGTTGTCGACCTTTATGAAGATCTCGAATGGGTCACGTTCCCGGCAAAATATTTCATTGCCCGCGTTAAGTTAGATGCAGGCGAGATGAGAACCGGCTGGAATCTTTACGAGGAGATTTTCCATGGAGATGAAGGGAAGACTCATCCGCTTATGGCCAACGTCGCCAACAGCTTGGGCTGGAAAAAGTGGGATGAGCTCAAGGAGGCTGAGGCTCAGGAGGCCTGGACGGTAGGCGCTTCCGAGCATTTTGCCAACTCCAACTGGCGCGCCCGCAACGCAAGCGTCGAGGGGCTTCTCCTCGCGTGCGTCATACGCGGCGCCTTTGATGACCTTGAAAACTTTCTCTTCGCCGGAGTGAAGGAAGAGAATACTAAGCGCAGAAGGGAAGTCGTCTATGGGAACGCCGACTGGTTTCTCTGGCAAATCACCTATGGCCATTCCGCTCTCTGCAAGCAGATAAGAAGGAAATGCAAGAGCGATTCTGAATGCGCGACGAAGACTCGCGAGCTGCATTCGCGTTATGTCGAATGGTTTGAAGGAAAGAGAAATCTGCTTGTCGTCAACGGTGACGATTTCCACTTCTGCGTGAAGCAGATTAAGCTTCGTCTTAGGCTGGAGAAGCGTGACAAGATAACATCCCGGATTTTAGCTCTCGCTTCCGGGCTTGGCAAAATCAAGGATGACAAAGCAAAGGCCTCACGCGTCAGAACTGTTATTGACTTGTTTTACGACCTTAACGATTTTGATTCGGCGTTCATCGTTGCCGACAAAATGCCCGGGGCGGGAGCCGCCGCATATTTAAGGTATGAAATTGCGAAGACGGCCGCCGAGCGAGGCAAAGGCAAATGGGACGACTGCATTCCACACCTCAAGGAATATCTCAATACGCATCCGGAGTCTAGTTCTGTGCTGAATGCAAAGTATATAATGGGCTGGATATATCGCGAGCGCATGGGAGATGCGAAGAAGGCGCTGGAGGTATATCTTGATATCACGGATCCGCCGAAATCGCTTTGGGAGCTTGCCTGGACGTACCGCAAGCTCGGCGAGAAGAGCAAGGCGGAGAATACGCTTACGGAAATCGCCTCGCTCTTTGAGAAGGATGCTCCGCGCGCGGTATTGACTCTTGCTCAATATGCCGAGGCGGATGGAAACAGAAAGAAGGCGGTTGCCCTCTACAAGAGATTGCTTTCCCAGCCGGAATGGAAGAAGCTGGGCGAGTCTTCCCAAGCCCATCAGGCGTTGGAGCGCCTCGGCGAGCGCACGGGCGGCGCGATGATAAACGAGGTGCATTAATTTTTTTCACGAGATTTAAAAAGGAGCGAATATAATGAAGAAACTGGTAATGGCTGGATTGGCAATGGCGTGTGCCGTTGCATATTGCGATGCGGCTAAGACTTCCAAGGACTCGAAAGATTCCAAGGAAATTAGCGCGGCAGCGGCCGCGAAGACGGCTGCGCAGGCAGAACGGAGAGCGATGCGCATGATTAAAAATGCAGTCTCTCTCCTTCAAGAGAGGGAGGAAGACCGCGCGATTAACATGCTTGAGGCCGTTCCGAGGATGTACCCCCAGTCGCAGTCGAGATTCAAGGCCCACCTTGAGCTTGGCCGTCACTGTTTAAGCAAGCGCGATTTCGACCGCGCTCTTGCGGAGCTGAAGAAAGCATGCGAATCAAAGGAAGAGGAAGTCTGCGCCGAGGCGAATTTCCTTACCGGCGAGCTTTACCTTGCGAAGAATCAGCCGGGCGAGGCGGCTATGGTTTTTCGCCGCGTTTCGCAGGACTTCCCCACGAGCGATTTCGCGAACGACGCGTTCTTCAAAATCGGGCAGATACACTTTCATGCAGGCCGCTGGGCCCGCGCGACGGAGGCGTTCGAGATGGTTGGCACGGCAGTTCCTCTTTCCGTGAAGACGAACGCGGTCGTTCTTGTGGAGGCGGGGCAGCGCATCTTTGTCCATGTGACGGATAAGGACCTTGCCGTTCTCGCGCTTATGGGAGAGAAGACCAAGGTTAAACTTATCGGCTCCGGCGGCGACAGCGAAACTGTGGAGCTTGCGTCCTTCGGCAAGGGCGATGGTGATTTTATCGCTTCATGCAATACTACTCTCGTGCCTTCGCAGGTGAACGACGGGGTTCTCACCGTTCGCGGCAATGATCCAATTAAGGTTGAGTACATCGACAACAATACGCTCAACGGCGATATCAATATTGTGCGCAAGGCAGATGCTCACACGGCCTCTTCCGCAACCGTTGCGTTCCTTGATGGCGCCATGAGGCAGAAGGTTAACGGCGTGTTCGTCGATCAGCCCGCGTTCATCCGTCTGCGCGATCTTGACCTCGATTTGACTGACGGTGTCGACAAGGCGACGGTTCATGTCAAGTCCACTTACCGCGAGCGTCCTGAGCCGGCTCCCGGCGAGACGGTCGCCCCTCCGCCCGCGCCAGATGCTCCATGGCTTACGCGCTATGAGATGGATGTCGTTCTTTCCGAGACAGGCCCCCGCACCGGCATCTTTGCAGGCAGGATTGTTGTCCGCCTTTTACCTGCCGACACGAATAAAATCGTCAAACTCCCTGCCAACGAAATCTACGCCAGCGCGGAAGATAAAGTTGTCGTGGAATATGATGACAAGAGGCATCTCGGCGGGGAAGGTACGGCCAATCGTTCTTCTTCGGCGATCGTTCTCGTCGGCGGTTCGACGGAGCCTAAGTCGATCGTCGCTCATTCAAGCGAGGCTACGATTCAGGCAAAGAAGCTTCTCCTCGAAGCGAAGCTCCTCTACAAGTGGGCCGCAATCTTCAAGGATGTTGGTCTTGTAGACAGCGCCCGCGAGAAATCTGACGACGGCCTTCAGCGCATTTCCACGGTCTTTGATCTCTCTAACCGCAATACGCTCGACCGCACAGTTATCGAAGAGGCGTATGAAGCGCGTTGGAATCTTTTCCTTGTGCGCGACGACTTGAAAAATGCCGTTGCAACATGTAATGCGCTTGTAAAGCGTTTCCCTGATACGGTTCTTGCCGATCGCGCATTCATGCGTATTGCAATGGCAAGGCGCGAGGAAAAGGAGCATGATGCGGCAAGAAATGCGATTGCCGTGTTCAAGGCGATTCTCGACCTTCCAAATTCGCAGCTTAAGGCCGAGGCTCAGTACCGCATCGCGGAGACTCTCGAGATGTCGGCGAGAGAAGCAGCGGCAAAATCCAAAGCTCGCAATGCGAAGCCCGATTTCTCCAGCGCGATGGCGGCCTACCAGACTTGCGCCGATGCGTATCCGACAAGCTCGTTCGCAGGTGAGTCGTACAAGAAGATGGTCGACTACTGCATCTCCATCAAGACATTCCCGAGGGCGCTTGAGATGATCCGCCGCGTGCTTGAAGATTATCCCGATGCTCCTTGGCTCGATGAAATGATTGTCAAGTGGGGTGTTATACTTCACCGTCAGGGCGACAGAGAAGGGGCTATCGCCAAGTTCCGTCAGGTTCTTGAGGAGTATCCCAGCGGCAAGGCGGCCAAGCAGGCCTCGCAGTTTATCAAGCGTTTGGAGGACTAATGATGAAAACGAAAGCGACTTTTCTTCCTGTCGACGTTTACGCCAAGCGTTATATGGATTATCTCGGCGTTGCCAAAACGGCGCGCCGGAGTTATGCCGAAACAAAGCGCATTCTGGGAAAGGCCGGCTTTTGCGAGATTTCGTCTTTTAAATCTCTCAAGCCGGGAGATCGCGTCTACCGCGGCTGTGAAGACCGCACGATTCTCGCCGCTGTAATTGGAAAGAAGAGCGTGGCCGAGGCGGGAATGAAAGTTGTCGGCGGACACACCGATGCGCCTCGTCTTGACCTGAAACCGAGGCCGCTTTACGAGAAGGGCGGCTGCGTCTATTTTGATTGCCACATCTACGGCGGCATCAAGAAGTATCAGTGGCTTGTCCTTCCTCTTGCGCTGTACGGAACGGTTGTCCGCAAGGACGGCACGAAAGTAGATATAGCGGTTGGGGATAATGAAGGCGATCCCGTCTTCATGATTACTGATATCCTTCCTCATCTCGGCAAGGATCAGGCGAAGAAAACGCGTGATGAATTCTTCGAGGCGGAAGACTTGGATCCCGTCTGCTGGGCTACCTATTCCGAGGCAGGCGAGGAGGAAGGCTCCCTTCCGAAGGCGGACCGCAAGGGCCTTGTAAACTTCCTCAAGAAGAAATATAAAATCTCGGAAGAGGATCTTCTCAGTGCTGAGCTTGAGATCGTCCCTGCGGGAATGCCGCGCGAAGTAGGCTTCGACCGTGCGCTTATCACAGGTTACGGCCATGACGACAGAGTCTGCTCGTTCGCCGCGCTTGAAGCTCTTGTGGAATCGGCAGCCTGCGTTCCTGAGATCACGTCCTCAATGCTCATGTGCGATAAGGAGGAGGTCGGCTCCATGGGGTCGACGGGAATGCAAAGCTCCTTCTTTGAAAATACGGTTGCGGAAATCATAGAGCGTCAGGAGAAATCACCGCGCGATATTTTTGTCAGGCGGGCTCTTGAAAAGTCCACCATGCTTTCCGCCGATGTGACGGCTGCGGCCGATCCTCACTTCCCTTCAGTTGATTCAACAGGGAATGAGGCGCGTATCAGCAAGGGTGTTGCGGCTTCAAAGTATACCGGCGGCACTTCCAAGGGCGGCGCAAGCGATTGCTGCCCTGAGTTCGTAGCGGAAATCCGCAGAATAATGGAGAAGGAAGGCGTCGCCTGGCAGATGGCTGAGCTCGGCAGGCAGGAAAAAGGCGGCGGCGGAACGATTTCTCAGTATATGGCGCGCTTCGGCATGAAAGTTCTCGATATGGGAACGCCTATGTGGAATATGCATGCGCCTTGGGAAATCGTCTCGAAGTTTGACGCCTGGTCCACATACAGGGCGTACCTGGCTTATTTTCGTGACTAAGAGAAAGTGAGAAATCTCCGCGCAAAGGATAAGTTTTATGGTATAATTCCAAAAGTTGAATTTTAAAATACAATAAGAAAGGTAGCGTAATGACGATAAATGCATCAAGAAGGGGCTTCCTCCGAGGTTTGGCGGGAGCTGGAGTGTTTGGCATAGGCGGTTGCAAATGCGCTTTCGGACAGCAGAAAATCCGTCTTGCCGCAGTTGGCGTTATGGGCAAGGGCTACAGCGATTGGGTGCCGATGCTCAAGTCGGGCTTTGTTGAGATGGTTGCTTTCTGCGATGCCGACTACGGTATGCGTGAGAAAGCTCAGATGGCTTTGATCAGGGACGGTATTGATCTTGATATGTATTCGATTCCGTTCTATACCGATTACCGCAAGCTTCTTGACGACGCAGGCATTCTCGGCATTGACGCGATGACGATTTCCACTCCTGACCACGTGCACGCCGCCATTGCAGTCGGTGCGATGAAGCAGGGCATTCACGTGTATGTGCAGAAGCCCCTCGTCAGGACTCTTTGGGAGAATGATTATTTCAACAGGACCGCACGCGACAACAATGTCATCGTGCAGATGGGCAACCAGGGCTCCTCGCTCGACTCGATGCGCCGTTGCACGGAAGTTATCCAGAGCGGCATTCTCGGCGATGTCAAGGAAGTTCACGTTTGGACGAACCGTCCCGTGTGGCCTCAGGGCACGAACGTCGCCGACTGGGTGAAGAAGAACACGAAGGGCGATCGTGTCCGCGACGGGCTTAACTGGGATGCGTGGCTCGGCGTCGCCGAGAAGCGTCCGTTCCTCGATCAGTATCCCAAGGACGCCGATGTTTACGATCCTTGGGGGCTCGGTAAGAACGTCTACCATACATTCACATGGCGCGGCTTCTTCGATTTCGGCGCGGGTGCTTTCGGCGATATGGCATGCCATACGATGAACCTCGCGTTCCGCGGCCTTGAGCTCGGTGCCGTTTCCGACGCTGAATGTACTCAGATTGAGTCTGAGAATGACATCGCCTATCCTCTCAAGTCTGTCGTCAAGCTTACCTACAAGGCGCGTGAGTCGAAGGTTCGTCCCGGCGTCAATCTTCCTGCCGTTACGCTCTACTGGTACGATGGCAACATCAAGCCTGATGCGGCGATCATGCCTAAGTGGGCATCTTCTCACGGCGGCAAGGTTCCCGACACGGGCTGCTACATCATCGGCTCGAAGGGCGCTGTTCTCATGCAGGACGACTACGGTGCACGTTGCGCCATCGCCCTCAATGACGAGAAGAATTTCGTCGACATCTTCAAGCACGGGGCCGCTCAGGCCGTTCCTCGCACGATTCCGTTCTGCGACAATTCCTCGGCCTCTGTTGCAGGCGGCAAGTCGACCGTCGAGATGAAGGGCTTTGCCGAGGGTCACTACGGCGAGTTCCTCCGCGCCATCCGCGGCGAGGGCAACTACTATGAGCAGACTCATTCGCGCTGCTTCTCCGACATCGAATATTGCATTCCTCAGATGGAAGGCATTCTCGTCGGCTGCGTGGCTCAGCGCATGGGCCGTGGCGTCAAGCTCGAATGGGATTCCGCTGCTCAGAAGTTCAACAGCGCGAAGGCCAACGAGTTTGTCAAGCCATACATCCGCAAGGGCTTTGAATTCTAACACAAAAGGAAAACAAAAAAAGGAAAACAAAATGAATATCTCAAGAAGGAGTTTCCTCGGTACGCTCGGCTTCGCCGGCGCCGCCGTTCTTGCCCCGGGCTGCACATGCAAATGCTGCGGCCCCAAGGCTAAGGTTGCTCTCCAGCTCTATTCCATCCATCGCTATATCGCCAAGGTCGGCTTTGCGAAGGCTCTTGCCGATGTCGCGGCCATTGGGTATTCTGGTGTTGAGTTTGCAGGTTACGGCACTCACACTCCTGCAGAGCTCCGCAAGATGCTTGCCGATAACGGGCTTCAAGTTTGCGGTACGCATGTTGGAAACAGCGCGTACGGCTTCAAGATTGATGCTAAGGAAGGCAAGTTTGAATACGATGCCGAGGTTCTTAAGAAGACGTGTGAGTTTGAGCTCGCTTACGGCAATAGCCTCGTCATTTGCCCCGGCGGCGGAAATATTCCTCCTGGGGCCGGTTGGGGAATGGAGCAGCCTCCTGCTACGGCGGAGAAAGACGAGTTCATCAAGCGCCTTGCCGACCTTTACAACAAGGCCGCCAAGGATGCCGCGACGATGGGTTGCCGCATAGGTCTTCATAACCACATATGGGAGCATACCGTCAAGATGCTGGACGGAACGAGTTATTGGGATTACTTCTTCTCCAATACGGACAAGGCTGTTTGCATGGAGCAGGATGTCGGCTGGACAGCATGCGCAGGCGGCGATCCTTGCGCCCAGTACAACAAGTATCCCGGCCGCTCGCCCACTCTCCACGCCAAGGAGAACGGCATGGGCTCGAACGTCAAGAAGTTTGACGCGATTCTCGGTAAGCCTGGAATGGATGAAAACGGCAAGGTCGTAGCCGTAGGCGTCGATTGGGATAAACTTATCGTCGCTTCCGAGGCTGATGGAGTCAAGTGGTATGTTGTTGAGTGCGAAAGGCATCAGGATGATCTTACCGCAGTCACACCTTCGTATGCATTTCTTAAAGAAAAGGGGTTAAAATGATCTCGTTTGATAGACGCTCGTTCCTCATCGGTAGCACGGCGGCGGCCCTCGCGGGCTGCGACAGAGGTAAGAAGATGCCCTTGAGGCCTCTTAAGCCTGGTGAAAAGCGCACTCTCGCTTTTATCGGCTGCGGTATTCAGCAGCGCACGGCTCTTGCGCCGCAGTTCTTAAACCCGTCCTTCAATAAGACGATGAAGGTTGTCTGCGTTTGCGATTGCGATAAGGTTCGCGCACAGAACGCCGCCAAGCAGGTCAACGATGCTTACAAAACGAATGAATGCCGTGTGGAATACGATTTCCGCCGCGTTCTTGAAGATCCTAACATCGATGCCGTCTGCATCGCGACCCCTGACCACTGGCATGCTTACATCGCCGTTGAGGCGATGAAGAACGGCAAGGATGTCTATTGCGAGAAGCCTCTCACGTTTTCCGTGGAGGAAGCGCGCAAAGTCATTGAGGCGCAGAAGAAGTACGGTCGTGTTTTCCAGACCGGCTCCATGCAGCGTTCGTGGCGCGAGTTCCGCGTGGCGGTTTCTCTCGTGCGCGGCGGACTTATCGGCGATGTCCTTTATGTCGATGCCAACTACGGCAGGGCAGGGGATAAGCTCGGCGGGCCTTCACACCCGGTGCGTTTCTGGAATGATCCTGCCAATGCGGCTACGGAAGGTGCGCCTAATCCCGATTGCGATTGGAATATGTGGCTCGGGCCTGCCAAGTGGAGGCCTTACACTGACCAGTTCGCTCCTCGCGGCGTGAATCAGTTCTATCCGATGTTCTGGCGCTTTGACGACGATATCGGCTCTGGTTACAACGGCGACTGGGGTGCTCATCATCTTGATATCGCCCAGTGGGGTCTTGATATGGATGAAGGCGGGCCTTCGAAGATTATCTGCTCTTCTGAGCCTCATTCGATCAACATCTATCATGGCGGGCGCCGCCAGTATGGTATGAAGATGATCTTCAAAAAGCCGTACGGCGATGTTGAGCTTTACCATGGGCCTTTCGGCGTATGGGGCACGGTGTTCTATGGAACTGACGGAGTCGTTGCGGTGAACCGCGGCAAGATTGCGGTATGGAAGGGCACGGGAAGTGTTCGTCCTGACGCTACAATCCGCGCGGAAATCGCCAATGTCACATTCTCGAAGAATAATCTCATCGCAGCTTCCGTTGGAGCCGACTACGGAACAGATGCAACGGTCAAGAAGGATGATCGTCTCGCAAATGCGCTCGATACTCTCGAGAAGAAGTATGCTGACATCATCAAGAAGGCTGATCTTTATGTGAGCGCCAACCATGTGCAGAACTTCTGCGAATGTGTTGAGTCTCGCAAGTGCACGATTACGCCTGCTGAAGTCGGCGGCCGCAGCTCCACGCTTTGCCTTCTCTGCAACATGTCGTATCAATACGACAGGGGCTTTGAGTGGGATGGCAAGCGTATGACATTCAAGTCTGGCACTTGTACGGGAGGCATTTCCGACAAGCGCGAAGTTTACCGCAACGGTTGGAACATTGTAGTTTAACCGGCTTGCTAAGGTACAATAAAAAAGGCTGCGCTTTTTAGCGCAGCTTTTTTTTAAAAAAAAATAATTTTCCCCCCTTGCGCGGTATGCGAAGATTATGGTATACTACACACTCGTTCGCCTGAAAGGGTTTGAACGTCGTTCTTTGAAAGTCGGATGTTTGAGAAAACAGTAAATGTTTGTGTGAGAGGTCAACTCAAATTCTTTTTCT
>JAHBAE010000056.1 GCA_018384485.1 Kiritimatiellia bacterium
ATTCTCCTATTTTAACTTGGTGTCGCGTATTTGGCAAACGGGCTATGTGTAAATTCGAGGTACTTTGAAATCGGGTGTCGTTTATTATGGCAAACTGCGGGGTGACTTTGTAGTGGGGTTGACAATGGAAGCGGGAAAAGGATATACTACATGCTCCCAGTTTTTCGTGGAGGGTTTCCACAAGGAAAACGGGAGTGAAAGGAAGAAAAATGGAAGCATACGCAGTACTCGAAACCGGCGGCAAGCAGGTGCTTGTTAAGGTCGGTGACAAGGTCGAGATTGAAAAGCTCTCGGTCGAAGCGGGTCAGGATGCCGTGCTTGAAACTGTTTGCGCAGTTTCCGACGGCACTACCCTTAAGGTTGGCAAGCCCTACGTTGAAGGCGCGAAGGTCACTCTTTCCGTTGCAGGCGTCGTTAAGGGTAAGAAGGTCATCAACTTCAAGGCGAAGCGTCGTAAAGGCGAGCGCCGGAAAGTCGGTCATCGCCAGCAGTTGACCGTCGCCACCGTCACGGCAATCGCGTAAGGAGGATTAGAAAATGGCTACTTCCGCATCTGCTCGCAACGGCCGCGATTCCAACCCTAAGTATCTCGGCGTCAAAGCTTACGACGGTCAGTTCCTCAAGGCCGGCTCCATCATCGTCCGCCAGCGCGGCACGAAGATCCGCCCCGGCAAGAACGTTGGCCTCGGCCGCGATTTCACCCTCTTCGCCCTTAAGGACGGCAAGGTGAAATTCATCAAGGACGGCAAGTTCGTCACGATTGCAGAATAAGGCAATCGTTTGCGCCGCGCTCGTCGCAGCGCACGAATGACAAATGACTGATTCTTCGCGCAGGAAGTGCGCTTAGAATCAGTCGTTGTATTTAGAGCTTTTACTGAAGCAACTGGCAGCCTCAAGAGACCGCTTTCACAGCAAGCGCGTTCTATGGTATAATACACGCACATCTGCGTTGGAGTACTTTTCTTTTAGGTGCCGCAGATTTTTAATCTCCCCAAGAAACTAAAACGAAATGTCTGAAGAATTCGATGTATTCGCCAATGCGCCCGCTCCCAAGGCGGACGCTTCACGTCAAGCCGCAGCTGCAAAGCAGAAGAAATTCCGCACTTTTAAGAAGTTCACCCGCCCAGGGATGAAGCAGAATAATTCTCCCTTGCGCGGTGCTACCGGGGAGGAGTCGGTAAATCCTCTTCTCAACCCGCCTTTGCCTGCGGAGCAGCAGTCGGCGGCGGAGCAAGAGAAGTCGCAGCGCGTCAATCGCAATCCAGAGCTTCAGGAATACCGCCTTGCGGATATTCAGATTTGGCCCGCGCCGCAGATTGTCGAGCGCATGATGCCAGGGGCCGATCCTGAAGAGCTCGGCTCCTACAGGAAACACGAGCTTATCTTCGCGGCGATACGTTCCTACCTCGCTTCTGGCGGAGCCGTCCGCGCTTCCGGCTGTCTTGAAATCGTGCGCGAGGGGCACGGCTTCCTTCGTTCGGCGAAGAATAACTTCCTTGCATGCCCTGAAGATGTCTTCGTCACGCAGCAGCAGATACGCAAGCATGCCCTGCGCACGGGCGATATTGTGGAAGGGCCGATTCGCGATCCTCGCGACAAGGACCGTTTCTTCTGCCTCGGCAATGTCGTTACGGTGAACGGCAAGGAGCCTTCTGTTGCGGCCCGCGTTATCCATTTTGAAAACCTTACGGCCACATTTCCTACGCGCCGCATTATTTTCGAGACTGATCCGAAAGAATATTCCACGCGCGTTGTCGACCTTTTTACGCCGGTCGGTTTCGGTCAGCGCGGGCTAATCATCGCGCCTCCTCGAGTGGGGAAAACCGTACTTCTCCAGAAGATGGCCAATGCCATCTCCACCAACCATCCTGAGGCGATGCTCATCATTCTGCTTATCGACGAGCGCCCCGAGGAAGTCACCGATATGCAGCGCAATACGAAGGCGATGGTTCTTTCCTCGACCTTTGATGAAGAGCCGCAGCACCATGTTAATGTCACCGAGATGGTGCTTGAAATGTCGAAGCGTCAAGTTGAAAACGGGCGCGATGTGATCATTCTTATGGATTCGCTCACCCGTATGGCTCGCGCTTACAATACCGTTCAGCCCCATTCCGGCAAAATTCTTACCGGCGGCGTTGACGCGCTTGCGATGCATCGGCCGAAGCGTTTCTTCGGCGCGGCCCGCAACATTGAAGGCGGCGGCTCGCTCACGATTATCGCGACGGGGCTTGTCGACACAGGCTCGCGTATGGATGAGGTTATCTTTGAAGAGTTTAAAGGCACCGGCAACATGGAAATCGTCCTTGACCGCAGCCTTGCCGACAAGCGCATTTATCCGGCGATAGATATTGAGAAGTCTGGTACGCGCAAGGAGGATTTGCTCTTGGATCCTCTTGAGCTTGAAAAGACATGGGGCTTAAGGCGTTTCCTGGCTCAAGCAGGCTCGGAAAACGCGATGAAGAGCGTTCTTAATTCGCTTAAAAAGACGCAGTCGAATCCGCAGTTCCTTCTCGCGCTTGACATTAAAAACAAGGATGCTTGATCGAGGAGCGCCCGCCGCGTGCGAATATGGATATTTCGATAAAAAAAGCGTCGGTCCACAATCTCAAGGGGATTGATGTCGTAATTCCTCGGAATTCCCTCACTGTCGTGACGGGGCTTTCCGGGAGCGGCAAGTCGTCTCTTGCGTTCGATACTCTCTATGCCGAGGGTCAGCGGCGTTATGTGGAATCACTCTCGGCTTACGCCCGTCAGTTTCTTGAACGGATGCAAAAGCCTGACGTCGAAAAGATCGAAGGGCTTTCACCTGCAATTTCTATCGAGCAGCACACTACTAGCGGCAATCCTCGTTCAATTGTCGCGACGGTGACGGAGATACACGATTATTTGCGAATACTCTACGGCTCTGTCGCCGTGGCGCACTGCCCACACTGCGGCAAGGCCGTTTCACGGCAGTCGGCTGAGCAGATCGTGGACGCGCTTCTCGCCGAAGGTGAAGGACGCAAGATTATATATGCGCCTGTTGTTGCGGGCAAGAAGGGACGGCACGAATCTGTTTTTGAGATGCTCGGCCGCGCCGGTTTTGCGCGCGTGAGAGTTGATGGGCAGATGTATCCGATAGAGGAAGCCCCCGCGCTCGACAAAAAGAAAGCGCATACGATTGATGTGGTTGTCGACCGCCTTTCCTTCCCGTGCGACAAAACGCGCCTTTCCGATTCTGTAGAGCTCGCGCTCAAGACGGGCAAGGGAGTCCTTTTTGTGGAAACGCTCAGCCAGGACGGCGCTCCTTCAAGGATGCGCTCGTTTTCCGAGCTTAACGCCTGCGTTGATTGCGGCATCTCGTTCGATGAGTTGCGTCCGCGTTCGTTCTCCTTCAATTCTCCGTTTGGAGCGTGCCCTACATGCGCAGGGCTTGGGCAGCTTTACTATTTCGATGAAGATCTCGTTGTCCCCGATAAATCGCTCCCTCTGCGCGAATGCATCCACCCGTGGCGGCGCGCGGGGCATAACGCGATAATGTATTACAATGCTCTTCTCGAGCAGATTGCCAAGCAGTACAATGTGAAGCTCTCCACGCCTTACGAGAAGCTGCCCGCCTCATTCCGCCGAGGCCTCATGCACGGCTTTAAGGATGATCTTGTCCTTCCCTGGCGCAGCGTCGACAGGCCTTTCGAGGGTGTGCTTGCCGTTCTTCAAAAGCGCCTTGAAGAGGCGGAGGACGAGGAGACGCGCGCTAAGTACGAATCGTATCAGAGCGACCGCACGTGTCCTGATTGCCGCGGTGCGAGGCTTAATGAATTCTCGCGTGCCGCGAAAGTCTGCGGCAAGACTCTCGTCGAAGTTATGCAAATGCCTGTGACGGAGGCGCTTGCGTTTTTTGTGGCGCTTGAGAAAGGGCAGTTTTCTAATGACTTCGATTATGCCCGCGCGAAGATGGAAGGGCTTAAAGATGTAGTTGCGGAAATAATCCGCCGCTTGCAATTCCTTCTTGATGTAGGGCTTGATTATCTTACGCTCTCGCGGCCTTCGGCTACGCTTTCCGGCGGCGAGATGCAGCGCATTCGCCTTGCAACGCAAATCGGTTCGGGGCTGACCGGCGTTCTTTACGTTCTCGATGAGCCTACGATCGGGCTGCACCCTAGGGATAACGAGAGGCTCATTTCCGCGCTCAAGGGGCTGCGCGACCGCGGCAATACAGTCGTTGTCGTGGAGCACGATGAAGAGATGATGCGCGCCGCTGATTACATTGTCGACCTCGGCCCCGGCGCAGGGCGCGAAGGCGGGCGCTTGATGTATCAAGGGCCTTTTGAGGGGCTTTTGGGTTGCAGCTCGCTGACAGCCGATTATCTTGCCCACCGCAAGAGCGTTGTGCCGGAGAATCTCAAGGTAAGACATCTCCAGCCGCCCGGAAAAGGAGCGTATCTTTCCGTTCACGGTGCAGCGGGGCACAACCTTAAAAATGTGACGGCGCATTTCCCCGTCGGTGCGTTTACCGTTGTCACGGGTGTGTCGGGCTCGGGCAAGTCAACACTCGTCGACGAGACTTTAAAGCGCGCTCTCATGCGCAAGTTTTATAATTCAAAGGAGCGGCCTGAGAAATATCTGCGAATTTCAGGCGCTGAAAATTTCGACAAGATAATCGAGATCGATCAGTCGCCCATCGGCCGCACCCCGCGTTCCAATCCTGCAACTTACGTGGGCTTTTTCTCGGAGATTCGCTCGCTTATGGCGATGACGGAAGAGGCGAAGGCTCGCGGCTATGCGGCGGGAAGGTTTTCCTTTAACGTAAAAGGCGGGCGTTGTGAAGTCTGCGGCGGCGACGGCGTGCAGAAGCTTGAGATGAGTTTTCTTCCCGATGTTTACGTCAAATGCGATCAATGCGGCGGGCGCAGGTTCAATTCTGAAACGCTTGAAGTGACTTACAACGGAAAGAGCATTGCCGACATTCTCGACATGACGGTTTCGGAGGCGTGCGCGTTTTTTGCGAAGGTTCCGTCTCTTGCGCGCAAGTTGAAGACGCTCGAAGATGTGGGGCTTGGGTATATCGGCCTAGGGCAGCCGGCCACAACTCTTTCAGGCGGCGAGGCGCAGCGCATTAAACTTTCGACTGAGCTTTCGCGCCGCTCAACAGGGAGGACGTTATACCTTCTTGACGAGCCTACCACAGGGCTTCACTTCGATGATGTCGCAAAGCTGATGAAGATTCTTCTTTCGCTTCGCGATCAAGGCAATACGGTCATCGTCATCGAGCATAACATCGACGTTATGAAGTGCGCCGACTGGATTGTTGATATGGGGCCTGGCGGCGGCGATGGCGGTGGGCGCGTAGTGTGCGAAGGGCCTATTGAAAAAATCCGCGCCTGCAAGGAATCGTTTACCGGGCGGTTTATCTGATTTGTTGACAAGGAGGCAATGATGAGCGAGAAGCGCACTGTAATAAGAGGAGGCACGATTGTCGATGGCACCGGGCGCCGCGCTTTTAAAGGTGATGTCGTGATAGAAGGCGACAAAATCGCCTCCGTTCTTCCGTCTGAGCAGGCGCCTCGCGACGGATACGCCGCGGATGAGACGCTTGATGCCGCCTCTTGCCTTGTTACGCCAGGCTTTATAGACGCACACGCCCATTCCGACGCGTATTTGATTCTTGAGCCGGATGCGCCGTCGAAAATTTCGCAGGGCATCACCACGGAGATAAACGGCCAGTGCGGCGGAAGTGCAGCTCCGCGTTACGGGGAGGCGCGCCTTTCTTCCGATTGGGCGTCGCTTCTCGGCGAGAAACTCGTGTGGAGGTCGTTCGCCGAATATAGAAGTGTGCTTGAGAAATCCCGCCCCGCAATCAACTCCGTCCAATTTGTGGGGCACAACACTTTACGCTCTTCAGTCGTCGGGTACGCGCCGCGTGAATCGACCGAGGAGGAGCTAAATAAAATGAGGTCGCTCCTTGACGAGGCTCTTGATGCGGGCTGGTACGGCATTACCACGGGCCTTATCTATCAGCCGGGCAAGTACGCTTCGAAGCAGGAAGTTTTTGCCCTTGCGAAGGCGGCGGCGGGAAAAGGCGCATTCTACGCCACTCACATGCGCTCGGAAGGCGATGGAGTCTTAGAGGCGATAGATGAAGTTCTGGAACTTGTAAAAGCGACGAACGTGCGCGCCGAGATTTCTCATCTTAAAACGAGCGGCGAGAGAAATTGGAATAAGATCGACGCCGTCCTTGAAAAAGTCGAAAGCGCGGTGGACGAGGGCCTGCTTCTCGGCGCCGACCGCTATCCATACTGCGCCGCGGGGACCGATCTTGACATAGTTCTCCCCGATTGGGCGCAAGCAGGAGGCGTTACGGCGGAAATCGCGCGCCTTTCCGACAGACAAACGCGCTTGCGGATTATCGATGAGATTGAAAAATCCGGCCGCGATTGGTCGAAGGTGATGATAGGCGGAACTTGGACGCAAAAGACGAAGGCGATGTCGGGCAAGACCATCGCGGAGATTCTTCAAGGCGGCGCATCATCAAGCGCAGGCGAGATAGTGTGTGAAATCTTAGAGGCAGACGAATGTCGTACGGGCGCTTTCTTCTTTGGAATGAGCGAAGACAATCTCGATAAGATCCTCGCAAAAGACTGGGTGGTGCCAGGCTCAGACGCATCGCTCCGCGCTCCGTGGGGGCCGCTTGGCGCCGATCATCCTCATCCGCGCGCTTACGGGACGATGCCGGAATTCTACCGCCGCCTTCGCAAACTCGGCTTTTCTCTTGAGGAGGCCGTTTCAAGGATGACATCATCTCCTGCGCGCCGCTTTGCCATTCGCGACCGCGGCGTTATAGAAAGAGGAAAATTTGCAGATGTGATCGTTTGGAAGGAGGATGAATTTGCGTCAACTTCCACATATCTAAAGCCGCACAGCTTTGCAAAGGGGATGAAAGCAGTTTTTGTAAACGGCATTCTTCATGGGAAAGGCCGCGAGAATGCAGGGAGATTTATTGAGCGATGAGACTTTACGATACGCATTGCCATTTTGAATCGTGCAATGAGAATGATGTTTTGGAAATTCTTCTCCGCGCGAAGGAAGCGGGGGTTGAATCGCTTGTTGCGATAGGAGGCTCGGAAGAACTTAATAAAGCCGCCGTTTTCGCCGAGCGCGTGGCCTCGGAGCATGAAGGAACGCCTTCCGTCAGGTGTGCCGTAGGTTACGATCGCGATCAAATAGGAAAGGCGAGAATTGAAATTCCTCCCTCCGTTACTCCCATCGCGTGGGGAGAGATTGGGCTCGACTATTATTATTCGGCCGATACGAGAGAGAAGCAGCTGGAGCTTTTTGCTCATGAGCTCGAAGAGGCGCGTTCGCGCAATCTTCCCGTCATCATCCATACGCGCGAGGCTGATGATGACACTCTCGCGCTTCTGCGTGAGATACCCTCTCGCGGAATCATCCACTGCTACACGGGAACACCCGAAAGCGCTCGCGCGTTTCTTGACGCAGGCTTTTACATTTCATTTTCAGGCATCATAACTTTTCGTTTGGCCGATAACATCCGCGCCGCGGCGGCCGTCGTCCCGAATGATATGCTTCTCATAGAGACGGATTCTCCTTTCCTCGCTCCCATTCCGATGCGTGGAAAGAAAAATGAGCCTGCCTATATCCGCCATACGGCAGAATTCATCGCCAAGGCGCGCGGGATGTCGCTTGAGGCTTTTGCCGAGCTTACCTACGCCAACGCAGAGAGGGCATTTTCATGAACCGCATTCTTTTCGACAAGAGCGAGATTATTTCCGGCGTCGCGACTTTCGATGATGTTCGCGCCGAGCATGCGGTGAAGGTTCTGCACGTGGAGAAGGGACAGATTCTAAAGACCGGCGAGATTGACGGCTGCATCGGCACTTCTGAGGTTTTGTCCGTTTCGGAAGAAGGCGGCAAATATTCGGTGAGCGTAAAAGTTTCGCATCAGATGCCTTCAATGAAGCCGTGGGCCGATCTCGTCCTCGCCCCGCCCCGCCCGCGTGTAATGAAGAGGCTTCTGCCGCAGCTTGCCGCGCTTGGAGTCGGGAAAATCGTCCTCGTTGGCGCGAAGAAAGTAGAGAAAGATTTTTGGGGCGCGACTCTTCTGAAAAGCGAAGTGTATAAGCCTCTTCTCATAGACGGGCTGATGCAATCCGGCTCGTCGTTGATGCCCGAGTTGCTCGTTCGCCGCGCATTCAGGCGTTTCCTTGCAGATGAGCTTGATGTTCTTTTCCCGTCACACTTGCGATATGTAGCCCACCCTTCGGCCTCAGCCACGCCTCCGCTTGCGCCGGCACAGGGAGGAAAGAGAGTCCTTCTTGCCGTCGGGCCGGAAGGCGGCTGGACAGATGATGAGGTTGCGTTACTTGAGGAGAAGGGGTTTGCCCGCTATTCATTAGGGCCGAGGATACTGCGCACCGACACGGCTCTCGTAGCTCTTATCGCAAGGCTTATGGAGCGCTTTGATCCTGCAGGGCTTGGTTGACGGGCGAGGAAAACGTTATTCGGCGGTTGGGTCGAAAACGAGAATTTGCGGCGCGTTTATATAATCCGTCTTGAAGACTTTAAACTTAACCGATAGCGCGCCTTTAGGGATTTTAACGGCTGACGAGAATTTTTCTTTCACTTTCTTAGAGCTCGTCTCTACGGTATTTCCTCCCGCGTCTAAGAAAACAGTTTCGACTTGAGCGCTCGGAGAGCCTTTTTTAAGCTTGAGGTTAGCGCGTACCGTTTTGTAGGAGGGCGCGAGAGTCAGAGTCTTTTCGGCGACTTTCCGGTTCTCTTCCGCGGTAATTGCGGCAACCGGACGCCCTTCGGGGGAGGGAAGGCCTTTTCCACGGGAATAAAAAAGGGCGAGGACGGCTGCCGCCGCAAGTGCGCCTGAGATGGCGATAGGCAGCGCAACTGCACGTGGCTTCACTCTTCCCCTTTGCATGACCGATGAGACCGAGAAGGGAAGAAAGCGGAATTTTACCGTCTTTTCCGACGAATCGTAAATGATGTATGAAGAGAGGCACTTCCCTCCCTCCTCGCGGGGATAGCCGACGGAGCCGGGGTTGACTATGTAGCGCTTTCCCTCTTCAACGACGAAATCCTGCGCGGCAAGGCTGTAAACGCGCCCGCTGTTGCCGGTTATGTGGATTGACGGTGTGTGAGTATGGCCGACAAAAATAAGTTGCGCGGAAGAACACGCGAAATTTGCCGCCGCGGCCTCCTCGCTGTCTATGTAGTTGAATGCGTCAGGCTGCGTCAAATCGCCGTGGGAGATTACCGCTCCTTCGATTTCGGCCGAGTGAGGAAGGCTTTTCAGGTAGGAAAGCGACTCCTTTGAAAGCTGACGGCGGTGACGCTCTGCAGCCTCGTACGCAAGATCGATGAAGGATGACGCGTCTAACCTGCCAGATACGGCATCGTCGTGATTGCCCGACACTGCCAGGAAAAGAGTTTTACGCGCAAGAAGGAGCGTCTCCTCGGGAAGGGGACCGTAGCCTACAATATCGCCTAAACATACCACAGCCTCGGCTCCGCTTTCAGCGGCGTCCTGAAGGACTTGTTTGAAAGCTGCAAGGTTCGCGTGCAGATCAGATATGATGGCGAATTTCATAGTTGGTTTTTGTGGATATTATAACATAACGGTCAAAAGTCAGACGCCACAATTTGCGGCTTTTTTGGTATAATACACTGAAACATGGAAAAGTTGGATTCAGCACAAATGAAGGCGGCCGTGCTCGCAGAAGCGTTGCCGTATATTCAAAATTTCAAAGGTTCGGTCATATTGATCAAACTTGGCGGTTCCGTTATGGAGGTGGAGGCAAATCTCGATTCCATAGCGTGTGATATCGCTTTCCTCAATGCCGTAGGGATAAAGGTGGTTCTTGTCCATGGCGGCGGCAAGGCAATTTCAAGGGCTATTAGGGAATCTGGGCACGAGCCGTCATTTGTCGACGGGCAGCGCGTTACTGACGCGCCGACCATGGAAATCGTCAGGCGCACGCTTAATAACTCAGTCAATCCCGATATCGTCAGGCGCCTTTGTCAGTTCGGAGCGAACGCAAAGCCCCTGCACGGCAACTGGATTTTCTTGGCGCGCAAGATAGAAAACCCCGATCGCGGATATGTGGGGGAGGTGGTTGAAGTTTCCACCCGTTCTGTCTGCGAGATGCTGGATGCGGGAATAATTCCCGTTGTAACCCCTCTTGGCACTGGCGTGGAAGATGCCCATCTTTACAATGTCAACGCAGATTTGGCGGCGGCTGCGCTCGCTAAGGCTCTTAAAGTGCGTAAATTCGTCCTCGTCTCAGATGTGCCCGGGCTTATGAAGGATCCGTCTGACGCTGCGACGCTGATTTCAACTTTGAATCTTGGCGAAATAGAAGGCCTCAAGAGGGATGGCGTAATTTCAGGCGGCATGCTTCCGAAGATTGCCAGCTGTGCAGATGCCATCCGTGAAGGAGTCCGCAAGGTGCACCTCGTTGATGGGCGCATGGCACACTCGCTTTTATTGGAAATATTCACGCGTCAAGGCGTGGGAACGGAGATAACTGAATGAGCAACAAGACTAAGGATATTCTTGATCGCGGTAAAGCCGTGATGATGCCTACGTACAATCCGTCAATAGCGATAGCTTCGGGCAAGGGGCTTACGGTGCGCGATGTCGACGGAAGAATGTATTACGATTTCACAAGCGGCATAGGCGTGCAGTCGGTGGGGTATGGCGACAAGAGAGTTGTTGAAGCCATTCAGAAGCAGGCGGCGGCCTTTACTCACTGCTCCAACCTTTACATCAACGAGCCTGAAGTCGCCCTTGCTGAGAAGCTCGTTAAGATTTCTGGGCTCGGTGGCAAAGTGTTCTTCTGCAATTCCGGCGCCGAGGCTAACGAGGCGGCCATCAAGCTCGCCCGTAAATGGGGCGCTGCAGAGGGGCGTTACGAGGTTGTCACTTTCCGCCAGAGTTTCCACGGCCGCACTCTCGCTACTGTCGCGGCCACTGCGCAGGCGTGGTGCCAGGAAGGGTATAATCCTCTTCCCGTCGGTTTCGCATATGCCGATTACAATGATCTTGAAAGCGTGAAGGCTGCTGTTAACGGCAAGACCGTTGCCATTATGCTCGAGGCTGTTCAGGGCGAAGGCGGCATCACTCCCGCTACGAATGAATTTATGCGCGGCATTCGCAAGATTTGCGACGAGAACAATCTTCTTATGATTGTTGACGAAGTGCAGTCTGGCATCGGGCGCACCGGCACGTGGTTCGCATGGCAGGGTTACGGTGTTGCTCCCGATCTTTTCACTTGCGCCAAGGCTCTTGGCGGCGGCATTCCGATCGGTGCGCTTATCTCCAACGCCAAGACTGCCGATGTATTCACGCCAGGCGCCCACGCCTCCACTTTCGGCGGTAATCCCGTTGCGGCGGCGGCTGCGCTCGCTGTCATCGACGCTATCGAGTCAGACGGCCTTATGGAAAACGCCTTGAGAATCGGCGAGCTTTTCCGTGAAGGGCTGCAGGCTTTTGTTGATAAATACGACGCTCTCCTCGAAGTGCGCGGCAAAGGCCTCATGCTCGGGCTCGTCTGCGAAGGCCCGGCGAAGGATCTCGTCGCCGCTTTCAAGGAGCTTGGGCTTCTCGCGCTTACGGCTGGCGAGCATGTGGTGCGCTTCCTCCCGCCGTTGACGCTCGGAGAGGGCGATCTTGAAGATGTCATCGATATGATTTCCGATGCATTGAGCGGCGTATACGGCGATTGAACGCGTAAAGAAGGATGGCTTTTGTGAAGAACCGTATGTTTGCATTTTTGAGGGCCGCGTCTTTAGCGCTTGTCGTTTTTGCCGCAGGCTGCTGCAGTGTTTCGAAAGTTGATTCATCACGTATCGGCGTGTGCAGCTGGAGCTGGCGCGAGCCTATCGCTAAGGTTGCCGAAGAGATGGATCGCTCAGGTGTCAAGGGTGTCCACCTCGCGCTTGGGCCATTCATAGCTCCCGACGAGCGCCATGGTTCCGCAGAAGGTGAGGCGGCGTGGAAGCTTGTCAAAGAAAAAGTCGCCAAGGGCGAGTGGGTTGTCATGTCGACGATGGTCGGCACTGTTGGGGAAGATTATTCAACTCTTGAGACTATCAAGAAGACAGGCGGAATCGTTCCCGATCAGCATTGGAAGGCCAATCAGGAGATCGTGACGAAGGGCGCGAAGTTGACGCAGGAGCTCGGCTGCCGCTATATGTCGACTCACGCAGGTTTTCTTGACGAGTCTGACAAGACGGCATACGCCAAGTTCGTCTCGCGCATTTCCTGGATGCGTGATGAATGCAAGAAGTACGGCGTTGAGCTTATTCTCGAGTCGGGTCAGGAGTCGGCAGAGGACCTTGCGAAGTTTATGGCCGACGTTCCTGGAGTCGGCATCAATTTCGATCCTGCCAATATGATTCTTTATGATAAGGGCCAGCCTCTTGCCGCGCTTAAGCTTCTCATGCCTTGGATCCGTCAGGTCCATGTTAAGGATGCTTGCGCGACTAAAGTCCCCGGCACTTGGGGAACGGAAGTTCCCTGGGGCGAAGGCCAGGTTGGCGGCGAAGAATTCGTAAAGCGTCTTGAATGCCTTGGCTACAAGGGCAATTATGTCGTAGAGCGTGAAGGCGGCAACAGCCGCGCCGCCGACATCCGCAAGGCTATTGGGGAGATTGTTGAAAAATGAGTGTCTTGCGCGCCATAATTCTTGGAGCTGGATATCGCGGCCGCGCTTACGCGGAATATGCGAAGGATCATCCTGATCAGCTTGAGATTGTTGGCGTGGCTGATCCCGTCCAGGCTCAGTCGATCCCTGCAAAAAGGTATTGGAACGATTGGCGTGAATGCCTTGAAAGCCACCCTGAGGCTGATGTGGTGATGGTGACGATGCCCGACAATCTCCATTACGAGCCGTCGCTTATGGCGTTAAAGGCGGGGTATCATTTGCTCCTTGAAAAGCCTATCGCTCCCACTGAGGAACAGTGCCGTGAGGTGATTGAATGCGCGCTGGAGCAAAAGCGCCTTGTGGTAGTGGGGCACATCTTGCGCTACACGGCGTATTTCGCTCATATCAAAGCGCTTATTGATTCCGGCGAGTTGGGAGAGGTTGTCTCCATTTCACATCAGGAGTCGGCTGGCTTCTGGAAGGTCGCCCATTCGTACGTTCGCGGCAATTGGGCTAATTCCAAGAAGAGCTCGCCCATCATCCTTGCCAAGTGCTCGCATGATTTCGATCTTTTCGTGTGGTGGATCGGCAAGAAATGCAAGAAGGTCACGTCCTTCGGCTCCATCAAGCTTTTCCGTCGCGAGATGATGCCCAAGGGTGCGGCATTGCGGTGCATCGATTGTCCTCCCGCCGTGGAGAGGCGCTGCATCTGGAGCGCCAGAAACATGTATGTCGAGCATGATGAGCTTAAATACCTTTTTGCCGACCGTTCCGATGAAGCGATGCTCAAACTCATTGAAGAGACGGAATACGGCAAATGCGTCTATCAGGCCGACAATGATGTGCCTGACCACCAGACGGTGACGATGGAATTCGAAGGAGGCGCGACGGTGAGTCATGTGATGACAGGCTTTACCGCTCAGAACATCAGAACTACGCGCATAGCTCTTACCCGCGGCGAGATCGTCGGTGATGGCGAAAATCTTGATATCTGCAGGTTTGACGGCAATGCCGTCGCGACAGGAGTTCCAGTCAACTACCGCATCCCCAACCGCTCGCGGCACGGCGGTGGGGATTTCAACCTCGTCTCAGAGATGGTCCGTATGCTTCGCCGCGCCGATCCTGATGAAATAAGGGAGACGACGGAGCAGGCGTTGCAAAGCCATCTTATCTGCTTTGCCGCCGAGAGGAGCAGGCTCGCCGGAGGCAGGATAGTGGAAATCGACTGATGCTTGATGTAAGGAACATCGCTTTCGCATATGGGCGCAAAAGCGTTCTGCGTGATGTGTCCTTTAGCGTATCACCCGGCGAGGTCGTCGGGGTTGTCGGTTTGAACGGTGCGGGGAAAACGACTCTTCTGAAAATTTTAGCTACGCTCTCTATGCCCGATTCGGGGAGTGTCCTTTTTGATTCGTCTGACGTTTTTTCGCGCTCTTTGCGTTATCGCAGGCAGGTCGGCTATCTTGCCGAGACTCCGCCTTTGTACGATGATATGACGGTAAAGGAGTTTCTCGAATATCGTTCGAAGCTCAAAGGCGAATCCCCAAAGCGCGTGCGTCGCCGAGTAAGCGAGGCGATGGAAGTTTGCAAGATACTTAGTTACGCGCGATATTCTATCAAAGGGCTCTCCGCCGGGCTTCGCCGCAGGGTGGCGCTCGCCGATGCGCTGATGCTGCGCCCGAGAATCCTTCTTCTTGATGATTTTCTATCAGGGCTCGATCTGACGTTCAGAGAGCGCTCGTCTTCCATTCTTTCGGAGGCTGCCGCTTTTTCGGCGACGATTGTCACAGGACATGAGATTGCCGATCTTGCCGGGTGCGTTACGAGGTTTCTTGTTTTGAAGGACGGCGTTGTTGCATCGTCCATTCCAGTTAAAGGGCTGAGTGTGCAGGAAACGTGTGCGTTAGTGAAGAAGGCCATGGAAGGAGGGCTTAAATGAGCGCTTCCTTCATCACGATGCAACGCACCGCAATTCGCCTGTTCAGGTCTGTCCAGGCGACTTTATCGGTGACTGCGATCCTTGCGGCAAGCGCGGCGCTTTTCTCGTACAATCTTTTGTCCGCCGAGGGCACGGCATCTTCGCTCGTCGAGCTCTGGGCTTCTTCCGTTGCCGTATTCCTTCCTCTGCTTGCAGCGTTTCTTGGCATGGACGTGTGGAGCGAGGAACGGCGCACGGGAATGATCGACGTTCTTCTTTCAACTTCCGTCCGCGAGCGTTCGTTGGCGATAGGCAAGTTTCTTGGAGTGTTTTTGACGCTAACGTTCGCGCTTATCGTTTCGTGCGCGGTGACGGGCGCAACGCTATTGTATTACGCCCCTCAATCGTTTTCCGAGGTGCGCATCTTTTCGCTCGCATCAGCATTTGCCGCGCTCTTGATTCAAGGAGCGTTCTGGTGCGCGGCGGTGACGGCGATAAGCGCATTCTTTACTCATGCCGCCGCGTCATTCTGCACTTCTGCTATTTTGCTTGCGGCTCTTCCGCGTGCGCTTTGGCTTTCGCTTATGGCGTTTTCTCCTTCGGGAAGAGTAGTGTACGGCAACTTTCCGCTTGATTCGCATGTGGAAGATTTTGCTTCAGGAGTCTTTTCCGTCGGTGCTACCTTGGCGTTTTTAGTTCTCACAGTGCTTTCGCTCTTTGTCGCTTCAAAGAAAATTGCATCACTGAGGTATAGAGGCAGGAAGGCCGTTTCTTTTCGCGCGATGACGGCGCTTGAGCTTTCTCTTGCTGTCGTTTGCGCAGTGTTGACCGCTCTGCTCGCCATGCGCCTCGACTCGGTGCTTGAGCTTCCTCTTTCTCCGAAAAACGCGCTCTCCCCGCGCATGCGCCAGATTATCGCCGATTCCGACGATACGGTGATTGTGACGGCATTTCTTTCAAGGCGCGATTCGCGTTTTAGAACTACTGCCCGTCAGTTGCGCGCGCTAAAACGCCTTGCCGATCCTCTTGGAGGAATGTCGGTCGAATTGCGTTATGTCGATCCCAAATGGGATATAGGGCCAGCGGCAAAGCTCGTCGGCAAAGGGGCGCGCGAAGGAAGCGTTGTTCTTGAGAGCGGCAGGCGCTGCGTGTCGATAGATCTTACCGAGGGAGTGGGCGAGCGCGATATGGTTTCGGCGATGCGCCGCCTTGTGAAGCCTCCGCAGCGCAAGGATGTTTGCTGGGTTGCAGGGCATGGCGAACTTCGGACTGATGTGTACGGCTCGTGGGGCATGAGCGATATTGCAAGGGAGCTTGCGCGCGAGGGGTACAGAAATGTGACTGTCGATTTGTCTGCCTCTCCCATTCCTGCCGATTGCGCGATGATGGTAGTGGCGGGCGCGAAAGACGATTATTCACGCGCCGAGCTCGGTAAAATAAACGAGTACCTCAAGAGTGGCGGAAGGCTTCTCGTCATGATGGGGCGGCCTGGGCAGGGAGGCGTCTCTTCGTTGCTTCCGTCCTGGGGAGTGCGTCCCGTTGCGAAGCCTCTTACAGGCGCCAAGACTCTTTCCGGCTCAGATGTTGTCGTTTCGCTCTTTGCGGACCATCCCATATCGTCTGCGCTTTCAGGTTCGAGGATTGTTCTTGAAAGTCCTCTGGCATTCGACACTGCAGCAGTTGTGGAGAGCGGGGCGGGATCCGCTCGCATTGAGTTCACTCCTCTTGCGAGCGTCGGGGGAGACGCCGTTGCTGTCGCAGTCGAGCGCGGCGCCGATGCAGGAGGCGATCTTGCAATCCGTCCCACGCGCATCGTCGTCGTTGGCGACGGCGCATTCGTATCTAATGGCGCTCTTGCCGTGCGCTCTTGTGCGAACAGAGATTTCCTTCTCAATGTTGTGGCGTACCTTTCCGGTACTGATGCGATAGGTGCAAGCGGTGTTGAGCCGCATGTCCTTATAACAGGTTTCGACAGGCATTCACGTTTTGAATTCACGCTTGTGCATGTGCTTGGTATTCCGCTGTTGTTTTTTGCCTGCTGTTCTTTGGTTGTTTTTGTGCGGAGGAGAGGCAAATGATGCGTGCTCGCACGATACTTTGGCTTGCGGTTGCCTCGATACTGTTGGCAGCGGCGAATCTGTATGTTGAGTTTGCCTCGTCTAAAGTGCGTCGTCTGCCGCGTACAACGCTTATGGATATTCCGTTTGAGCCCGTTAGGCTTAAGATGGAACGCCCCGGCAAACCGCTTACGGAACTTGAGCTTAGAGGAGAGTGGTGTTTAGTTGCGCCGTACAATGCCCGCTCCGATTCTCAGAGAGTACTGCGTCTTATCGATGCCCTTGCCTATTCAATCCCTGAAGCTACGATAACGGAAGGGGAACTTCTTAAGCTTGGGCGCGATAAATCTCAATATGGTTTGGATTCTCCCGGTCTAAAGGTGACAGTGGAGAATCCCGATTCCAAAATGCGCAGCGCAACGATTTGTTTCGGCGAATTTACACCGTCTAAAACAGGAGTGTATGCTATTGTGGAGGGTTCTGATGTAATCTGCGTCGTCCCCAGTGCAGTATTCTCGGTTATTGATTTATATGATTCTGATTTCAGGTCGCGTGAAGTCTTTCCGACCAAGGAAGAGGCAGTCATTTCATTTGGCGTGAAGCTGCCGGGAGCACCGCTGCTTGAATTCAAACGCGATACGGCGGGCGGCTGGAAAACTGAGGAAGGGCCTGCGTCTTCATCGAAGATCAACGCATACTTGTCAAAGCTTTTTGAAGCGGAGGCGAAGTCATTTGTTTGGCCTGTTGGCGCGACGAACGAATCCTCCAGCATTTCAACGGCGTTGCTTTCAGGTTACGGCCTCGATTCTGAATCTGCTCTCACTATAGTGCTGCGCGGATATGACGGGGAGGTTAGGCGCGTGTCTTTCGGAGCGGCTGCCGATGAGTCTAAAGTGTATGCGCTTGTTCAGAACGGCGGCGCTGTCGTCACCGTCGATTCTTCCGTCCGAGATGCCGCTAAAGTGCCTCCAGTGCATTCGGCAGGCTCACGCCTTTTCCCGTTTGAAGCATCTTCCGTTTCGGCGTTTTCTCTTTCAAAGAATACTCTTACTTGCGCCCTTGCTCGCGGCAAGGACGGGGTTTGGTCTCTTGAATCTCCCGTGGTGGCCCCTGCGGATCAAAAAACAGTAGAAAGCGTCCTTGCAAGAATTCTTGCTCTGTCCCAGCCTGCAGGGCCGGACGTGGAAGATTCTATGGCAGTTTCTTTCGGAACAAACACATCTTCCATCGCGCTTTCCCATTCGAAGATTTTTGGCAACGGCAGGCTCGAAGATTTGCGTTCAAAGGAAATGGTGAAGTTTGACTCGGCCGTAGTTACGCGCCTTGTTTCTACGGTAAACGGCAAGACTTCCTCAGTCGTATATTCAAGGGAGAAAAATGTGTGGATCCCAGAAGGAGATACGGCATCTAACGTGAATGTGGCAGGAGTGAAAAAGATTCTTGCGGCGATTAATCCGCTTGTGGCGGTCAGAGTTGAAAATCTCAGAGCGTCAGCTTCCGCACTTTCGCGGTATGGTCTTGATTCTCCGAGGCTCGTGCTCGCTATCGACAGGGGTGACGAAGGCTCGGTAAGGCGCAATATTCTCGTCGGCGCACCGACAGCAGGAGGCAACTATGCAACGGTCGGTTCGGCCGACGCGATTTTTGTCATTTCTCATTCCGCGGTAAACGCTCTTATGTCACAACTGTTAAGTAAATAGCATTTGACAGGTATGGCATTTCGTTCTCACAGCATGTAATCGCTTAACAAAAAGGATAATACTATGGCAGACAGCAGAATTTCAAATTTTGATATGGCTACACGCGCTTGGCTTTTTCCTGTTGTGGCTTTTATCTGTGCGTTTTCTTGTCTGATTGTACTTTGGGCGGTGATGGAGCCTGCAGCGCTTGTCGCAATGTTCGATTCGGATGGCCGCTCGCCGTTTGAACTTGCCACGTTGCCGTTTTTTGCTGCGATAATTCCTCTTGTTTGGTGGAAATGTCCTTTTGAGGGTACTCCTTTGCGCCGTTGTATTTTGTCGACCATGGTTACTGTGGTTGTTATCATGGCGATAGTAAAACAGCTTGATTTTCATAACTATTTGTTAAGCATTGCTTATCCTGATTGTGTTGGAGAAGACGGTACTTTGATAAGCGGCAAATTTACAAGGCCTAACGGCAAGCCACTTGGAGGAACGCCTTTTAAAATGCGTGTTATTACGAATGGGGCTGTTCCATTAGGCATGAAGGCGTTGATAGTAGGTTATTTTACCTTGTTCTTCGGTTTTTTCTTTGCTGGATTAGCTTATCTTTTTCCGGCGTTCATCAAGGGGGTTTTCCGTTTAGAACCTGCTGCTTGGTCGATAGGTTGTTTCGGAGCTGCAGGTGTAATTGTACAAGTAGCAGACCGTCTTCCTGCATGGTTTAAGCGTGCGGGATTTAATTTTTTCTATTCTCAAGATGGAGATGTAAGTTCTTCAAAGGCGCTTTGTACGGTTCTGGAAGAGGGCGGCGAGATGTTGATAGCTCTCTTCGCTTTAGCGGCGATATTTTTTGCTCACCGTGCACTCGAGAGAGAGGGTTGATTATGAGGAGAGTTCTTTTTTGGGGGCGGTTTGATCACGGGTATTCCAAGACTCGAGTGAATATTGCCACATTTCGGGCGCTCGGTTGGGATGTTGATTTCTTTGATGTGAAATGGTGCTGCAAATTCGGTGATATCGAAGCCTTCTTCCGGGGGGTTGACCGTCGCGGCAAGTATGATCTTGTTTTTGTTCCTGTTTGTAGACAACGAGATATTGCGGCAGCTTGCCGTTGGGCGCACCGCCGTGGAATTAAGGTGTTGTTCGATCCGATGATATCTGCATGGGATAAGAAAGTCCTTGAGCAGAAAAAATGGAAAGCCTCAGAGCGCCGTGCTAAAAAGTTACTCGCATGGGAAAAGAGATTGATGGCGATGCCTGATTTTATCGTCTGGGATACGAGTTGCCATGTTGACTTTGCGGCAGAGTATCTTGATGTGCCGCGCGAAAAAATGAGTCCTCTTTTCACAGGCACTGACGAGGCCGTGTTCAAGCCTGTTGTCGATAAGGATTTGCCAAGCGAAGTCTTCAGAGTACTCTATCATGGAGCGTATCTTCCGCTTCACGGCACGGAGACCATTGTGGAAGCGGCACGCCTTACCCAGCATCTGCCCATTAGATGGGATTTCCTCGGCTGGGGAGCGTACAAGGAGGCGACGGAGAAAAAAGCGGAGGGGCTTGCGAATGTGAGATTTCTTAACAAGGTTCCCTACGCTGAAGTGCCAAGCGTCATCTGCAGTCATGATATCGTTCTCGGTGTTTTTGGCACGACGGCAAAAGCCTCCCGTGTAATCGGTAACAAGGTCTATGAGTCGCTTGCTTGCGCAAGGCCGACAATTAATGAATTTTGCACAGGGTATCCTCCTTCCGCAAAGGAGTGCAAGGCGATTAAATTTATTCCTGCAGGCGATGCCCAGGCCTTGGTTAATGCCGTTGAGGAATACCGTGCAGACTGGGCGAACAAGGAGCTTTATTTCAAGTCAGCACGTGAATTTTTTGAGCGGGAACTTTCAATGGATGTTGTCAAACGTCAGCTTGCCGGCGTTTTGGAACAAATGGGTTTTTAATGGGAGGAAATTATGATAAATGTCGGAATAGTCGGTTGCGGTTTTGTCGGCGGTGCTCTTAAGGCATGGCTTGAAGAGAACAACAAGGATGTGAAAATTTTTGTAAGCGATCCGCCGAAGGGTTACAATGACGACCTCTCGTCGATTGATATAGCTTTCGTCCAGATTCACGTGCCTACGGAGGATGACGGGACGCAGGATCTCACGCTCATGAAAGAAATTATTTCAAAGCTTCCAAAAGTTCCCGTCTTCGTGCGCACGACGATTCTTCCCGGGACGAGCGATATGCTATCGCGCGAGACGAATCATCAAGTTTGCTATATGCCTGAATTTCTCACAGAGCGCACGCACATCGAGGATTTCAAAAAGCAGACCATGGTGTTCACTGGAGCCGTTGATCTTCTCATAAAGGTATTTCCCGGCAAGAAGTTTACCGTCATGAGTCCGCTTGAGGCAGAGGTTACGAAATATGCCCATAATGTCTTTGGCGCGTATAAGGTCATTTATTTCAATGCCGTCAGGGAATATTGCCAGAACATGGGTGTCGATTGGGCAAAGGTGCATACAGGAGTTCTTCTTTCCGGCTATATAAATGATACGCACACTTACGTTCCCGGGCCCGACGGCAAGCTGGGCTACGGAGGCAAATGTTTCCCCAAAGATGTAAACGCCTTTGCGAAACTTACCGAGGGGCAGAGTCTCGGCAGGTTGCTCGCTCCCCTTCATGAGCTTAATGTTCATTTCCGCGGCGAAGAGGAGCACATTTGAAGATTGTTCAATTAGTTCCCGCAATGGATCAAGGCGGTGTTGAGCGCGGCATCGTCGAGATGAACCGCGTTCTTGTTGCGGCGGGGCATGACAATCTCGTAGTTTCAGCGGGAGGTCGTCTTGAAGAGCAGGTTCTTGCCGCGGGCGGCCGCACCGCACGAGTGGATATAAAATCAAAAAATCCGCTTACGGCGTTTTCCCGCGCGCGAACTCTCCGCGCACTCCTTGAGCGAGAAAAGCCAGATGTAGTCGTTGCCCATTCGCGTGTGCCGGCATGGCTTTTTATTCTCGCCAACCGCAAACTCAGGTTGAAGTGGATCACATTTGCGCACGGGGCAAATTCAGTCTCCGCTTATTCGCGCGTTATGACGTATGGCGATGTTACGGTGACGCCAAGCAAGTATATCGCCGATTACTTGACGGAGCATTACAAGATCGCCCCTTCGCGCCTGAGAGTCATCCCTCGTGCAATCGATCGTGAAAAGTTCAATACTGAAAAGCTCGACGCGTCTTTTATGGACGAAAAGCGCCGTGAGTGGAAGATTGACGGGTTCAGAGTGGTGATGGGGCTTGGGAGAATAACGCAGCTTAAAGGGTACGATGTTCTCATCCGCGCAGTCGCTCGCCTTCATTCCGAGCATCTCGCTTCAGGTGTTTCTTCTCCCGACTGGAAGCTTGTTATAGTCGGCGAAGCGGAAGCGCTCCGCAAAGAATATGAAGAGTCTCTCCGCAGGCTCGTCGAGAGCGAGGGCATTTCGGATAATGTCGTCTTTGCAGGAGCGGCGAGCAAGGTTGCCGAATGCCTTTCGCTTGCTGATATCGTAGTAAGCGCAAACTATAAAAAACCTGAGGCGTTCGGTCGCTCTATGGCCGAGGCGCTTGCGATGGGCAGGCCCGTTGTTGCGGCAGCATTCGGCGGAGCGCTTGATATAGTCGAGGACGGCGTCAACGGTGCTCTTGTCGATGTCGATCCAAAGGCAGACGCCGCGGAAATGGCTGTTAGATTTTCTGATGCAATTCGCTCGGTCGCAAGTTCTGATTTCAAGGATTTGCGGCCTTCCGCGCTCGAGAAATTTTCTTTTGAACGCATGGCGGCGCGTTCGCTCGCCGTCTACGGCGAATTTGAGAACCTTGAGAAGAAAAGTGACATTCGTGGATGAAGAGGCGTTGTGAGATAATATGCGAATTATCCTGACGTGGCGGTATTATCTATCGTTAAAGGCAAAGGAATATGGAAAGGGTTGCGAACAATGGACAACAACACTTATTGCACTAAGGACGTTATCAGTATAATAAAAGTAGGTAAGTATATGAAAAAATATTCTAAGTTAATTCTCGCCGCAGTTACCGGCTTTGTCTGGTGTTTTGAATGTCTCTCCGATGTTATCGTCCGGTCGCCTGACGGGCGCAACGCAATAAAAGTTTTTTCGTCTCCTCTTTCGTATGAAGTCATCCGCGACGGAATTATGGTAGTCGCGCGTTCCGAAATTTCAATGACGATAGAGAGCGAGACTCTTTCTGGCGAAGGCAAGGCTCCTGAAATTTCTTACGGGAAGTATGCAGGAGAAGAGGCGGCTAAGGTTTACAAAAAATCGTCTGTAAATCTCGCCGGAAATTGGCTGTACGTCGATTATGGCGATTGGGGCGTGCGATTTGCGGCGCGAAACGACGGCGTCGCATATAGGTTCGAGACGGCGAAACAAGGCAAAATCAAAGTTCTCGCAGAGGCTTCTCAGCTTTCGGTTCCCGATCCCGCCGCCAAATGTTGGGTTAACTTCACAGGCAATCCGGGGTGTGAAGAATCGTATCCTCTCGCTATGAAAGCGCATGAAATTGTCACTCATTCCAAGGGTGAAATATGCGGGTGGGTAGGCAGGCGTTATATTTATCTGCCATTTGTTTATACGGTCCGCGGCAAAGCTGTAGCGGTGACGGAGTCTGATATATACGATTATCCTGTGTGGAATCTCGTTCGTCCAAATGATGACGGGAAAGGAGTGTTCAAATCGTGGTTTTCTCCGTGGCCCTTGAAAACTTCCGTAAATGGGCGTTATCTTCCAGTGGAGAAACGGGCAAACTATCTTGTGGAGACCGACGGTACGCGCACCTTCCCGTGGCGCACGTTCGTTCTTGCCGATGAGGGCGAAATGTCTAAATTCGCCGAAGCGGACATCGTCTACGCGCTTGCGCGTCCCAAGGGAAAAGGCAGGGATTTCTCATGGGTAAAACCTGGGAAGGTTGCGTGGGACTGGTGGAACGCTTTTGATAACAAGGGAACAGAAAAAGGCTGCACGACTGAGACGTATCTGCGTTTTGTCGATTTCGCCGCGAAAAACAATGTGGAATACATTATTCTCGACGAAGGCTGGAGCGAGAAGCTTAACATCTGGAAATACCATCCCAATGTCGATGTGCCGCAGATAGTGGAGCACGCGTGCGCGAAAGGAGTGGGGATCATCCTCTGGATGGCATGGTCGCAGGTGAAGGGGAATGAAGAACGAGTCGTCGAGGAGTTTGGGAAGCTCGGAGTGAAGGGCTTTAAGGTTGATTTCATGGATCGCAGCGATGCGGAATGCGAGCGTTTCCTCTGGAAGTTTGCAGACGCGTGCAGCAAAGCGAAGTTGCTCGTCGACTATCACGGTGTCCATCGCCCCGCCGGCATGAGCCGCGCATATCCGAATGTCATCAACTACGAGGCGGTGCACGGGCTTGAGCAGACAAAGTGGTATCAGCAGGATTACGATTTCATGGCCAACGATGTGCGCGTGTTTTTCTTGCGTATGACGGCAGGGCCGATGGATTATACTCCTGGCGCGATGGACAACTATCCGATAGGCGGATACAAAGGCGATATGATAAATCCGGGTTCTGTCGGCACACGCGCAAGGCAGATGGCATTGATGGCCTTGTATGAAGCTCCTCTGCAGATGCTTTGCGATTCGCCCACGAAATACGAGAAAAATATGGAATGCTTTACATTCATGGCCGCAACTCCCGTAGTTTGGACGGCGACGGTAGGTCTAGGCGGCTGTCCCGATACGTACGCGGCGGTGGCGCGTAAGGCGGCTGACGGTTCTTGGTATGCTGCGGCGATAACTGACGCTTCCCGGCGTGAGATAGTCATAGATTCTGCTAAATTTCTCGAAAGTGGCGAATGGGAGGCTGAAATTTTCCGCGATGCGCCAGATGCCGACAAAAAGCCTACAAACTTCATTCATGAGAAAAAGATTGTCAAGGCAGGCGAAACTCTTTCGTTTACGGCTGCGCCTGGCGGCGGCTTCGTGGTGAAATTTGTCCGAAAGGGAGCAAAGAAATAAAGAAGCAGATATGCTATAATACTGAAATAACAAACTGTGAACAAAAAAAGCATGTCTCCAAGGCCTTGTATTTGAGAAAAGATGGGAAAAAAGAAAGAATCAGACGGCGCACAGCCGCCGAGCATGTTTGACAATTTGGACCTTTTTGGTATTGCGGGTGCTGACAAAGCCGTTGCGCCTCAAGAAGAGGCTCAAAAGAAGTTGTCGCCTTCTGTCGCCGCGCTCACCGGCTCAGGGCCGATGCGCGATCTTTACGATTTTAATTTCCGCCAGTATTCGGCATACGTTATCTGCTCGCGCGCGATTCCTGCGCTCGAAGACGGGCTTAAGCCCGTTCAGCGGCGCATAATGCATTCGCTTTGGGAGGAAGATGACGGCAGGTACACAAAAGTCGCCAATATTGCAGGTCATACGATGAAGTATCATCCGCATGGCGATGCGTCAATCGTCGACGCCATAGTTGTCCTTGCAAACAAGTTGTGGGGCGAGGGGCGCGGGTATCTCGTTGACGGACAGGGAAACTACGGCTCTCTCTTCACAGGCATGCCTCACGCTGCGGCACGGTATATCGAGTGCCGCCTGACGAATCTTGCGCGTGAACATGTGTTCAATCCTAAGACCACTTCGTACATCCCGAACTACGATGGCCGCAAAGAAGAACCCGTATATCTTCCGGCTAAAATCCCACTTCTTCTGATGCTTGGTGCCGATGGTATCGCCGTAGGTCTTTCCACGGCAGTTCTGCCGCACAATTTCATTGAGCTTCTCGAGGCGGAGATTGCGGCCATTCAGAAAAAGCCATTTGAACTTCTGCCTGATTTTCAGCTTGGCGGAATAATGGATGCGAGCGAATATCAGGACGGCCTCGGAAAAGTTAAAGTCCGCGCGCGCATCGATACTTCCGAGAAGGGCAAACTCGTCATAACGGAGCTTCCCTGGGGCGAGACTACTGATTCGCTTTCGGAGTCAATCGAGGAAGCGGTTAAAAAGAAAAAAGTGGGCGTGCGCAAGATTCACGATCTTACCAGCGAATCTGTGCGGATAGAGCTTGAGCTTGCGGCGGGTGCATCTCAGGAAAAGACTGTAACGGCGCTTTACGCTTTCACGAATTGCGAGAAGTCGATTTCTTCCCGCCCGATAGTTCTTGACGGCGGGCGCCCGAAACTCATGCGAGTTTCGGAGATTCTCCGCGCCAATGTCGACCGCCTTCTTGAGCTTACAAAGAAAGAGCAGGAGATTCGTTTAGGCGAGCTTGATGACCTTTACCACGCAAGAACTCTTGACCGCATCTTCATTGAGGAGCGCATCTATAAGCGGATTGAAAAGGAGAAGACGTTCGACGGCGTCAAAGCCGCGGTCAGGTCCGGGTTTGAGCCTCACATGGCCGAGCTGAGAAGGAAGGTTATCACCGATGAGGATATTGAAAGGCTTCTTAAACTTCAGATCCGCAGAATCTCGCAGTTTGATATCGACAAAAACCGCAAGGAGATTGAGGAGATTGAGGCCGAGGAGCGCGCCGTGCGCGACAATCTTGCCCATTTAAGGGCGTTTGTCGTCAAATATCTCAAAGGCATCATCAAGCAGTATCAGAAGAGCTACCCGAGATGCACGGAAATTTCCAAGGGCGCATTCGGCGAGGTGGATGTACGCGCGATTACAGCGAGCGAGCTTACTATCAGATGGGACAGGGAAAACCATTACATCGGCTCCGGCATCAAGAATGGCGACGACCTCTTCAAATGCTCTTCGCTCGACGAGCTTATTCTCGTTTGGAAGAGTGGTCGCTTCCGCAAGGTGCAGCCTGAGGAGAAGATATTCGTTGATAAGGATCTTCTCGCCGTCATGCGCTACAATCAGGAGAAGGATCGCGAAGCGCTCGATTTCACCTGCGTCTACGAAGAGGGTTCGTACGGGTTTAGCTACATCAAGCGCTTCCGTTTCGGTGGCCTTATCCGCAATAAGGATTACTTCCTCGCCCCTGAAAAGCCGAAGTCAAAGATTCTTCTTTTCCAGAAAGGCTGTCAGGAAACGTTGTATGTGAAATACAAGCCCGCGAAGGGTCAGAAGATTCATCAGCAGTATTTCCTTCCTCTTGAATTGGTCGACCGCATAAACCGCGAGACGGGCAAACTCGAAAAGCAGGAGGTCGTGCCGATACGCTCCGCCACGGCAAAAGGGAAGCAGCTGACGACAAAGCCGATTTCGCGCATATCCTTCAGCAAGGGGTCGTGGTGGGATGATGCGGAGGCTCCGTCGAAAGGTGTTCTTGATTGATGTTTCTCAAGGGGAGGATTTATGCCGGCTGAGGATTTAAGAACGACAGTTGTTATACCGACGTACGACGAGCGTGAAAATGTGGAGCGGATGGCCAAAGCCGTTCTTTCAGTGCCGGGCGTCAAACTCCTCTTTGTCGACGACAACTCTCCTGACGGAACCGGCGAGATAATCGATTCCATCGCCGCTCGCGATGAGCGCGTCTCATGCCTTCATCGCGCAGGAAAGGAAGGGCTTGGGCGCGCTTATGTCGCAGGTTTTGCGGCGGCGCTTGAAGACGGCGCCGAGAAGGTAATCCAGATGGATTGCGATTTCTCCCACAATCCGGAAGATATTTCGCGCCTCATCAGTGAGGATGCGGAGCTTGTGATAGGCTCGCGCTATGTGTCTGGCGGCGATACGCCGGGATGGCCGTTCAAGCGCAGGCTCATTTCGCGCTGTGGCGGAATTTTCATCCGCACGGTAACGGGGATGCCTCTCAGAGATCCGACGGGCGGCTTTAAGTGCTGGCGCGCTGAAACGCTCCGCAAAATAGATTTTGCTTCAGTCGCCTCTGCAGGTTATTCTTTTCAGCTTGAGATGAATCACCGCGCTTGGAAGCGGGGCTGTTCGATAAAAGAGATTCCGATCGTCTTTACCGACCGAGCGGCAGGATATTCGAAAATTTCTGCCAACATCGCAGTAGAATCTATTAAGATAGCACTGAAACTGCGCTTTGAAAGAAAATGACGGAGCAAGGAGAGATGCCTACTGAGGAAGAGCTTTTTGACGAATATTTTATGCGTATCGCTCTCGAGGAAGCGCGTAAGGCCGTCAAAGAGGGAGAGGTGCCCGCTGGATGTGTGATTGTAGATGCCTCCACCGCTTTCCCTTCAGATCCTTCATCTGCGCGCATTCTCGCCGTAACCCACAATAGAACTGAAACTCTCGCCAACGCCACTTCTCACGCTGAAATGCTTGCCATATCTGAGGCGTCCGAAAAGTTAGGCGCCTGGCGGCTTTGCAATACTCGGATTTATGTCACGAAAGAGCCGTGTCCGATGTGCGCCGGGGCAATTATTCTTGCGCGCATTGGAAGCGTCGTCTGGGGCGTTTCCGATCCCAAGCGCGGCGGCGGCACAGAATTTGGAATTTTCAGACATCCTGGCATAAATCATCATCCCGAGATTATTACGGGAGTATTGGAGGAGGAGTCGAGAGAAGTTCTGGTGGATTTCTTTCGTTCCCGCCGTGCAGTGAAGGACAAGGAGAAAGAGATATGAAAACGAAACCATTATTCATTGTTATATCGGCACCGTCCGGCTGCGGAAAGAGCACGCTTATAGATATGCTCCTGCAGCAGTATTTCGACATCGAGTATTCCATTTCCTGCACCACGCGCGCGCCTCGCGGCGAAGAAGAGGATGGGCTTGATTACCACTTCAAGACGAAAGAGCGTTTTGAGGAGCTTGTCGCTCAAGATGCGTTTCTTGAGTATGCGTGTGTGCACGGCAATTATTACGGCACTCTGCGCGAGCCCATTGAAGACGCTCTCGCTCACGGAAGTTCCGTCATTCTTGATATCGATGTTCAGGGCGCTGCCAAGGTGCGCGAACGCGTGCGTGCGCTTCCCGATACCGATCCGATGAAAATCGGGTATGTCGATATCTTTATTACGCCTCCCTCGATGGAGGAGCTTCGTGACCGACTCGTCGGCAGAGGCACCGACTCCGCGGCGGAAATCGAGAAGCGTCTCGCGAATGCCGAAGGCGAAATGGAGAAAGCTGGCGAGTATATGTTCCAGGTGACAAACGATGACCTTGGCATGGCTTACCGTAGGCTCTGTGATTTGATAGATGCCCTTTCGGGCCGCATGTGAAACGGAGAGTGACATGAAGCATTTGACTTATGCCATGGTCGGAGGGGCGAGAGGCTCTTTTATCGGCCCGGTGCACCGGATGGCGCTCAGGCTTGACGATTTGGCCCGTCTTACGGCCGGTTGCTTCTCGCGCAACAAGGTGACTAACGCCGCGAGCGCAGAGAAGTTTTCAGTAGATCCTTCGCGTGTCTATCACGATTGGCGCAGTCTTATAGCGGCGGAAGCGGGCAAGGTCGATTTCCTGACAATATGTACCACGAATGAATCGCATTATGAAATAGCCAAGGCGGCTCTTGAGGCGGGGATGGATGTTTTTTGCGAGAAGCCTCTTTCGCTTTCTCTTGCGGAGGCGGAGGAACTTTCGAGTATCGCTCGTCGCCGCCGTCGTATCCTCGGCGTGCCGTTTACTTATGTCGGCTTTCCGATGGTAAAGCTCGCGCGCGATCTTGTGCGCCGCGGAGAGCTCGGCAAAATCGACAAAGTCGTAATGGAATATTCCCAAGGCTCTTTCCGCAAGGTTGATCCCGCAAAAGCGCTGGAGTTTTCACGCTCGTGGAAGCTGGATCCTAAAGTTGCAGGTCCGAGCTGCGTCGTAGCCGATATCGGGGTGCACGCGTTTACGCTTGTCGAATATGTGACGGGGCTGGAAACGAAGTCCGTTCTTTCCGATCTTTCTTCGTTCTCAGCAAACACTAAGTTGGAAGACGACGCATCAATCCTCATGCGCCTTGGCGCGGCGGCGGGGCTTCCTCAGGCGCGCAAGATAACGGCGAAAGCCGTTCTCAATGTTTCAAAGGTTGCGACAGGCGAAGAAAACGGAGTGAGGCTAAGAGTGTACGGCGAGAAAGCTTCCTTGTATTGGGATCAGGAGTCTCCAAATTATCTCACGGTGAAATATCCTTTCCGTCCCGATGCGGTGTATAAACGGAAGGCTCCGTATATTGCCGACGTGTCGCAGTCGTCCGTACGCTCTTCGCGCATTCCTGCCGGCCATCACGAAGGTTTCATTGAGGCGCTCGCCAACATATACTGCGAGTTTGTTGCGGCCGTCGTTTCCCGCCGCTCCTGTGATTTTCCCGGCCCGCGCGAAGGAGTGCGCTCGATGCGGTTTGTCGAGGCGGTTCTTGAATCTTATCGCAATTCAAGCGCGTGGACCGCGCTTTGAAAGGTAAATACATAAAAAAGGAAGGAGATCAAAATGAAGAGTGTTGCAACAGTTACGTTTTTTCTGAGTCTGCCTTTTATCGTAGAGGCGTCAGAAATGGTCAAGCTTAAAGGTTATCTCGGAGAGCGTCTTGACGCGATGATCGAGAAGAGTGTCGTTAGAACGGATGTTGATTATCTGACGGTTCAGTTTTCTGCTGATGCCGATACGCGCCAGTGGTGGCAGACGGAATTCTGGGGCAAGTGGATGCATTCGTCCGTGCCTTACGCCTCCTACGTCCGCTCGCCGCGTCTTAATGCTTCAATTGAGCGAAGCGTTTCCGATATAATTTCATATCAAAGGCCTTCTGGGTATATTGGAAATTATAAAGACGAGGCGCGTTGCGATCGCGGCTGGGACGTCTGGGGCATGAAGTATACGATGATGGGCCTTATGTTTTACAGCGATGGAGCCAAGGATCCTGAAAAAAAGGAAAAAGCCCTTGATGCATGCTGCAAACTTTGTGATTACGTAATAGGAGAATTAGGGCCGAACGGAAGACGTAAGCGCAATATCTGGCATACAGGTTCGTGGTCCGGTATGGCGAGCTGCTCTATTCTCGAGCCTGTCGTATGGCTCTATCGCCGCACGAAAGAGCAGAAATATCTTTCGTTCGCTTCATACCTCGTCAAATGCATGACGGAAGAGCCCGACGGGCCGAGGCTAGTCGATTTAGCTCTTAAGAAAATTCCGTTTGCCAAGCGCACAGGCATAGGGCATAATTTCACGCCCGGCAAAGATTGGGATTATCTCGGAAAGTGCGGAAGGGCGAAAGCGTATGAGATGATGAGCTGTTATCAGGGGCTCCTCGAATATGCCGAGGAAGTTAAAGGATGCGACAATCTCCGTGAGGCCGCGCTCTTGACGGCTAAGGCTATTGTCAAGGATGAGATAAATCTGGCGGGCGGCGCCACCAGCTTGGAGCAGTGGCACGAAGGCGCTAAAAAGCAGCATCTTCCATATAAGCACCAGCAGGAGACTTGCGTCACGACCACATGGATGCGTTTTTGTCAGAAACTTCTTGAGGTCACCGACGATCCGCAATGGGCAGATCAGATCGAGCGTTCCTTCTACAATGCGTATTTAGCTTCGCTTGAAGCGGACGGCTCCGAGTTCGCCGCCTACACCCCCCTTACGGGAAGCCGTTATCATGGGCATCACCATTGCAGGATGCACGCGAGCTGCTGCGATGCGAACGGGCCGCGCGGCTTCCTCTGTTTCCTTTACGATTTCTTCCGCGTCAAGAACGATGTCGCTACGTTCAATTTCTATTCGTCTGCGCTGGCAAAAGGGAAACTCTCAAACGGCAAGAACGTTTCGTTTGAAATGTACTCTCTTTATCCGCGCAACGGATATGTGCGCATCGTAAGCAGAACTGCGCTCGCAGGGTCGTTTCCGATGAGGCTACGCATCCCCGCGTGGTGCAATTCCGCAACCGTAAAGCTTAACGGCGTCTCGGCGGGCGCGGCAAAGGGCGGCACTTACTTTACCATTCCTTCTCGTGAATGGACTCATGGTGATGTTGTTGAGATTAAGTTTTCAATGGAGGTTGTCTCACACATCGTTGACAAGCACGTCGCCTTTACATATGGGCCTATTCTTCTTGCGCGCGACAGCCGTTTTGGCGACGGCGACATTGCCGAGGTCATGCGGTGCGAGTTTGAGGACAAAGGCATCGTAAAGAGTTTCACGCCGGTGCGCACGACAGGCGATGATTTTTGGATGCTCTTTTCAGCCGTTCTTCCTCTTGGCTCGCACGATGAAAATCCAGAAGGGCAGCTTCCCACGGCCGTCACTTTCTGCGATTACGCCTCTGCGGGCAATACGTGGAATCGCAAGGACTATTACCGCACATGGTTCCCGCTTGAACAGAATGATTTGTTTTAAAGGCGGGGTGAGGCAGGGATGATTCAAAAGCCTATTTCCCGTGAGGAAGGCGAGTCGTCTCGTCTAAAGGGGGCGCTTGCGATTACTGCAAGCGCTCTCGGCTTTGCCGGTATGGCCGCGTGTGTGCGCCTTGCCGATGATTTCGGCGGCGAAATTTCAAGTTTTCAGAAAAGTTTTTTCAGAAATATCGTCGCCCTTGTCGTTGCGCTCGTGGTTTTTCTGCGCTCTTCGTTCGCTTCGAGGATTTCCGCAGGCGTTGAGCTCGGCAGGCTCTTTTCTTCTCCCGCGTCCACGCTTATTCTTTTACTGCGCTCGGTTCTCGGGACGTGCGGAATTTTTGCGAATTTCTACGCGCTTTCAAAAGTGTCGATCGCCGATTGTCAGACTCTCAATAAAACGGCGCCTTTTTTTACTGTCCTCTTCGCCTGGTTTTTCCTCGGTGAGAAGGCGTCGAGGAGAGGAATGTGCGCTCTTGCCGTAGCTTTTTCAGGTGTTCTCTTTGTTGCGAAGCCTGCGTTCGCCGGAGTTTATTCTTTCCCTCTTCTTATCGCTCTTTCAGGAGGCGCTTTTGCGGGTGGCGCCTATGCGGCGGTTAGGGCTCTTAAGCACCGCAATATTAACTCCTCTCTGATCGTTCTTTTTTTCAGCGCGTTTTCTTCGCTTGCTTCCATTCCTTTCATCGCATTTGATTTCGCCCCGATGACATTGATGCAGGTTCTCATCCTTGTTGCCGCAGGCTCCTTCGCCGCGCTCGGGCAGTTCGGCCTTACTATGGCGTACGGATATTCTGCGCCCCGTGATATTGCGGTGTACGACTATTCAAATATTCTTTTTACGGCGGCTTTCGGCTTGATGCTCTTTGGCCAAGTTCCGGACATTTTCTCAATTGTCGGTTTCGCGCTTATTCTTACGGCTGTCTTGATTCTCAATTCAAAGGGAGGCAAGAAGAGTGTCGCGTGAAGGATGTAGAGTCTTAGCTTTCGTTTTCGCGCTCTTTTTCTCTTATGTCACGGCATTCGCCGCGCCGCGCCTCGCTGTGCCGAAAGACGGTTTTGAGCTCGGCGAAATTCCTGCTGGAGTGCAGACTTCAAAGACGATTGAGCTGAAAAATCTCTCAAAGTCTCCTCTCTGTATTTTTAAGGTAAGAGCGTGCTGCGGAGCTAAGGCAACGCTCTCGTCTATGCGCATCGAGCCTTCATCTTCCGCTAAACTTACACTTTCTCTCAAGCCGTCAGTTCCGGGGCTCATCACTAAGCAAGTTGAAATTGTCTGTGACGACGGCGAAAATTCAGTTGTCGTAATCCCCGTGACAGGTGAAGCGGTTGAAGTTTATAGCGAAAATTTAGCTTCTCATTGGACAGTCCTTACAGTTCTTTCCGCTGGTTTCGCCGACGGGTTCAATCCTTGCGCGTTTTCAATTGTCATTGCTCTTGCCGGTATTCTTGCCGCAGGAGGGCGCACGAAGAAGGGGCGTCTTTTAGGCGGCATTGCATTTTCTTTAGCTTCATTTCTCACCTACATGGCGATGGGAGTAGGGCTGATGAGCGCCTTGCGCGCAATGGATGAAATGCGAATTGCGCATGATGTTTTTATGGCGGCGCTTTCAACTCTTCTTTTCATTCTCGCTTTCTTGAGCGTAAGAGATGCGTTCCGCTACCGCCGACTGAAAGAGCCATCCGCCATTTTTCTTCAACTCCCCGATTGCGTAAAAAGGCTCATCCGATCTGTTGCAGAGGCAAGTTGGAGCGGCTCTGCCGTAGTGGCATCAGGCTTCTTTTGCGGTTTTGCTGTTACTCTTCTTGATTCGCTTTGCACGGGGCAGATATACGTTCCCGTTCTTGCCCTTATCTCACGCGAGAGCGGCGGGGGCGTTCGTCCGTTCGCGCTTCTTGCTCTTTATAATTTAGCTTTCATCGCTCCCTTGATAACTCTATTTGTTCTTGCCGCTTCAGGGGCCTCTTCCGACAGGCTGGCGCATTGGTCTAAACGCAATGTATTCCCGTCGAAGATTGCCATGGCTTTTGTATTCGTCATTCTCGGAGCGTTGATTATGCCGCGGTTTGGAGGTTTTCTCGCTAAAATTGTCGGTGATGTTTTCGCACGGCGTGTTATCGGAGTTTGATTGCTTTTCCACGCTTCTTAAGCGGGCTTTCCCCGTAAAAGGCGGTAGATGAGCGCGTGAAATGTTGCGGCGTAGAAAAGCCTGACATTTTTGCTATTTCTGAAAATTGAACTTAGATTCGTCAGTAGAGCGGGTTCTTTTTTAACGCAGAGACGCAAAGGGGCAGAGAAAAGAGAGTTTATTATGTTTTTTGAGAGTTATTTTCATTTTTTGCAACACCATTCAAGCGACACCCCACCCATTCCACAATCGATTACACCCCACCTTAAGAATTTTCCGCATAAAATTCTCATTTTATGCTATACTACTCATGCCTTCCAAAAATAAAGTTCTGCGAAAAGGGGGAAATAGGACAAAAAAAGAGTTCTAAAAAGAAAAAAGTTTAGAGTCAAAATAAATACTGCTGATAAGTAAGAATTATATTATATGATTGTCAACTCCGGGAAGAGACTAAATGGCTAAAAAATATCAACATTCAGCTTATTATTACGCATATCACTATGGTTGGACTCATAGCGATGCTTGTACTTTTGCCGGAAAATATC
>JAHBAE010000092.1 GCA_018384485.1 Kiritimatiellia bacterium
AGGTCGTCTTGCCGGACTGCCTTGGTCCCATGATCGAGACAACGGCGTACTCCCGCGCCATCATCTTCAGCCATTCTGCCATCTGTCTTTTTATCATTTCCAACATCCGTCAAAAACCGAAGTACAACTACGGATTTCTACCAACGGTGCGTATTGTACTACTTTTCGACGCGGAAATCAATTGGGCTTGCAACTTTTCTGGGACAAAAATACTGTGGCACAGTATTAGCGTTGGAATCAGCTAACGTCGTCGGCTACAATACTGGCGACACAGCGGTGGCAGACTTTGTATATAGGGTCGCTTCTTTTGAAGGTATCAGCGGTACGGAGAATACCTTTAAGCTTGGTCAGATTTCTGTAGGAGATTCTGACTTCGCATGGTGGAATAACGACTATATTGCAACTGTTGCTTCGTCTGGCGCTCAGGATCAGTATTACACATGGGATCCTGATGCAAACGAAGGAAACGGCGGTTGGTTTGCGTGTGATGAAACGCAGGCCATTGATTATGACACGCCCGCTGATAACATCGAATTCCCCATGAATCAGGCTTTCTTTGTATTTTCAGCCAATGGAGCGACATTGACGTTTTCAGGTAGCGTTCTTAAAGGGGATAGTGAATTGTTTGCTGTAGCAGCTGACCTTACCTATACTGGTAATTTTACGCCAAGCACGATCACATTGGGTGATATCGTTGTTGGAGATGCTGACTATGCGTGGTGGAACAATGACTACATCGCGACGATTGCAACTTCTGGCGCTCAGGATCAGTATTACACATGGGATCCTGATGCAAACGAAGGAAACGGCGGTTGGTTTGCGTGTGATGAAACGCAGGCCATTGATTACGAAGCCTCTGCAAATAATGTTGAATTCCCTGCCAATCAAGCATTTATCTTCTTTACAGCGAATGGTGCAACACTGAATATTCCTAGCCCTCTTTAATCACTAATTTTACTGCTCAGCAAGGTGTTGAGTGGGAATAAAAAAGGAAAAAGAAAATGAAAAAAATAATAATGATCATTGCTGCAGTTGCAATTGCAGGTATTGCAAATGCTGGTGCAGTAAACTGGGCGTCTGGTGCATTACAGACACCTGGTGCTGAAGGTGCACTAAGTGGCACAAAGCTCACAAGCTCATCTGGCTATACACTTCAAATGTTTGCGTTTGAGTCTCTCAGCGCTATTTCGTATGAAGCAGGTGACCTCTTCGCTTGGTATAGCGCTGATACCACTAAATCATTTAATGGTCTTAAAGCCATTAACGGTTCAGTGAATATGGGTACTTCTGCTACAACAGCTACGGCGACAGGTGCTGAACTCACCACAACCGCAGGCGAAATGGTTTATGGAGCGGTTCTCTTCGTTCTGTCAGATGCCGAAACAGGCGATGCCCTTTGGTATATGGAGAACAGCGGTTCCGTTGCTGCGAAGAGTGGCTCCACAAAAGCAACTCTCGCCAACCTCGGTCTTAAGCAGGGCGGCGGATCATCAACAACCGCCACTACTTGGACGGCTGCCGCTGTTCCGGAGCCGACCTCTGGACTTCTCATGCTTGTCGGCCTCGCGGGTCTTGCACTCCGCCGCCGTCGCGCATAATTGGTTGACGCACAGTTAACAACAAGCCCGTCCGCACTGCGCGGGCGGGCTTGAACTTTATAGGGATTTGAATCATGACTTGGACTGTCACCACAAGAAGAAAAGACGGCAATACTGAAACATTGGGAATAGATGCCGAGAGCAGAAAAGAACTCTTTGCTGAATTAAATCGAAGAGGAATAACTGCTGTTCGTATTAGCGAAGAGAAAATCCTGACGCCAAAAAAAACGTTCAAATTAAAATATATTAAGGCTGTTTTAATTTTCATTGTTCTTGCGCTTGTTGGCGTGTTGGGTGCGTATTACTTTTTCAATCAACCAAAAGCGATAGAAAACCCGGTTGAAGAGAATAAGATAAAGAAAGCCCCACCCACCCCTGTAAAAGCATCTCCTAAAGTGGTTGAAAAAAGGATTGAGTCAACAGTCAAAGAAGATCGAAACTCTCTCGAATGGCTCAAGAAACACGACAAGCGTTATTTTGTTCCAACGGATGCTGTTCGCAGAGCCAACGGAAGGCTCTATACAAAAGAGGGTGTTAGAATATTAGAGTCGCTTCCGGCAAGAACAATTCATGCAGACAAAGGTCAAAAGAAGATTTTTAATCATCAAGCGGAGAAGCAAATCGCCCGACTTCTTCACATTGAACCAGGTAAGTTTTTTATTGGCAATGCCAACTACAATGAGCGATTTATAAAGAGCCTTCAAGAATCAATTGCAGAGCCTACTCCTATCAAAGAGGATGACGATGAACAAACGCGTGTTCTTAAGGAAGAAGTCAACGCAATCAAGGATGAGTTAAAAGCGCGTATGGATGCCGGAGAGGACATCATTCAGATTATGAAGGATACCGAAAAGGAATTAAGAAGCCTTGCGACATTCCGCAACGACATAATGAAGGAAGTAATATCAGCACGGCTTGATGAAAATGTTTCGGAAGCTGAATATCAAGATTACATAAAAGCCGCGAACGAAATGTTTAAGCAGAGAGGACTAAAAGAAATAACCTGCCCTGCATTCGCTGAAGGTCAGCTGAAATACATCCGAGAGGTTCACAAAGCTAAGAAAGCTGCAAAACAATCTACATCAAAGGAGTAACATGAAACTGAAATCAACTCTCGCTACTGTAATCACAGCCGTAACCAGTCTTGCGCTCTTCGCAAGCGAAGCACCCAAAGAAACAACTACGCAGAATAAGAAAGCCTTTAATGATCGCGTTGCACAGTTGGGTGGATTTGTAATCTATCCTAATTCGCAAAAAGGCAGAGTGGCTTTTATTGATACACAAAGCGATATTGATTTCACAAAGGAATTTGACGAAGTGTTTAAGGATGTAAAGCGTCAGATACCTATCAAGCTTGATTTTCTTAAAATGTCAGCAGGTGAACCGCTTAAACTAAAGGTCGAGGCGAAAGCAGACTTTGCCGTTATTATAGTTCATGATGAGTCCTTGCCAACTTCCATGATTGTTCCAGAGGAGAAATATGCAGTAGTGAATGTTGCCAAATATAAAAAAGGTCTAAAGATGCCTTCCGAGGCGGCATTGTACAAGAAACGCTGTTCAAAAGCGGCGTTGAAAGCGTATATGCTCCTTTGCGGTGGATGTGCTTCAAGATATCCAGGTCATGTAGGCACGGCACAATCTGTAAATGATCTTGATATTTCACACGATAAGCTTCCGATAGACATCCAAGATGGCATAAAGAAATATCTCTCTTCTGCGGGTGTAACTCCTTTGCGTAGGACGATTTATAAAAAAGCAGTCGAAGAAGGCTGGGCTCCTGCCCCGACGAATGACATTCAAAAGGCAATCTGGGACAAGGTTCATGCGATGCCTACCGCTCCGATCAAGATAAAGCCGGAGACAAAGAAGGTTCGGGAATGAAGTGTGGGAGTGAAGGAGTGAGGAGTTAGGAGTGAGGGAGTTGGGAGAATAATGAAACCTTTGGAAAAATCTCCAAGACTCCGAAACTCCTAATCTCCAAGTAGCGAAAGCAAAAAAACTTCGCGGACTTTGCGAGCTTTGCGTGAGACACAATGAAATACACGTACGCATATAAGACCTCGGACGGCACACGGCATGAAGATTCCATGAATGCTTCTTCGCGTGAAGAGGTATTTGCCGAACTCCGTAAGCGCGGCATTAAAGCCATTAAGGTTGTGGCGGCGGATGGCAGTAAAGCCAACGGCGAGGTGCGTGGCGTGCGTAAACGCGCTGTAGCGGCTCTGGTTGCGCTTGCGGCGGTTTGCGCAGGTGTTGTTGCCTACTTCGGCGGAACGCGCACAGCGGCGGTTACAGCCGCAAATTCCGCGATGATTTCGCCGCGCCACCAGATTTATGGCGATCCTGCAATTATGGAGCCTATCGAACGAGGCGATTTCGGCGACATCCTTCCCCACGAAGGAGACAAGATGCTTGCGATTTTTGCACAGCCCGGCAAGTTGATGTGTGCCAGGGGAGTGAATCCGCGAAGATGGGTAACGGGGAATGGGGAACGGGGAATGGTATTTGAGGCGTATGCGAAGAATGAACTTGACGCTGATAAGGACATTCAAATTGCCGCCGACGATTCACGCGAGGTCAGGGAACTAAAGCAGATCATCAACGGCATGCGAGAGGAAATGCGCGAATATCTCGCTAATGGCAACGGTACACCGCGCTCCTACTGGCGGCGGCTCAATGAACGCACACTTTCCGAGATGCAGATTTACGAGCGCACCCGCCGCGAACTTGAAAAAGAAACCCGCCTCGAAGTTTGGGAACAGAAAAACGAATACCTACGCATTTTGGGCTTGAGGACTATCCCCGCCCCGAATGAGTAAAATTTTGTCACAAACCGGTCTGACCTCTTTGTGACAAAATTATAACCGCGCAACCATTGCCTTTTTTCCGCGAATATGTTAACATACTGCCAAACTGTCACAAATAGGTCTGACCTGTTTGTGACAAAATGACAAAGGAGTGGCTATGGCGAATTCAAATAATCGGATTAAAGAGCCGGATACGGTTCATCATCTTGTCAGTCGCATCGCGCATCGCGTTTATTTTCTAAAAGATGAAGAGCGCGATGAATTTATTGGTATGATGCGGCGCACGGCCGAATTCTGCGGCATTGAGCTGATAGGCTGGTGCATTATGACGAATCACTTCCATATTCTCGCATATCTGCCTAAGCCTCAGCAGTTAGATGAGGAAGAAATTTTGCGCCGTTATGGGATGTTGAAAGGCCAGGCAGCTGCGTCAGCATTATCAACGACATTTGATACGTGGCGGCGAGAAGGTGAATCGGGCGAAAATCGTGTTAAAGACGAGCTCGACAAAATCAGCGATCGGATGTACGACATCGGCTCGTTCATGAAGATTCTTAAGCAATGGGTTACAATGGAGTATAATCGCCGCTATTCTCATAAAGGAACGCTTTGGGAATCGGCATATTATGATCGCGTCATCGGATTGTCGGTATCGAAAATCGCCGAATGTCTTGGCTATATCCACCTTAATCCGATACGCGCCGCCGCGAGTGATAGCTTTGACGGATATTTTTGGAGCAGTTACACAGCGTTTATTCGCGGTAATCCACTTGCCGAAAAAGGAATGCGTTTTGTTTACGGAGATGATATTTCGCGGGATGAAATTATCTGCAGACACAATGAAGTGCTCTATAGTCTGCTGGAAAAAGAGAAACTCCGCCGGGCAGAAGAAATCGCCCGTAAGCGCGCGGCCGGTTATGACGCACCGATCGATCCCCTGACGAGCGAAGCGATGGTTATTCAAGCGGCGGCACATCTCGAAAAAGTTAGGGCGGCCGCTGTTGAGTTGCATGAATCAGACGATATTAAAGGGCGAAAAGAAAAAAGGCGCTTTCTGATGGAATCGACTGTGCGGGAGAGCATTGAAAGAAATCCTAATGTCTCGCCCGCGCAAATCGCCGATATGCTCGGAGTATCGCCAAGAACGGTGTATCGTATTTTGGCTAAGCTTCGTCATTGACATTTTGTCACAAAATGGTCTGACCTTGTTGTGACAAAAGATGCTTCCGCCACGATAGTTTTAGTGATCGCGGCTCTGCCGCAAAAACTTCGCGGACGAAAGCGAACGAAAGCGTGAGGTAAGTCAATCTTGTTCCAGACCCACCGTCTTGATGCCAAGGTTGCGCAGTTCATCGTTGCGCATTTCCCAGTAGGTCATGAAGTCGGCTTCAGTCATTGTGGCGCGGGCGTTTTCGATATCGGCTTTGACGCGGTTGTAAACGGCGATCTCGGCATCCTGCCGCTCCGTCAGTCGCTTGCCGTATTCAACAATCGATCCACCGGCGGCAATGTAACGACGTGCTTCGTTCTTCATACCTTCGACCATTGCCTTAATCTGCCGCGCTTCGAGGGAGTCGGTATCGGCTACAACACACTTGTTTTCAAGAGCGGCGGTAAATTCCTTTTCAGATGTATTCCGCTGTCCGGCCTTTACGCCGGGAATGGCGAACGAAGCAAGGAAGCGTTCACCCTCAAGATTGAACACATCCGACCAGCCGTTGCGAATGCCTTTCTCGATTATCGCCGCGTCGCCAATAACTTGCCGGCGAGCATTTGTAAATTCTGTCACAAATAGGTCTGACCTTTTTGTGACAGAATTTACAAAGATGGCGACGATGATTGATACTGCTGCGACTATGATTGCAACGGTACGCTTTCGCACGCCGCGAACCTCGCCATTGGCTTTCGAACCGTCCGCCGCAACAACCTTGATGGCTTTTATGCCGCGCTTACGCAATTCAGCAAAGACTTCATCGCGGCTTTGGGCAAGCATCGTCGCTTCATGCCGTGTGCCGTCAGATGTCTTATAGGCGTATGTGTACTTCATTTGAAAAGTTTGTGAGTGGGTGAGTTTGGAGTGGGTGAGTTAACTCCTTCACGTTTTTAGTTTTGTCACAGATAGGTCTGACCTGTTTGTAACAGTTTGGCACTATATTGGCATATTTGTGATAAGAAAGCGATAGTTTGCAGTTATAATTTTGTCACAAATAGGTCTGACCTGTTTGTGACAAAATGACGTACACATTTCTTCCAATAATTTCAAGGGCCTCTTACACATTTCCACCAATAATTTTGAAGAGCTTATACACATTTCCACCCAACTCCCACACTCCCAACTCCTTCACTCTCAACTCCCTATCTTCCTTTCTTCGGATCGAACTCAATCTTCATCGGATTCTTCGGCGCGGCATTAACTCGACCCCAAATGGCTTTCTGAATGTCGTTAGTCGGAGCTGGCGCCCAGCCTAGTTTGCAAGCCTGCAAATAAGAAGTGATTTGGGTAGGCGTTATTCCAATCGACTTAAGATTCTCAATTGTTCTTGCATGGACATCAACAGGAACAATATCGCCTACCTTATCGAGATCTCGCGGAGAACGAATTGATTGCATAAGCGAACCTGGAAAATTAGAATTCATAGAACCAGCAATCGAATAAAACGCTCTTAACATTTCTTTGCGTACACGAGCAGCTTTGAAAACATCGTTTCGTGCTTCTTTTGTCACCGCCTTAACATTAACAATTGCCCACCCATCGTCAATAGCGTTTAGAATCATCGGCCCGCTCTCGCATTCTGTGATAAACACTACTATATCTGCTCCGCTTTTCTTCTTCAAGCTTTCAGCATTAACTAAAGAAGCCTTTTCATTACTCTCAGCAAATAAAATGTTAAGCCTTGATTTTTTTCTCAACTCTTCAACTGCCTTTATGAGGCCATCTGAGGGTACGACTTTTTGAGAATTAACGAAAAGAATTTTGCCGCGTTGAGAATTTGGCTTCTCAATATCTCCTCCAGTACGGCGAATTCTATTAGCCCTTGCCTCAGCAATTCTTGCTTCTTGTTCCTCCTTAGGCAATTCGTTAAACGGAACTTTAATGGGCGATAAGCCTTCAGCCACTGTCACTCCTGCAGATACTGCGCAAAATAAGCAAATTATAAGCTTTTTCATTTTCATTCTCCTGTTGTTTTACTTTGTGGTTTTTTCCGTCTCTCTACTGAAAAAATTCGCATCCTGCTTCTTAGGAATGCATCCTCCTTGAAAGGCTCAATTCCTTTTTCTTCAAGCATTTGATTTGCAGCCTTGATAACATCTTTCACATCGTTCTCAGTCGCATTCTTATCCCCTAATGACTCGCGTATAAGCGACTGGATATCTCGTTTGTATGATGCAAGTCTCCGTGATTCTTCGCGAGCCTCACGCAGTATATCGCCGAGATCTTCTCCATTTTTAATCCGCTGCAAAAGCTCTTTCTTCGTTTCTTCAATTGCGGCCTTTAATTCAATGTCCCATTCGCTATCACCCTCGACAGGTTCATTCCTATCTATTAATGAATTGATGAAACTCTCTTTGAATTTATCGTCATATTCGACTTGTCCGAAAAGCATACCGCCTGGGCGCACTGTTATAAGTGTCGCAATTTCATAATCTGAGCGATGCTTCAATTTCGGGAATGGGTCATTTTGCATAACCTTTATAGCCTTGCGTTTATCTCTGTTTTTATAAACCCTCGCGCCACCCTCATACCGAAGAATGCCTTTCTCATCAACATAGGTCTTTTCTTCAACTTTCTTTACAATGTGTCCTTGGCGATTCGTTATGTATTCCTCTTGCTTGACTTCTGCTTTATTTTTTATCGGAGTTAGTTTTATTGGCTTTACATCTTTTTTTATGAGTTGATTTTTTTGCGTTTCAGTAGAAGTTTCATCCTTTCCGAGAAAAGAAGCAATGATTACAAAAAGAGCGGCAAACACGCCGACGAAACCGCCAATCACAAACCAACGGCTTACAGTCTTTTTAGAGGATTTCTTCTCCCAATTCGCACTTTGTTGGCTTCCGCTCTTGACACGCGATCCATTCCATCCCCGAACACTCTTTTTATTATCTTCTTCCGCCATATATTTCCCTTTCTGTTCGTAAGGAGAAAGCCCGCGAGGTCTCTTGTGACCCTGCGGGCTCTGTTGCGTCCGCAACTTCGGACAACTTAGTGACTTCCGTCACAGGCTCATCACGCATTGCGGACGGGCCTCTTGTTAACTACGCGATAATTAATTACGCACGGCGCCTACGGAGCGCAAGGCCTGCAACGCCGAGGAGAAGCAGGAGACCAGAGGTCGGCTCCGGAACAGCTGCAGCTGCTTGCCAAGAGGTTGGCGTAGTGCTATTACCACCTCCAAGGTTCAGAGCCAAATTTGCGACGGTCGCATTCTGCGAAGATTCAAAGGTGGTCTGCGCAACGTTAGCCATATACATTTTATTTGCGGCATCAACATAGAGGATCAAGCCATATGCGGTATCGCCAGCGGAGTATTCAGTCGTCCCCTTAAGATTCAATGAAGCACCACCGCGGGAAGTGTACGTGTTTGAACCTGTCACCTCAGCCGTGCCAAGTGTTCCTTTCGTGAATGCCGCACCAACGCTCTTCGAAAGAGTGGCCGCATCCATAGCACTATATGTAGCATAATCTTCAGCAGTAAGAGCATAAAGATAACCAGTAATTGCACCAGCGGAGGTAATTGCATTACCTGCTCCATCACTTGTAAACTTGGAAGAACCCCAAGTGACAACAGCAGCTTGAGAAGCAACCGCTATTGCGACTACTCCAAGCATAATCATTATTCTTTTCATTTTCATTTCCTTTTTTGTTTTACTTGCCACCCGACCCTATGCCGAATAGCTGTAAATTATTCTTAAAGAGCTGACGGAATCGTAATCGTGCAGTTAGGTTCAGAATCAACACGGGTCACACAGAATGCTTCGCCTGCTCCCACAGGAACATCGTTCATGGGATAAGCACCAGTGGTGTCATCTTCGAGGTACCAACCGCGAACCTTTGCTGCAGCATCTTCAGCCCACCAGAACTTATAACTCTTCGTTACAGTTCCGAGCTGGGGGTGATTAACCTTATCGTTGGCACCATCTGGTGTGAGGAATTCGATTTTTGAATCATAGAAGTCATCGGATGCGTCAATGTCACCAAGAACGATGCCTACTGGAGTGCAATTGCCAACATAGTTGAAGTTGCGACCAAATGAAAGTGTAATTCCATTTGGATCATTAAGCACTTGTCCTGCATAAGTAAGGAAGCAATCAGGCTCGGAATCAACGCGAGTTACGCAGAATGCCGAACCAAATCCGACCTCAGCATCGTTCATAGGATAAGCACCAGTTGTATCATCCTCAAGATACCAGCCACGAACTTTAGCAGCCGCATCTTCCGCCCACCAGAACTTATAGCTCTTAGTTACTGTTCCAAGCTGAGGATGGTCAACAGTGTCATTTGCACCATCTGGTGTGAGGAATTCAATCTTCGAATCGTAGAAGTCATCTGATGCCTCAATATCGCCGAGTTTGGCCGTTCCACCGACAGGCGCAAACATGTTGCAAGTGTAGTTGAAGTTGCGACCAAATGTCTTCTGCGAATACCCCACCACATTCGCGCTCTCCAAGCCAAATACTGTGCCACAGAACTTTTGGAATGCTTTTTCTTCTTAAACCTAAAAACGGCAGTAGGGGGCGAATTTTTCTCACGCAGAGAGGCAGAGAATGGCTGGGGTGGGAGTGAAGGAGTTAGGAGTGAAGGAGTTAGGAGAATAATGAAACCTTTAGAAAAAATCTCCAAGACTCCGAAACTCCGAATCTCCAAGCAGCGAAAGCAAAAAACTTCGCGGACTTTGCGAACGAAAGCGTGAAATAAAAACCATCCTTGCGACAGTTTTTCGCTTTACTCTTGTATCCCAAAAATCATGCGGGTGGGCGGCGAAAGCGTCGGTAGAAGTGCGAGAAGTAGGGGAGAAAAATTTTTCGCCCCATCTTACGATTCCCCGTTCCCCATTCCCCATTCCCCCATTTCACCCTTATTTTATAGGGTTGAAATGCGTTTTTGGGGTGAAAAAGGGGGCAGGAAAAAATTTTACAAAATTATGCTGGAGGGGTTGACTTATACCACTCTATGTGCGATAATACGAGTGTCTATTTAAGGTGAAATAGGTTCTTTCCGGGTGGTTGGAGTCTTTCCCTTATTGAAGACACAAACCTAAACCGTCCTTAAGGGCGGCAGGTAAGAGACAAATTGCGGTTTGCGGTCTGGGTATCGCAAGAGTGGTTTGAGGAAGTAATTCCGAATCTCGTATCTGCGTTCGAGGGACAACTTGGACAGAGATCCAAGAAAAAGGGAGTAAAAAAATGAAGAAACTTATGTTTGCAGCTGCTGCCGCGTTCTGTGGCACGGTGTTTGGCTTGGAGAGTGCGAATGTGGTGGGGTATGGCGAGGCGGATCTTAACTTGGACTATACGGGCGTGGGTCCGATGTTCTTTTCGATTGGCGAGGATGTGGTTAGCGTCCAGAACCTTAAGGTCAAGGGGCTCACCGAGGCGCAGGGTACTGGCTATACGATTGCGCCAATTACATCGACAGGCAACATTCCTGTCAAGTATTTCTATTGGTGCGGTCTCTCTGAATACGGCGTTAAGGATGGCTGGTACACGACTGCTGACGGCGCAACCATTGAAGCTGCGGCTGGCGAAGGCAAGTCGGATGATTATCTCGCGCCAATTGAAATGGCAAAGGGCGAAGGTCTCGTTACATTTATGGGGGTGGCGTCTTTGTCTATTCGGGGTTCTGGCGAAGTGCTGACAGGTAATGTCACTCGTCCGCTTAATCTTGACTATACAGGCGTTGCCAACCCCTTCCCTGTCGATGTCAATATTCAGAGCTATGCAATTACCGGCCTCACCGAGGCGCAGGGTACTGGCTATACGATTGCGCCGATTACCTCGACTGGCAACATCCCAGTCAAGTATTACTATTGGTGTGGTCTTTCCGAATACGGCGTTAAGGACGGTTGGTACACGACTGCCGATGGAGCAACCATCGAAGCTGCAGCTGGCGAAGGAAAATCAGACGACTATCTTGTTGACTACACATTCAAGCCGGGCGAGGCGGCCGTCACCTTTATGGCGGTGTCTGGGCTTGGCCTTAAGATTACGAGCCCGATCAAGTAACGATTTACGAGGTGGACGGCAAGGGGTCGTCTGCCTAAAGTAACCCGCCTTCGCTATGCTACGGCGCGGCAAGGCAAAAAGGAAAACAAAGAAATGAAGAAACTACTAATGGCAGCAGCGATTGTCTGCGCAGCTGTTATATCTCAGGCGGCGACCGTCAACTGGGGCATCTCTGGCGTGAAAAATTCCGCTGGCACTGCTCCGACTGCTGGTTGGGCGGTGATGGCGTTCTATACCGAGCTTGGCGCTGGTTCTGATGCGATTGTGAGTGCAATCCAGTCGAAGACTGCTGGATCCCTCGCCTTTGATACTAAGTCCTTGACTGTTTCGTTTGGTAAGGGTAAGTATGGACCGGCGGACGTGGCCGCCGCTGGCATTACCGACACCTCGAAGAGCTACGACTTCTACTTCGTAGTCTTCAACGATGCGGATGCAACAAAGGCGACCGAGTATGCTATGGTGAGTGCCCCCAACAAAGCCTATTCTAGCATGGATGAAAAATTCTCGGTTGCTGGCACCTTCTCGTCTACGACTCCGTGGGCGTCCACTGCAGTTCCGGAGCCGACCTCTGGTCTCCTGATGCTCCTCGGCGTTGCGGGTCTTGCCCTCCGCAGGCGTCGTGCGTAATCGCGTAAGCGAAACAAGGAAGATGGCCCGTCCGAGAAATCGGGCGGGCTTATTATTTCAAGGAGATTAATAAATGGCGTGGAATCAGCCGAGCGAACACAACCATAAGAAGAGAGGCGGGCAAAAGAATATCCGTCCTCTTGCTCGAGGTCTTATAGCCGGGGCGGTCGTCGTTCTCAGTGCTTTGGTTGTGTGGATGATTGTCGGGAGGATGAACGAGAACGCTCACGATAAGCCGAAGCAATCGACGCGCGCCAAGGACATCAAGCCGATTCGCGTAGCAGTCGAGACGCCCACTTCAACCGTCAAGAAGGCGGAGACTGTTTCGGCGACCGATGCGGCGGATGTGCAGAAACAGGTTGTGGAAGAGAAGAAGCCTGGAGTTTTTGCGCCGGGGATGATTCGACTCCCGAACGGATTTGAATTGAGATTCAAGCTCCCTCCGGAGGGCAAGACGCGGCAGCTTCTGGCTGGCGGCGAGATATGGGAGATCGACTCGAAGGGCGAGATACAGAACGTGACGCCGCCGCCGATTTTCGAGAAGCCGTTTGAGGGGATGATTTCAGCCCTTTACGAACGCGACGGCATGGTGCTTCCTTTTGCGCTCAAGCGGTATTCCGAAAAGGAAGTACGCAAGATGTGCAAAGAGCCAACGTTGTCGTATGACGACGACACGCCGGAGATTACCGCAAAGCGCGAAAACGTGGCGATGCTAAAGAAGGCTATTCTTGAATTTCTCGATGGCGGCGGAACATTTGAAGAGTTCGTCGACGATATGCAGCAGCACTCGCAGAAAGCGCAGCGCGCACAGATCGAGGGGATGCATGGTGTCCGCGATCTTCTCGAAGCTGGAAAGGACGACGAGGCTTTGCGATACTATAGACTCTTTGCACAAGACATGTCCGACAAGGGCTATGGCGAACTGAAGCTTCCTCCCTCGTACAGGGAGGCATTGGATGAGATAGCAGCAAAGGAGAAAAACGGCAAATGAAGACGAGTATTATTTTGATGGTGGCGGCTTTGTCCGCAACGGTTGCAAACGGCCAGGGTCTTACCCCTGCAGGGAAACCACGTGTGCAGGAGAAGGAGAAGCCTGCAAAGAAACTGACACCGGAAGAGATTGAACGGAACCGCGCAAGGGCCGCGGCGTTTCGCAAGGCCATCGCCGATAAAGGCGGCTGGGTATCAGTTCCGATGGCGGGCCCGGCGATAAAGCTCATCGACGCGACGAGCAAGGGCTGGGCGATGGAGGGCCTGGAGGCGGTCAAGGGCAACTTAGATCGTTTTGGTCTATGCCCGTCGGAGGCGGTGCGCAAGAGCCTCGCCGGGGATGCGCTCGCGGAGGGACGTGCGGATGCAAAAGATGCCAGCGGAGTCGTAATGTTTGTTGACGGCGCAGAGGATGCGCCGCTTATGACGGCTTATCCCGAAGAACATCTTGCGCTCGTCAACATGACGGCGCTTTCAAAGGGCGTCAGCAGCGGGGTGCGTCAGGATCGGGTAGAGAAGCTGACGTGGCGGGCGATCGGACATCTTGTTGGGTGCGGCGCGCCAGACGGCTACACTTGCGTGATGAAGCCGCTTAGGAACATGGCGGAACTTGACGCGATGCCGAACAAATTCATCCATCCGGCGAGCTTCTTCAAGGCACGTCCCTATTTCGATATGTGCGGAGTAACGCCAGCCCGCAAGGGCACATACGAATCGGCCTGCCAGCAGGGTTGGGCACCCGCTCCTACGAACGATATTCAGAAGGCGATCTGGGATAAGGTTCATGCGATGCCGAAGACCCCAATGAAGATTGAGTTCGATCCGAAGAAAGGGAGATAGTTGATAGTAGTTAGTAGTTAGTAGTTAGTGGTTAGTGTCCACAAAAAACTTTGCGAACGAAAGCGGACGAAAGCGTGAGACTTAACCGATGCGCGGACAGCCGTTCTTTACCTCACGCGAAGTGCGCGAAGTACGCGAAGTTTTTTAGGAGATATTCTTACTTTGCGAACTTGGCGAACGCGGATGCTTGTGCACCCCTGCGGGGTTCGGCTTCGCCGAATCTACCCTCCGATTCGCGTCGCGCATCTTCGGCGCCTATGGCGTGAGACCCAATGAAGTACACATACGCATATAAGACATCGGACGGCACACGGCATGAAGCGACGATGGTTGCTAAAAGCCGCGATGAAGTCTTTGCTGAATTGCGTAAACGCGGCATAAAAGCCATCAAAGTAGTTGCCGCCGATGGATCGAAAGCGAACGGCGAGGTTCACGGCGTGCGAAAGCGTACCGTTGCAATCATAGTCGCAGCAGTATCAATCATCGTCGCCATCTTTGTGAATTCTGTCACAAAAAGGTCAGACCTATTTGTGACAGAATTTGCAAATGCTCGCCGGCAAGTCATCGGCGACGCGGCGATTATCGAAAAAGGAATCCGCAACGGATGGAGCGATGTATTCGCGCTTGAGGGCGAGCGCTTTCTTGCCTCGTTCGCCATTCCCGGAGTAAAGGCCGGTCAGCGGAATACATCAGAAAAGGAATTTGCCGCAGCCCTTGAAAACACGTGTGTTGTAGCCGATAACGACTCCCTTGAAGCGCGGCAGATTAAGGCAATGGTCGAAGGGATGAAAAACGAAGCGCGGCGATACATTGCCGCCGGTGGATCGATTATTGAATATGGCAAACGCCTCACGGAGCGGCAGGATGCCGAAATTGCGGTTTACAATCGTGTCAAAGCCGACATTGAAAATGCCCGTGAAACAATGACCGAAGCCGCTTTCATGACCTACTGGGAAAAGCGCAACGACGAACTGCGGAATCTTGGCATCAAGACGGTGGGTCTGGAACAGGATTGATTTAGCTCACGCAAAGTACGCGAAGTACGCAAAGTTTTTGCGGCAGAGCCGCGATCACTAAAACTGTCGTGGCGGCAAATCGCTGACGCGATTATCGTGGCGGAAGCATCTTTCGGCTTGAGACTAAAGTCT
>JAHBAE010000112.1 GCA_018384485.1 Kiritimatiellia bacterium
GCGACCGCATTGCTCCCGCGTTCCAGCTGCACATCCCACTTCTCCGGCTGGTCAATCGGCGCAACGCCGGCGGCGTGAGTCGACGCCTCGTCGAAGAAGAACGCCAGATGCGCGATCCGGCTCACCAGATGATAGCACCGCCCCGCCTTGAACTGCCGCTTCTTCCTCATTCCGCCCGTAGTATATCACACCATGACTTAACGTGCAACGACATATTCACTGCGACATATTCACCGGGGTCAGTCCCTCCCGAGTCGCTCCCGAGTCCCACTCGGAGGTCAATGATCCGCCAAAGGGATGTCACCTGAGAAAATCGCAGCCCGTTCGCCGGGAGATAAGCCTCAGCTGGGACACGGAAGATGACAGACTGAATTTACAAGGCGGCGAGTGTATTCCTGCTCAGGAGAAGAAAGGACCTTTGCACAATCACCCTCCTCAACGATTCTGCCGCTTTTAAGCACAATCACACGAGAAGCTATATGGCGGACAACGCCGAGATCATGAGTGATAAATAAAATTGAAATACCGAATTTTTCGCCAAGCTCAGTTATTAAATCCAGTATCTGCGCGCGAATCGAAAGATCAAGCGCCGATACTGCTTCGTCGCATATAAGAAGCTGCGGCTCTGAAGCGAGCGCACGCGCAATGCAAATGCGCTGACGCTGACCGCCGGAAAACTCATGCGGATACTTATCGAGCGCCGAATCGTCAAGCCCGACCGACTTAAGAAGAGATGACGCTGACATGGAAAAGTTTTTACGCGCCGAAAGAACTTCTTCAAGCGTTGAGCGAACGGTTTTGCGGGGATTGAGCGAACCTAATGGATCTTGAAAGACCATCGCCGCACGAGCGTTTAACGAAACTTCCCCTTCCGTCTTTTTCACTATGCCAAGAACTGCACGGACAATCGTAGATTTGCCGCTTCCCGACTCCCCGACAAGACCGAGAATTTCACCACGGCCGACTGAGAAACTTACGCCATCAACTGCTTTTATGTAATCTACCGTGCGGCCGAAAACGCCTTTTTTTACGGGAAAATAAACTTTAAGATCTTTAACGGCAAGAATATCGCCGCGCTCCGAAGTGAGGCCATCACCCGAAAAGGAAGAACTCATCCCTTAAAGCCCTCAATAATCGTCTGCCTCGCGGTCTTCGCCTGGCGTGGCCAATCAAGGGTGTAGTGAAGCCCTCTGCTCTCATGGCGCTTCTGAGCGCTTTTCACAATCAACTCGGCACAGACGGCGAGATTTCTTAGCTCAAGCGTATCAGGCGTCACAAGATAGCGGAAATAATAATCTCTAATCTCCCTGCGCAACGTCTTAAGCCTATGCGCCGCACGGGCAAGGCGCTTGTTTGTTCGGACGATGCCGACATAATCCCACATGAGCCTGCGAATCTCATCCCACATGTGAGAAACTAAAACAGCCTCATCAGGAGGCACTGCGGAGCCCGTCTTCCACGCAGGAATGCGCGGCAATTTTCCAGTCTCAGGATGCGGCCCTAATCGCGCCGCCGTTAAACGCGCACAGACAAGAGCCTCCATGAGGGAATTCGACGCAAGGCGATTTGCTCCGTGAAGGCCTGTTGAGGCACATTCGCCGATGGCAGACAACCCTTTTATCGAAGTGCGCCCGTCGGTCGTCGCCTGAATGCCTCCGCAAGCATAATGCGCCGCAGGAACAACAGGAATCAGATCCTTGGCCATATCAATGCCGAACGAGAGGCACTTCTCGTAGATATTCGGAAAACGCTTCGTAAGATAAGCCTTGCCCTTATGACGAATATCGAGAAACACGCAGTCATCACCAGTGCGCTTCATCTCGGAATCGATGGAACGCGCAACGATATCACGCGGAGCAAGCGACCCGCGCGGATCGTACTTCTTCATAAACTGGCGACCGTGCCTATCAACAAGAACGGCGCCTTCGCCGCGAACGGCTTCGGAAATAAGGAAGCGTTTCGCCTGCGGGTGATAAAGACAGGTGGGATGGAACTGTATAAATTCCATGTTCTCAATTCGCGCACCCGCTCGCCACGCTATGGCAACACCGTCGCCAGTGGCGGAATCGGGATTGCAAGTGTAAAGGTATACTTTACCGCAGCCGCCGGTTGCAAGAATCGTGTTAAGAGAACGGATGGCGTATATTTCGTTCGTCGCCTTATCAAGCACATAAGCACCAACGCAGCGGTTTTCGCCGGCAAGTCCGAGGCGCTTCGTCATTATAAGGTCAACCACCATCGTCTGCTCGCGAATATCAATGCCCGCCCTGCGAACGCGGCGAACCATGGCTTTTTCGCATTGCTCGCCAGTTATATCGCCGGCATGGAAAATGCGTCTCGCGCTGTGCCCCCCTTCCCGCGTGAGATCCCAATCGCCTTTCTCGTTGAGAGTAAATTTAACTCCGCAATCGATCAAGTCGGCAATTCCCGCAGGAGCGTTTTCACAAATCTCATGAACAACAGAAGACTTCCCGAGCCATGCGCCTGCAATCATCGTATCGCGGGCGTGACGATCGAAAGAATCGGAAGGATCCATGACGCAACAAATTCCGCCCTGGGCGAAATTTGTATTACAATCCTGAAGCCGCCCTTTCGATACGAGCGTCACATTTCCGAAAGGCGCGAGATGGAGGGCTGCGGTGAGCCCCGCCATTCCCGAGCCTACAACAAAATAATCGCAGTCGACACTCTTCATCGCAGAATGCCTTAGCCGCAATGGAAATGAGTCTCAACGAGCTCAGCCATCGCCTTGGGGCTCTTAGTCAGCTTTGCGCGCAAATCACGATCATTGAACGACTTGAGCATACGGACGATGCCGTCGATCATCGCAGGAGAGAAAACTCCATCCTCTTCATAAATCGCGCGTTGTGAGATAAGCGTTTCAGCGGAAGCGAAGCAGCTGTCGGGCAACGTCGCAAGAGAATTGAGAAGTTTCTCGTTCTCTTTGTTGTGGATATTCACATTGACATATGTTGAATCGGCAATCTTCACTCCGTCCTTGAGTGAGAAGCCATAACGGCACGCTACGCAGAGAGACGCCATAAGAAGATATACATCGGCTGAAGCGTCGGGAGAACGCATTTCAACAGTCTGTTTGCTGCGCGTATCATAAGCGGACGACTTCTCGTTTTCGTTTACGGCGCGGCACATATCTTTCTTGCCGGCCCAGCCGAGCGGAACGCGCACAAGCACGGAACGGTTGCGATCGCCCCAGCAGATGTTCGTAGGAGCCTCCTGATGAGGAACAAGCCTTAAATAGCTCGTAGGATTCATGTTACCAAAAGCCGTAATTGACGGAGCAAGTTTCATAAGCCCGGCAATCGCGCGCTTGGCCGTATCGGAAATAACTCCGTTCTTGAGCATCTTATTGACGCCGTTTTTCATCAGGCGCATGTGAATGTGAAGGCCGGATCCCGCCTTGCCAACAGTGATTTTCGGAGCAAACGTGACGTCATAACCGTACTTCGCGCCCATATTGCGGATTATCCACTTGGCGATTGTCAGCTGGTTTGCAGCTTCCACCGCCGAGCAAGGGAGAAACTCCACTTCATTCTGCTCGTAGATGAACCCGCCCTCGGTGAAGTTGCCCACCTCGCTATGACCATACTTGATAAGCCCGCCCGCCTGAGCGATGGCGAGCATGCATTTCTGGCGAAACTCGCCGAACTTCGAGAACGGAGCAGACTCGTGATAACCGCGCTGATCCTTAGCAGGGAACGATTTCGGATCTGGGGCGATCACATAATATTCAAGCTCACCCATCGCCTGGAATTCAAGCCCCGTCGCCTTCTGGAAAGACGCGCAAGCCTTGCGAAGAGTATACTCTGGGCTTGACTCAAGAGGCTCGCCGTCTTTATTGAAGAACGAGCAAAGAAGGCAAAGCGTGGGAAGCTCGGCAAACGGATCGACAAAAGCAGTTGAATAACGCGGAATCACGTAAAGATCGGAGCTGGACGCTTCAATGTACGAGAAGAGGGAACTGCCGTCGACGCGCTCGCCGCAGGTAAGAATCTCATCAAGATACTCAGGCGAGTTTAAAATGAAATTAAGGGTTTTGAGCCTGCCGTCGCCGCCTGCATACATGAAATTGACATGACGGATGCCTTTAGCCTTGACGAAGCGCTTTATATCAGCCTTTGTAAACTGCTCGCGGCTTTTGCCCAGAAACGAAACTATGTCAGTTGTATTAAGTTCTACGGTTGTCATTTTTCTAATCCTTTGCCGTTGTTTTTGCGTATTATATCATAATTATTATGAAGAAATAGACTGTACGAAGGCGGCAGAAAGCGATTTCTCCGCAATATCGCATACTTCGTCTATGACGGGGCAGTCCGTAAGCTCCTTTAGAAATGAACGCCTGAAGGATAGATGACCGCGCTCGCGGCAAAGCTTTCGCGACGTCTCAAAGTGAAGGCCGCAAATCATCCACCCCACTTGAATAAGAATAAAGTCGGAAAGAGAACGTATTGAATTATAATCAACACTATCGCCATTTTTCAGGGCCGAAATAATTTCGGCTGAAGGCTTCTCATCTGGCGAAAGATTCCAAAACGCCGTACGCTCTTTTCGCCAGTCTGTTGACTTGATGCGCTCTTCGAGAACTCTAAAAATATCGAGTTTGTCGGCGTCTCTTACCGTATGGGCGGCAAGATGAATAAGAGAAGTTCTTTCAGAGGCATCTTTTTGTGGAGGAACCTCACGCCTGTTATGCCAAAGAACTGCTGATTCTACAGCCTCTATGACGCCATCCAAGCCGCCGACGCATGAAAGCTCTTCTTGTGGAAATGACGCCTCGTCAAGAGAAGAAAGCCACCCCTCAGATCTTACGATATCGTAAGAAAAAACGGCATGGTCGACAGAATCGGAATCGCGAAAAGTCGCATACCGCTTAAGCTGCTCATACCTGCCCGTATCATGTAGGAGAGCGGCAGCTTTAGCCGTAAATGATTCGAGAGCGCCGAAACGCTCCCCTTCTGCAATCAACGCCGCATTGCGCACCACCTCTTCTGTGTGATGCAGCTTAAGCGCCATCATTTCAGGCAACTTTCCGCCTGGAGAGCGGAAAGTTGCCACGTATTGATTGTAGTTTTGCTCTAAAAAGTAGAGCGGATCCATATCAACCCCGTGAAGCGTTACGCTTTGCAAGGCTTTCTTTATATGCGTCAAGATCGATATTCGCCCGAGCGACGCCTGTTTCAACAGCTGCCTTTGCTACTGCAAAGGAAACAACTTCAAACAAACGCCTGTCGAACGGTTTCGGGATAATGTACGCCTCGCCGAATTCAAGCTTTTCATCAGGGTAAAGAGCTTTAATATCCTCAGGAACGCTTTGACGAGCAAGCTCCGCAAGAGCGTTCGCAGCGGCAACCTTCATCTCTTTATTGATCGTGGTTGCTCTCACATCAAGAGCACCGCGGAAAAGATATGGGAAGCCGAGAACATTATTAATCTGATTAGGATAATCGCTGCGCCCAGTGACCATGACATACCTGCGCCCTTCAAGAGCCTTGGCGACTTCTTGAGGAGCTATCTCGGGATCGGGATTGGCCATTGCGAAAATCGCAGGGAAAGAACCCATCGTCTTAACATCATCACCCGAAAGAACATTCGCCGCGGAAACGCCGATAAAGACATCAGCACCGACAAGCGCTTCTTTGAGAGTCATCGCCTTAGTTTCAACGGCGTGCTTCGCCTTGAACTGGTTAAGATCGGTGCGGTCTTTGCGGATGGTGCCCTTCGTATCGCACATCGTGACATCGACAACTCCGGCCGCCTTGAGCATTTCACAAATGCGAATGCCAGCCGCGCCCGCTCCGTTCATGACGACTTTAAGAGAGGAGAGCTCGCGCCCGGCAAGGCGGGCGTAATTGATGACGCCGGAAAGCGAAATTACGGCAGTGCCCCACTGATCATCGTGAAAGACGGGAATATCAAGCTCGCGGTCAAGAGTATCCTCAATCTCAAAACAGGCAGGCGAGGCGATATCTTCAAGATTGATGCCGCCGTATTGAGGAGCGATGGCCTTGACGAATTCAATGACGCGCTTAGGATCGGTCTTCCCTTCATTCGCTCCGCCAATACGGCAGCAATTAAGGGGAACCGGCCATGCGTCAACATCACCGAACGCCTTAAAGAGGACGGCTTTGCCTTCCATTACGGGAATAGACGCGGAGGCGCCAAGATCGCCGAGCCCGAGAATTGCAGTGCCGTCAGAGACGACAGCCACAAGATTAGGCTTGGCCGTCACATCGTAGATGGAATCGGGATTTGCAGCTATCTCCTTCACCGCGTGCGCGACACCAGGAGTATACGCAAGGCAAAGATCATCCTTGGTCTTGAGGGGCTTTGGAAGTTTCACCGCGACTTTTCCGCCGCGGTGAAATTCAAAGACTTCGTTTTTATCGAATCTTGCCATTTTCTCAGCCGTTATTCTTTTCAAAGTCTTTCATGAATGCGACGAGCGCATCAACACCCTCTACAGGGAAGGCGTTATAGATCGAAGCGCGGATGCCGCCAACGCTGCGATGACCCTTAAGCGAGCTCATTCCGAGAGCCTTGGCCTCGTCAATGAACTTTTTCTCAAGCGCTTCATCGCCGTTCTTGATGCGCCAGGTGACGTTCATGTTGGAGCGGTATTCCTTGAGAGCCGTGCCTGTCCAGAAATCGCTCGAATCGATGACATCGTAAATCTTTGCAGCCTTCTCTGCGTTGAGCTTGAAGAGATTTTCCTTGCCCATCTTCTTCACCCACTTCATCGTCTCACCGAAGATGTAAATTCCCCAGGTCGGCGGCGTGTTGTAAAGCGAATTCTCCTTTGTGTACGTGCGGTACTGGAGCATGGTGGGAATCTCTTCCGCGCCCTTCTCGGCGAAATCGTTGCGGATAGCAACAACAGCCATACCGGAAGGACCGAGATTCTTCTGCGCGCCAGCATAGAACATCGAGAACTTATTGTAATCGCGCTCGCAGCTGAGAATGTCGGAAGACATATCGGCGATGAGAGGAGCGGAAACCTCAGGAATCACCTTAAGCTCCGCGCCGGAAATCGTCTCGTTTGTGCAGATGTGCGCGTAAGCGGCGCCTTCCGTCCAGTTGAAAACATCAGGCTGGCGTGTGGGAATATCCTTCTGGCAATCGGCAACGATATTGACCGTAGCGCCGCGAATAGCCGCCATCTTCTTAGCTTCCTTGATGGCCTTGTTTGACCAAGTTCCAGCGTTGGCGTAATCAGCAACCTGACCCTTGCCGAGGAAGTTCATCGGAATCATGGCGAACTGCATGGAAGCGCCGCCCTGGACAAAGCAAACCGACCAATCGTCACCAAGACCGCACAGCTCCTTGAAAGTGGCGATAGCCTCCTGATGGATAGCGTCATAATCCTTGCCGCGATGGGACATCTCCATCACCGACATGCCGCAGCCTTTGTAATCGACGAGATCTTGCTGGGCGCTTTGCAGAACCTCAAGCGGAAGAGCAGCGGGTCCTGCGGAGAAGTTATATGCACGAGACATATCTATGTTCCTTTCGTATCAGAGTTTATCTTTTAACCGCCATAAGAGTTTATCAGGTAGGCGGCGTTAAAGTGTAGTATACTATTTTCACATCTGCGAGGCAAGGGCGGCGGCAAATTCAGAGCACTTAACCTCAGTCGCCCCTTCCATCTGGCGGGCGAAATCGTAAGTAACCGTCTTCGCGGCAATAACCTTGTCCATCGCTTCAATGATCTTATCAGCAGCTTCCGTCCAACCCATGTAGCGGAGCATCATCTCGCCGGAGAGGATAAGCGAGCCGGGATTGACCTTATCAAGCCCGGCATACTTGGGAGCCGTTCCGTGTGTAGCTTCAAAGACGGCGACGCCGGTTGTGTAGTTGATATTAGCTCCAGGAGCGATGCCGATGCCGCCCACCGTCGCTGCGAGAGCGTCAGAAACGTAGTCGCCGTTGAGGTTGAGCGTTGCGATCACATCGTATTCCGCCGGGCGCGTAAGAATCTGCTGGAGGAACGCATCGCAGATGCAGTCTTTCACAATGATCTCATTGCCCGTTTTCGGATTTTTAAACTTGCACCAAGGCCCCTTGTCGATAATCTCGGCGCCATACTCGCGCTGAGCCAACTGGTAGCCCCAATCGCGGAATGCGCCCTCGGTGAACTTCTGAATATTGCCCTTATGAACTAAAGTTACCGACTTTCTGTCATTGTCGATGGCATATTCAATTGCAGCTCTGACGAGGCGCTCCGTACCTTCGAGGGAAACGGGTTTAATTCCAATGGAAGATGTTTGAGGGAAACGGATTTTCTTTACTCCCATTTCACCGAGGAGGAAAGCTTTGATTTTCTCAACTTCATTAGTGCCGTTCATCCACTCGATACCGGCATAAATATCTTCCGTGTTCTCGCGGAAAATTACCATATCGGTAAGTTCAGGCCTCTTGACGGGAGAAGGAACGCCCTTGAAATATCTGACAGGCCTCAAGCAGACGTAAAGATCAAGCTCCTGACGCATCGCCACGTTAATTGAACGGATGCCGCCGCCAACGGGAGTCGTAAGCGGTCCTTTAATCGAAACGAGACAATCGCGGCACGCTTCAAGAGTTTCTTCAGGCAGCCATTTGCCCGTAGCGTTAAACGCTTTCTCGCCTGCGAGAACTTCTTTCCATTCGATTTTACGTGCTCCACCATAAGCCTTTTCAACAGCCGCATTCCATACGGCCATCGCCGCCTTTGTAATATCCGGCCCGATTCCGTCGCCTTCAATGAAAGGGATAATTGGGTTCGCGGGAACGCTGAGCTTCCCGCCCTGCATAGTAATTTTTTCGCTCATGTTTATTATTATATCAAAAATGCCGCCCTCTCGTCTTTCCTTGGTACTCGGTCGGTCAACACCGCTGGCGCGGTCTTGACTAACCGAGTACATTAAATTCGCGGCAACAACGAACGGTATATTTGGTATAATTCTCACTAATGGCTCACGAAATTCTAAATCTCAAACAAGCAGCAGAGCATGTGCACCTGCCGCCGAACGAACTTAAGCATTTTGCCCAACGTGGCGAAATTGAAGCTTTTGAACGTAGCGGCGATTGGTTTTTTGAGCACCGTGCGTTAGATGAATGGGCGCAACGCGAGATGCTTTCTTCCGGCAAACGCAACCTCACCGAACAGCATAAAGTGATTATGGAGGAAAAACGCCGCGCCCAAATGCAAGGGTGGGGAGTGGCCAATCTTTTCTTGCCTGAAAGCATTACACTTGAAATAACGGCGAAAGCGAAAGCAGGCATTCTGCGCGACATGACAGACCTTGCCGTAAAAAGCGGGCACGTCAACGACCCTGACGCGCTTTTCAAGGAACTGGTTGCAAGAGAAGAGGCCGCCTCCACCGCAGTGGGCGAAGGCATCGCCCTTCTCCATCCGCGCTTCCACGACCCGTACCTTTTCGACGAATCGTTCATCGCATACGGCCGGGCAGAGCGGCCAGTCTTTTTCGGCGCGCCCAACGGCGAAGCGACTCGCCACTTTTTCCTCATCTGCTCAACCGACCACAAAGCGCATTTGCATATCCTCGCCCGTCTCGCCATGCTTGCGCATGGGTCTGATCTTACGGAAAAGCTCGATGCTGCCGAAGAGGCCGGGCAAGTTGCATCAATCATCGCCGAATGTGAAAACGAATACACATTATGAAAAAATTCTGGTTCTTTGATCTTGACGGAACTCTCGCCGACACAGATTGCGACATCCGCGAATCATGGAAGGCGGCAATGAAAGACCTTGGCCTTTTCTGTGAGGATTTTGATGAGAAATTCGTAGCAGGCCCCCCTATCGACGAAATGCTCCGCCGCCTCTTTCCCGCCGAATACACCGATGAGCTGGCAATTAAAATGCGCGAGCGTTTCGCTTTCCACTACGATAGTGACGGTTTCCCCAACACCGCCGAATACCCCGGCATCATCGACGAGATAAAGTCGCTTAAAAAGGCGGGCGCGATCGTTGCGATAGTGACGAACAAAAGATACGCAGGAGCTACCGCGATGGCCAAACACTTTTCTTGGGATGGCGTTTTCGACGGCATTTTCGCAGGCGACATGTTCAGCGGAAGAAAAATGAGAAAGCCCGAGCTTCTCGCGTACGTAATGGAAAAATTCGGTGCTCAGAAAAGCGATTGCGTTCTCGTGGGCGACACCGCAAACGATTTCGAAGCTGCCGCGGCAAACGAAATCTTTTCTGTTGGAGTTAAGTGGGGGTACGGAACGGGCGACGAGCTTTCCGCCGCCAACGTCACTGTGGAGAACGCTTGCGAATTGCGCGCAGCAGTTCCGTAACCACCAACGCGCCTCCCGCCTCAGTGCCGGAGACTACCTTCTCGCGCAACGCAAGAAACCTCGCCCGCGCCACTCGAAGCTCCATTAAAGACCAGTTCTTTAAAAAGCCTTCGTTTTTCCTTGCAACAAAAGGATTCATTCCGGCGGTGCCGTTAGTCTTCACATCGATTAGCTGCCTGAAAAACTTCTCTATAACTCCGCTCATAAAAACGGCAAATCCGGTTTCAAGCTCAAATTTCTTAATGGCCGAAAGCGCAACGGAAGCGTTTCTCTCTCCGATGGCATCTGTAACAGACCATATTTCCGGATCGTTGCGGGCGCCTGGGCTTGTTATTTCATCGATATCGTCGGACGATATTACTTTCGCATTCGGACCGAGATATTCTCGCATCTTCGCAATCTCGCTCAAGATCGAACGAGTATCGATTCCAACTACCGATATAAACTTTTCGGCCGTGCCTGGAGAAAATTGAAGACCTGATTCTTTCGCATATTCTTCCGCACGCGCGACGGCCATGCGGCGCAATTCCCAAGGTTTGCCCGATGCGAAGAGAGATATTTGAGCGACAGCACTTATCTTCTTTGAAAAGACGGAAGTCTTCAGAAGATGCGGCCCTGAAATGATGAAATTCTGCCCTTCAGGCATAGTTGCGGCAGACGATGAAATTTTTTCAGCGAATTTTTCAAGCGCCTTCTTCACTTCCTCCGCAGCTCTTCCGCCCGGGAGAAAATGCACATTCTTCCACCACGTGGTTTTCTCAGGTTCAAGAAACGGAGGCGTTGAAAACGCAGCATCAGCCCTTCTGATATCGGCAAGCTGCTGATCAGCGTTCGTTGAAGAGACGGAATCTATCACTTCCACTGTTCCGACGCAAACTTTTTTCGCCGCCTCGGAGACGAGGCAATCATCCTCGCCTATAATAACGTGAACGCTCAATCCTCCCCCTTCTCATTCCGTACCGGAAGGCGCGAATACGCAATGAAGGCTACGCCGATAATCGCCATGCAAACGGATATTGCCTGCGATATGGAAAGCGGGCCAACCGCAGCGCGCGGATCGCCGCGCAAATATTCAATACAGAAACGAATGAACGCATAACCTATGAAATACACTCCCGTAATAAAACCGTTGCGGCGGCGGGGCGACTTCGCACACTTCTGTCGGACAAAAAGGAGAAGCACAAAAAGACAAATGAGAGATGCCGCCTCAAAAAGCTGAGTCGGCAAAACGGAAACAGCGCGCCTGCCGTGCTCAAACCAGCTGGGGCTGCCGGGCGGAAAAACCACCGCGCACCACGCATCGGAATCGCGCCCGTAGCAACAGCCGTAGAAAAAGCAACCGACACGCCCGAATGCATGACCGAGAGGAAGAACGGACGCAAAAAGATCTGCAAGGGCAAGAGGACGCTCTTTCTTCACAATGCACCATACGAAAAACACGATAACAGCAAGAATGAGCCCTCCATAAAACATAAGCCCGCCTTGATCAACACGAATGATAAGCTCGGGATGAGAGGCAAACTCCTTCTGCCAATGCTCTATTACATATGCGGCGCGGGAACCTGCTATGCCGGAAATCATAAGTGCCATTACCAGGTTTGAAAGATCTGAGCGGGCGCTGAATTTCTCAATGAGCTTCCAGCAGACAATAAGCCCTATTGCCATGCATGCACCGTATGTTTTGAGATGCAGGAATCCTATATCAACGAGATCAGGGAACATTCTTTATCTCTTTAATGAAGTAATTTTCCGTTGAATGACTTTATGATGGGAAAGCGCCTTTTTCCACATCGGAAACATAAGCGGAAAACGCCTCGCGGACAGTGGATGCTAAGTCGGCGTACTTTCGAACGAAAGAAGGAACTTTCTCATTGAGCCCAAGCATATCATGCATGACAAGCCATTGCGCATCACATATTGGGCCGGCTCCAATACCGATTGTGGGGATTTTCAAGGCCGCGGTGATTTCAGCGGCAAGGTCTGAAGGAATGCATTCCAGCGTAACGGCAAATGCACCTGCATCCTCGACAGCTTTCGCATCAAGGAAAACCTTCTCCGCCTCTTCGCGAGTCTTCCCCTGCTTTTTAAAACCACCGTAGGCGTTTACGCTCTGAGGCATCATCCCAACATGAGCAAGAACGGGAATCCCGGCGGAAACGAGACGGCGGATAATCGGGCAAACTGACTCGCCGCCTTCAAGCTTTACGGCATCTGCACCGGCTTTGATTAGAGATACGGCGTTTTTAATCGCCTCATCTTCCGAACATTGATATGAGCCAAAAGGCATGTCGCCGACAACGAGAGCATTCTTGACAGAACGGGAGACGGCCCCTACTGCCGAAAGAACATCTTCCATGCTCACGGGGATGGTCGTTTCATACCCGAGGACATTCATGCCGATTGAATCACCCACAAGAATCACCGGCACACCAGCCTCGTCGGCAAGACGCGCAAAGCAAGCATCGTAAGCCGTGCAGCAGCCAAGCTTCATCCGTCCTTTTGATGCGCGAACGGCAGCGACATTCCATTTTTTCATCTTCACTCCTTCAAACGAAAGTTGTCAGCAAATAAAACAGTTTTATTATACCATTTATTCGACAAAGACGAAAGTGCACAGAGCAAAATGATACGGCCAACGCATTAAAAGCCGATTCTTCCCCTTTTGGGCCCCTGAATCGTTTTTAATGCGTTGGAAGTGTCTCAGCAACCAACAACCAGCAGCGCAG
>JAHBAE010000113.1 GCA_018384485.1 Kiritimatiellia bacterium
CCCAAAAGGGGAAGAATCGGCTTTTAATGCGTTGGCCGTAGCAACACGCGGCGGCTCATTTATGGTAAAATACATAATATATGAAAATAGACACTATTTGCGTGCAGGGAGGCTATCGCCCAGAATGTGGCGAGGCTCGTCAAGTTCCTATCTATCAAACGACTACGTTTAAATACGATACGACGCAGCACATGGCCGATCTTTTTGATCTTAAAGCGTCGGGGTATTTCTATACGAGACTTGCAAATCCAACCAATGACCTGGTCGCAAAAAAGATAGCGGCGCTCGAAGGCGGAGTGGCAGCAATGCTCACTTCTTCCGGGCAGGCTGCTTCCACGTTCGCCATTTTGAATCTTTGTTCGGCAGGCGATCATGTCGTCTCGTCCGCGCAGATCTATGGCGGCACTTTTAACCTTTTTGCGGTCTCGCTTAAAAAGCTCGGCATTGAATTTACTTTCGTAGATCCCGATGCGGATGCGAAGACGATCCAAGCGGCATTCAGGCCGAACACAAAATGCGTTTTCGGCGAGACTGTGGCGAATCCGTCCGGCGTTGTGCTCGACATTGCGAAGTTTGCGAAAATCGCCCATAAAAATGGCGTTCCGCTTATTGTCGATAACACTTTCCCAACGCCGATTCTCTGTAGGCCCTTTAAGTTTGGCGCCGATATCATCACTCACGCTACAACGAAGTATATGGATGGCCATTCCAGTCAAGTCGGCGGCTGCATAGTCGACAGCGGCAATTTTGACTGGGGCGCGCACGCAGAGAAGTTCCCGGGCCTTGTGGAGCCTGATGAGTCGTATCACGGGCTGAGTTATTGGAAGCAATTCGGCAAGCTCGCCTTTATTACCAAGTGCACAGCCCAGCTTATGCGCGACTTCGGCTCGATTCCATCACCGTTTAACGCGTTTCTCGTCAATCTCGGGCTTGAGTCTCTTCATGTGCGTATTCGTCGCCATGCGGAATCGGCTCTTAAAATCGCCAAGTGGCTCAAAACGCAGAAGAAAGTTGCGTGGGTCAATTTTGCGGGCCTTCCCGATTCGAAATACCGCAAGCTTCTCAAAAAGCAGTTCGACGGCAATTCTCCGTGCGGAGTTATGACGTTCGGCATAAAGGGTGGGCGCAACGCCTCCATCAGGTTTATGGATGCGCTTAAGGTGATCGGTATCGTCACGCACGTCGCCGATGCGTGGAGCTGCGTTCTCCACCCCGCCTCGCATACGCATCGCCAGCTTACGGATAAGCAGCTTAAGCAAGCCGGCATTCCGCCAGATCTCATCAGGCTTTCTATCGGTTTGGAAGATCCGGATGATCTTATCGCCGATCTTAAGCAGGCTCTTGCCAAAGTTTGATTCTTGTAAAGAAGAAAGGGCTCTTGGAAATGAATGCTGAAGTTAAAAGAGACGAGCTTCTCAGAAGGGAGCGCCGTCTTGATATCTTTACAGGTATCGCTCTTGCCGCCTTTGCGGCCATAGTGTACTTTCTGTCGCTTGCCTCGTACGCTTACCCCGGCGAGAGCGCTCGCCTTCAGGCGTTGTGGCGCGGCTTAGATGTTTCTTCAGAGTCATTCTATCCGCTAATGAAGATTTGCGCCGCTCCCTTCGGCGCTTCCAACATTATAGCGCCTGTGCTTGGCATTCTGGCGGTGTTTCTTTTTTATAGATGCACTCTACTTTTCGTTCGTTCTTCGATGTACAGCGAGAACGTATTTTCCGTCGCTCCCTGCGTTTCGCGCATCGCTGCGGCAGTTTCCGCCGTCATCTTTATGCTCACTCCTGCCGTGCGCGGTGCGGCAACGCACCTTGAGCCCCGCCTCTTTGATGTTGTTTGGGCTCTCGCGTCCGTTTCGCTGCTCATCTCCTATGTGCGTTCCGAATCTGCCGGTAAAGCGTTCGCGTTTCTCGCATTCTCTGCCGCTCTCGCTGGCGCTGGCTTTTGCAACAGCGTTCTTTTCGCTCCTCTTCTTCTGGTGATGGTTTTCGTGTCGGTCAAGACGGAGTTCTCGTCCGGTCGCCATCTGTACACGGCTCTTTCCGTCCTCGTTGTCGCTTTTTTCGCGGCGTTTCTCTGTATGCAAATTGCTACGGGCTTTGATATTTCCGCTTTCATAGCCCGCTGCGCTGAGGATATCAGGCATTGCACGCGCCCAGGCTGGGTGCTGATCGCCGCGTTCGCGCTCATTCCTTTCCTTGCGGTTCTCTTCTCCAGCGCGCGCGTTTACAACGAGCCTCTCTCTCTTGTGCAGTATCTCTATCAGGCTGCTCTTTCGCTTCTGGCCGTTATTGCCACGGCGACGGCGCTCTCGCCTTCTTCGCTGATGGACAAATGGGGCGAGTTTCCTGTCTTCACGAGCGCTTTTGCCGCTTTCGTCGCAGGCCATATCGTCTCGTACTGGTACCTTCGCAGGAATAACGCTTTTTCAGTTGGCGCTTTTGCAATTCTTACTTTCGTTTTCGGGTTCGTTTCTGTTTGGAATCTCTTCTCCTTTGATTCGCGCCGCGGCGAATTTGCCGACAAAATTGCCGAGCGCGCCATCGATGATCTTGGTGAGCGCAAATGGCTCATTACAGACGGCGTGATCGATAGCCATCTTCTTCTGCAGGCGGAAAAGAAGGGGCGCGATCTTACCCTCATTTCTCTTTCAAGAGATGCCGACTCCGTCTATCTCAAACATCTTGAAGAGTGCGTCCGCGCGAAGAAGGTGGGAGGCTCGAAGAATGAACAGCTTACGCTTTCGCTCTCGCTCGGCGTTCTTCCGTTCGTGCAGGATTGGCTCGCGTGTGACCCTACCGTTCCCAACGCGGTGGCGATTTGGGGCGCGCCTGATCTGTGGTTCTCTGCGGGCTTGCGTCCTATCCCGGAGTTTTTGTTCTTCGGTGCCGACGATAAGCGCGCACTTCCCGATTGGAGCGATTGGGCGAAGTATGATGGGCTTCTTTCTGCGCCTAAAGGATGGGGCAGCTACAAGTCGTTCAAGGAAGAGAACGCGATTACGCGCCTTAAATATTCTCTGAGAAGGCATTTGGGTCTCGTCGCCAACAACCGCGGCGTTTATCTTCAGGATCTCAAGCGCGACGATGAAGCGTTTGCATTCTTTGAGCGTGTGCTCGGAGAGATTGATAATGACAATGTTTCGTCGCTCTTTAATGAAGTTGAAATGTCGGGCAGGAAGCATCCTGGGGCGATGGCTAAGCGCACGGTTCTTGAAAGCCGCGTTAAGGCGCTCGTCGATGATAAGAGCAGACGTTATGCGATCTGGAGGCTTTCTTCTTATTACGGCTACATCCGCAACCCTGATATGTTTGTGCGCCTCGGGTTCAGCTGGGCGCGCACAGGCCGCCCGGGCGATGCGCTTGCTCAGATCCGCCGCGCTATCGATTTCGTTCCGCGTGAAAAGCAGGTTGCTCTTTTGAATATGATGGCGGCTCTCTATGCCAACGAGAACGACAGTCGAAAGTCGCGTGAGATATACGAGCAGGTCCTCAAGAATAATTCTGATGATCACGATGCTCTCGTCGGCATGATGCGCCTTGAACTTCTCAAGGGAGATAAGAAAGCCGCTCTATCCTATCTTGAGCGAGCGGTGGCGGCTTCCTCGAAGGACGGGCGCCTTGCGAAGATTGAGCTTTCAATGGTTGCCATGATGAAGGGCGACGTGAAGGAAGCGAAGAGACTACTTCTCAGCATTACCGAGGAAACCCCCAAGGACCTTTTGGCGTGGTCGCTTCTCGCCGCCGTTACTATGCAGCAGTGGGATTCGGCGAGGGATGAGAAGGCAAAAGCGGCGTTCCGCAAGGAAATTGCCGAGCGGTATCTGCCGGCGATGGAGAAAAACACGAACAATCCGTACGATTATTATCTGCAGATTACAAAGGCGTTTCTTATGATGCGCAGCGGTGATGACAAGCTCCGCCAAGCGCGCGACGCTTTTGCCGCCGCAGCGCGTTCACGTCCTGATTCGCTTGCCGCGCAGGATCTCGTTCTCGGGCTTGATATAACGCTTAATGACAAGGTCAGTGCCGAAGTTCATGCGAGAGATGTACTTTACCGCAACCGCAACGCGCCGCTTGCGAACTATGTTATGGGCTCTCTTCAAATTGATAAGGGCGGCTATTCGCAAGCTGAAATGTACTTGCGCAAGGCGGCGGACGCTCCGCAACCGAACGTGCTTGCGATGAACGACCTCGCCGAGGTGCTGCGCAGAACAGGCAAGTACGATGAGGCCGAGCGTTATGCTCGCCGCGCCACCGAGAAGGCTCCTGAGCTTTATATCGCGTGGGAAACACTGGGCGTTGTTCTTATGGATGCAGGCAGGGATGCGGCAGAGGCTGAGAAATGCATCCGCAAGGCGATAGATCTTCAAGAGGGCGTCGATGGCGCCAAGCAGGATATTCGCATGTGGACGTCTCTTGCGCGTGCCCAGTTTATGCGCGGCGACAAGAAAGGCGCAAAGATGTCTCTGAGAAAGGTGCGTCCACGTCTTGCGGAGTTGGCCGAATACGAGAGGCGCGAATTCGAGGAGATGGAAAAACGTGTTAAGTAAACTGCTTCTTGCCGCAGTATTTCAGATCGGGCCGTTCTACCAGCAGGGGGAGGACGGCTCTGCGGCATTGCGTCCGTTGTGGTCTTCCTCTCATGAGACGGTGGATGTACTCTGGCCGGTTTTCACTTCTCATCGTGACTGGTGGAGGTTTTGCTTTATCGCATATAACGAAAAGAACGATGCGGGTGGGCAATTTACGCTCTTTCCATTCTGGTGGAACGGTTCGTCCGTCAGGCGTGTTCACGGCGGAAAAGACGAGAAGGTGGATTATTACGGATTTTTCCCATTCTGGGGAACGCATCCGCATCTTCTCGGCCTCTATGATGCGTCATTTGCAATGTGGCCGCTCTATCATTCGTATTCCACTCCGCGCGCGGGAAAGATGATGCGGACAAAGGCTTTGCTTTTCCCGTTTTTTCATTGGCGTGATGACGGCAGCTGGGGAGCGTGGCCTTTCTATGTAAGCAACAGAGCGCGGCGTAGCCGGCACTATACGGCGCTTTGGCCGTTTTTCACATGGGCGAAATACGAGGGCGACCGCGATTCGTCAGGCGCAGGTTCATCGTGGATGGTTTGGCCTTTCTACGGCCGGGTTTCGCGAGAGCGGGAGGAGCAGCATCTAATACTTCCGCCGTTCTTCTCAATCGCCAAAACAAAACCTCAAAGGATCGACGGCGTTAAAAAGGACGGTCTGCGCGTGCGCTTGCCTTGGCCGTTTTTTGATTATGAGAAAACAATCCAGCGCACTCGTCTCAGCATTTTCCCGTTTTACGAGAAACTTGAAAGCCGGCGTTATTCCGATGGTGCGGTTGAAGATGAAACGACAAGGTTTGGCTGGAGGCTTGTTGAAATTCTTCCGAATGAAACGAGAGTATTTCCTTTATGGGTGAAGAGCGCCGATTATTTCAGGCTTTGGCCGTTCTGGGAAACGAAGAGAGAAGGCGATGTCGAGAAGGGGCGTTTTCTTTCTCTCTTTCCGCTTCGCCATGTTCCTGCTGTCGACCGCAATTGGGCTAAATTCTGGACTTTCTACGAGCGGGAGGAAAATCCGGTCAGTGTGGATCATTCTCTTTTCTGGGGCATTATTAAATGGAATACTTTGAAAGACTGAAAATTTGGATAAAGGCGCTGCGAATTGGCCAGTGGACTAAGAACATCTTGATTCCCGCCGCTTGGCTTTTCGCATTGGGCGATCCAGCGCAAAGGGCGCTTGCTTCAGGCTGGAGACCGGCGCTTTTGATGTCCGGGCTCTTTGTCTCGTTCTGTTTTATTTCGTCTGCCTTCTATCTTCTCAATGATGTGCGAGATATCGCTTCAGACCGCCTTCATCCGGTAAAGCGCTTCCGCCCGATAGCATCAGGCCGCGTGACGATTTCTTCCGCGAGAATCGCTTCCGCATTTCTCCTTGTCCTGGGTTTCACCCCATCGGTGATAATGTTTGTCCGCCATGTAGACAGATGGCCGATGTTCGCGGTTGTTCTCGCTTACAGCGCGATGCAGCTTTGCTATACGGGGTGGCTGAAATCGATTCCGTACATTGATGTTGTCGTTATCGCAGCAGGCTTCGTTCTTCGCGCCGTCGCGGGCACGGAAGTGCTCGGCGTGCGTCTTTCGCCGTGGCTTTTGGTGTGCGCCTTTTCGCTTTCTCTATTTCTTGCGCTCTGCAAGCGCCGCCATGAAAAACTTCTCTGTGAGGAGTCGCGCCCGGCGCTTAAGTTTTATCATCTGCCCACAATAGATATGCTTATATCATCCTCAGCGATGATAACTCTTTCCGTCTATGTCGCTTACACGCTCGTCCCTTCAACGATTGAGCGATATGGTTGCGGCGAGGCGCTTTCTTTAACCGCCATTCCCGTTGCGCTCGGGCTTATTCGGTATTTGTATCTTACATATTCATCGGCTGATGTCGGAAGGCCAGATAAGATTCTTCTTTCCGATAAGTTCATGTGGCTTATTCTCATATGCTACGCTCTCGTGGCGCTTGCAGTTCTTCCTGTGCGCTTGATTCTGCTCGGAGGTGAATGATATGGGGCGCCTTTGCGAAGAGCTTGCCGCACGCGGGATGCACGGCATGAAGCTTGGCCTCTCTCCGATGCGAGAGGCGTGCCTGTCGCTTGGCAGTCCCGAGCTTTCCTGCCCCGCCGTTCACATAGCGGGCACAAACGGAAAGGGCGCCGTGGCCGCCATTCTCGATGCGGCGCTTGGCGCGCGCGGGCTGGAGAATGTAGCCCGCTACACGAGCCCGCATCTCGTGAAAATAGCGGAACGCTTTTTCATCGGCGGAAAAAGAGTTGACGATGAAGAGCTGGAGAGTGCCGCGGAAGAGGTGTTCGCCTCGGAAAAGACTAAGGCTCTTACTTATTTCGAAACTCTCACGGCAGTGGCGTTTGTTCTTTTTTCCCGCAGGAAATCTCCGCTCGCAGTTTTAGAATGCGGCCTTGGAGGGCGCCTTGATGCGACGAACGTCTGCAATAGCGTTCTTTCGGTGATAACGAAAGTGGGGTTGGATCACTGCGATTGGCTTGGCGATACGATTGAGAAAGTTTCCGCAGAAAAATCAGGCATAATCCGCGCAGGCGTGCCAGTCGTGCTCGGAAGAAATGATCGGGCGGTGCGCGCTGTAGTTGAGTCTCGCGCAAAAGAAATGGGCGCGCCTTTCTTTTATGCACCGGATATTGCCGATGAAAGCGAGATTCCGAGTTCGTTTTCCTTAGAGGGGCTCTTTAACCGCGAGAACGCGCTTACGGCAATTGCAGCTCTTAAGGTTCTTGAAAAAAGCGGCGTTATTGCCAGGGCCGATAATCTGACGGCTGGCTTTTCAGATGTCGTCTGGCCTGGAAGATTCCATCGCATCGGAGGCGTGATAATCGATGGGGCCCACAATCCGCCGGCTGCGGAAGCGTTGGCTTCTTCGCTTTTCGCATTAGGTTTGAATAAGGAAAAGCTCGTTCTTGTTGCAGGCTTCTGCGGCGACAAGGATGTTGAAGCCGTTCTTCAAACGCTTGCGCCCTTCGTTTCCCGCGCAGTTGCCGTTCGCACCGATAATCCCCGTTCCCTCGACGCGAACAAGACGGCATCGCTTATGCGTCAGGCAGGGATGGAGGCTCTCGCCGCGTCATCTCTTGAGGAGGCGCTTATCCTTTCAGGCGCACGCGAATTCTCACGCGAAGGCGGAGAGGCAAAGCCTTCCGTTCTTATTTGCGGGTCGTTGTTTCTTGCGGGAAGCGCTCTTTGCGCGCTTGGAGCAATGCCGTACGATTCCTCCGCGGCGCTTGAGCCTGCGGAGCGGTTACGCCCGCTTTGACGCTGCGGCGTTTTCGACTCCAAATCCGAATAGCGCAAAATCGCCGCGCACAGGGTCGTCAGGAAAAACTTCCGCGAGAACGGCCGTGAGTTTTCTCGCGGCATTCATCGTGGGAGACGTTATCTTTGCAAGGCCAAGCTCAGAGGCTTGCTTTAGAACGTGCGTATCAAGAGGGATTATGAGAGTTTTGCGATCTATGAAACGAGACCAAAGCCCGAGGTCGACAGGTGAATTATCGCGCGTCATCCACCTGAGGAACATGCAGATTCTCTTGCAGGCTGAAGTTGCGTCTGCTGGAATTATTCCGCTCGACCCGTGAGATTTGAAGTGATTGCATATCACCTCGACGGCTTTGCCGGCATCTCCATCTGCTCTTTGAGCGACGAGATTTCCGAGAGAACCGTATTCATCCATTGCCGTTTTGTAGGCACGGAAAAATCCGTTCATCGTGTCGTAAGTGAAAAAGCGGTAGAAGCTTCTCCTGTCGTTCGGCGCAAAGACGCTTTCAAATCCTCCGCCGCTTATCCATCGTGCCATATCGCCTTGCGCCTCATCGAGCAGGAATTTTATTTTCGGCAGAAATTGGCTGCGGCTTCCGTAACTTAAGGAGGAGGCGACGAAAGCAGTTGCCTCCTGGTTTTCATGCCCCTTTACAAGATGCATGAATTGCGAGGGGTCGTTTTCCGTAAAGGAGAAGCACTCGTATTTTTCAGCTCTCCTCTTTAGTAAGTTTCTCGTTTTTAGATCCATCTTCATTTGCTCTTCGTGTTTTCTTTGCCGAGAGAAATAATCGTTCTTGTAGATTTTGTTGTGCCAGAAAGGATGTCTTTTTCCGTGAATCTTAGAAATGAGATTTCTCTTTCTCCAGTTCTGTCGCGGTCAGTCACCACGATGATTGATCCGTCCTCAAGTTGCTGTCCGTCGGGGTAGGAAACCTTTGCTCTCCCATCTATCAGAAGCCCGCCTGACCAAGTCTTTCCCTCGTCAGTAGATAGGAGCGCCGTAAGATTTGTGCGTTCCTTTTCGAGCTTCCCGTATATGCCGTGTTTTACCATCAGCCAATTTCCGCTTTTTAGTTTCGTGACAAATGAGCGGCTGCTTAAATTTACGGCGTTGGAGAATTTAGGTTCGCTCCATGTGTATCCGCCGTCTTTTGAGACAGCTTCCATAAGGCAGTTGTGTCCGAAATTGAAAACACGGATGTATGCGACGAGAGTTCCGTCCTTGCGCACTACGATATTATGCTCATCAAAACCTCGATACTGAATAGGTAATGTAACGCCGCCGCGGAGCGTAAAAGTTTTTCCGCCGTCGGTTGAAGCGTAAAGACATGAAGAAGGCTTTCCCCACCAGAGAGCGACAGGGAGAATCCACGTTCCGTTGCTAAGGACGGAGGGCTTGCACATCATAACGCCTTTTGCGACAATTCTTGGAGGTTCTAATATTTTCCCCGTCTCGGCGTCAAGAGTTGCCATCCAAAGTTGATCGTTCCATGCGGGTGAGGCTACGGTACCGACTCTGTCAGTCCAGAACCAGCGAAGCTTTCCGTCGGGCGATATCCAAAGTTCAGGATCAAATGCTCTTCGCGGACCTTCTGCGTCGGGATCGGCAATTAGAAATTCTTTCCATATATGTCCGCCGTCTGAAGATGAAGTTAAAACGATGTAATTAAATTCGTCTTCGCGCGGAGTTTTTCCGCAGTACCACGATGCCCACATTCTTCCGCCTGGCGATACTGCAATTGACGGGATGCCTTCATGCTTGCGCGTTTGTATCGCATGAGATTTATCAGGCGTGAAGACTTTTGGTGCAGATTTTTCTCGGTCAAGTTTTGGTTTGTCGATAAGTCCTTTATAACCAGGTCCTCCGCCTGCAAGATAGCCGTTTGATTCACCGTTTTCAGTCATCGAAATCCAGAACGAGTATAGCGCGGCGTTGTTGAGTTTGAAACGCAGACGGTAGGGAATGTCGCCAAAAGCAGGTTTCGTTATGTCTATCCTGTCTTTAGTCTTCCATCTTATGCGGGCTTTTGTTGAGTTTATCTTTTCAACTACAGAATCTGCGGCGGAAAAACCTTCTAGGACATTGCCTTTCTCGTCAGTAAGTTCCGCTGCGATTGATCCATTTGTTGCGTCTACATTGACAAAGAGGTACTCGCCTGAAAAATCTAAATTCTTTGTCGTAACTTCCCCTGTTCCTTCAAGGCAAACGAAACCGTCGCGTCTCATTTTTGCAATGCCCATCGCGCCGTTTGCGTACATTCCGTTGTTCTTATGCCAGATAAAATTTTTGCCATCACGGTTTGCTCTTCTTCTCTCGCCTGCGAACGCTCCGTAGTAAAACCAAAGTTCATCGCCCATGATTACGCAGAGATTTGCGACATTTTGCACAAACCCAGCGTCCCATTTGCCAGAATCCCACCTTTCAGATGCGATGGCGGCGCTTCTTTCAGGGCGGATAAAATCCTTTCCGTTGCGGGAGAAGGCAAATTTCAAGTCTGTGATTTTTGGCATACCAACTTTTTCGCAGATGTCGTTTTCTGGACCGAGATGGATTTCTGCCATTCCAAGCATAATTGATTCGTACGCCACCGCGTCAAAGTTGTAGAGTTGTGCGTGCTTCTGAGAAGGGATGCGGGCATCTGGTAGATCCTTATCGTCGGCGTGCAGCCATTCTTGGGCGCCGACGAGCGAGTTGCTTAAATACCATGTGATGGGTGCGGAGAAATCAGTTTGTTCATAGTAGCATCTGCTGCGGCTGAATTCTTTTTCGTTTCCGTTTTTTCTGTACGCGCGGAGCGAAAAGACCCATGTGTCGCGGAAGGGATTGTAGTAAAGAGAGCTTCTGTCGCCGACAGCAGGAAGAGGGTTTATTTTTTTCCAGTGGATTCCGTCGGCAGAGATAAGCGCCCAGCCGTGCTGCATGCCTGAGGGAGGGCAGTTGGGTCTGCGAAGAATCATTTTGTATTTTTCTTCTTTTGTGCGAGGTGCAGGGTCTCGGATAACACACCAGGAGTCGGGCTTGAGAGACGGGTCGTCGAGAGGGAGGACGGCGTTAGTTCCTGGGACTACATCAAGTAGAGGCCTTTGCCAATTGATCCCGTCTTTTGAAGTAGCATACGTTACGGCATTGAGCCAGCCGCTTTCATACCAAAGTTTAAAGACTTTTTCATCTTCATCCCACCATATTCCGCCGCCTTTGGGGAGAGCGGCGGCGTTACCTCCTTTGTTCACCTCAAGTTCTGTAGTAGGTTTTAGAACGGGGTTTCCGCTATATTTTACAGGTTTGTGCCACACGCGTTTCAGTGTGGTAGTCGATATTATGTAATCGTCAACAAATAGCTGTCTGCCGTTATCTATGTAAACGGCATGGCATTGGGCTGCGATGATAATTGCCGTCAATAAGACGAGAAAAGTTTTATTCATGTTATTCTCTTGGGGAGGCTTGCATTCTAGATATTTCGGGTATTATATCAAATCGAGTTTGGTATAATATGCCAAGTAGATGTGAAAGGAGACTTTAAGTGAAAGCGTGGGTACAAAGAGTAAGCGAAGCTTCTGTTGAAGTGGACGGCGAGAAAATCTCTGAAATCGGGGAGGGCTATCTTGTTCTTCTCGGTGTTACGCACGATGACGATGAGGCGAAAGCCGATAACATAGCTTCACGAATTGCGGGCATTAGAATCTTCGAGGATGAGAACGGAAAAATAAACCGCTCTATTGAGGATGTGGGCGGCTCTGTTATAGTAGTCTCGCAGTTTACGCTTTATGCAGATACCGTTCACGGCCGCAGGCCGGGCTTCGGCAACGCTGCGCGGCCCGAAAAGGCAGAGCCTCTTTACGAAAGAGTCGTCTCTTCACTGCGCGAGAAATTAGGTTCTTCGCGCGTCGGGACTGGCAGGTTTGGAGCTGATATGAAAGTGCGTCTTTTAAATAACGGCCCGTTCTCAATCGAGATTACAGCTTAAAACGCGGCTTTTCTCTAAATGCAAAATGCCTACGGCCAACGCATTAAAAGCCGATTCTTCCCCTTTTGGGCCCCTGAATCGTTTTTAATGCGTTGGAAGTGTCTCAGCAACCAACAACCAGCAGCGCAG
>JAHBAE010000114.1 GCA_018384485.1 Kiritimatiellia bacterium
CTGCGCTGCTGGTTGTTGGTTGCTGAGACACTTCCAACGCATTAAAAACGATTCAGGGGCCCAAAAGGGGAAGAATCGGCTTTTAATGCGTTGGCCGTAAGCGGTTTGCCTTAGGAGTATTTTTTTGTTATACTACACAGAAATCCCCGTAAACGGGTAATTTACAAGGAGAAAGCCAAAATGGTCAGTTATAAGACACTCGGATTGGTCAACACGAAGAAGATGTTTGCCAAGGCGGTCAAGGGTGGTTATGCCATCCCTGCGTTCAACTTTAACACGATGGAGCAGATGCAGGCCATCGTTCAGGCAGCGGTTGAGACTAAGTCTCCCGTCATTATGCAGGTCTCGAAGGGCGCTCGCAAGTATGCTAACCCCACGATTCTTCGCTACATGGCTCAGGGCGCTGTTGAATACGCCAAGGAGCTTGGTTGCAAGAAGCCTCAGATAGTTCTTCATCTCGACCATGGCGACAGCTTCGAAACTTGCAAGAGCTGCATTGACAGCGGTTTCTCGTCCGTCATGATCGACGGCTCGCACCTCGATTTCAAAGAGAACATCAAGCTCACGAAGAAGGTCGTCGCTTACGCCCACAAGCATGATGTCACGGTTGAGGCGGAGCTCGGCGTTCTCGCTGGCGTTGAGGACGAAGTTTCCGCCGCCCAGTCGCACTACACGAAGCCTGAAGAAGTGATTGAATTTGCTACTAAGACTGGTTGCGATTCTCTCGCTATCTCTATCGGCACCAGCCACGGTGCTTACAAGTTCACTCCTGAACAGTGCACGAGGGATAAGAACGGCAAGCTCGTTCCGCCGCCCTTGGCTTTCGATATTCTCAAGGCCATCGAGAAGAAACTCCCCGGCTTCCCGATCGTTCTTCACGGCTCTTCCTCCGTTCCGCAGGATGAAGTCGACACGATCAATAAGTTCGGTGGCAAGCTTCCCGACGCCGTCGGCATTCCGGAGTCTCAGCTCCGCAAGGCCGCCAAGAGCGCAGTTTGCAAGATCAACATCGACTCCGACTCGCGTCTCGCGATGACGGCAGCCATCCGCAAGTATTTAGCGGAGAATCCCAGTCACTTCGATCCTCGCCAGTACCTCACACCCGCTCGCGAGAGTATGAAGAAAATGTACATCCATAAGATCGAGAAGGTTCTCGGTTCCAAAGGAAAGTTGTGATAAAATGAGCAAGGCAGCGGCTAAGTCTGCGTATGCGCAGGCAGGCGTCGATATTGACGTCAAAATGAGCGCGGTAGGTTCCATCAAGCAGATGGTTGCCGCTACCAAGACCGCGAACGTGCTGGGTAACATTGGTGCGTTCGGTGGTCTGTTCAAAACGCCGGCGGGCAAGGATCAGATCCTTGTCGCGTCGGCTGACGGCGTGGGAACCAAGCTCAAGGTTGCCGCCTTAATGAACAAGCACGACACCGTCGGCCAGGATATCGTTAACCACTGCGTCAACGATATCCTCGTTCAGGGTGCCAAGCCTCTGTTCTTTATGGATTACATCGGCACGGCCAAGGTTAACCCCGCCGTTTTCAAAAGTGTCGTTTCCGGCCTCTGCAAAGCCTGCAAGGAAAACCATATGGCTCTCCTTGGCGGCGAAACGGCCGAAATGCCCGGCCTTTATCCTGTTGGCGAGTACGATCTCGTCGGCACGATCGTAGGTTCAGTTGAAAAGAAATCTCTCATCACCGGCAAGTCTATCCGCGCCGGGGATGTTATAATCGGCCTTCATTCCGGCGGCTTGCAGACCAACGGCTATTCGCTTGCGCGCAAAGTCATTTTCGATCATTGCCAGCTTTCTTGGAAGGATAAGCTTCCCGGCACGAATCAGACGTTCGGCGAGGCGCTTCTCGCAGTTCACAAGAGCTTCCTTAAGCCTGTCACCGCGCTTCTTGCAAAGAAAGTGAAAATCAACGGAATGGCTCACATCACAGGCGGTGGTTTTGCGGATAACATTCCGCGCGTTCTGCCGAAGTGCGTCAACGCTGAGATCGACCGTTCCTCCTGGAAGGTGCCTACGATTTTCAATTTCATTCAGAATCAAGGCCGTGTCGACCGCGATGAAATGTACCGTGTGTTCAATATGGGCATCGGTTACGTCATCATCGTGCCAAAGAAGGATCTCGCCCAAGCGGAAAAGGTTCTGCGCGCAAATCGCCAGCCGTATTCCGTCGTTGGCGTCATTCGCAAGGGTGTCGGCGTAGTTACGTATAAAAACTGATAATTTTCGCCGTGGGCGGTCTTCTCCTTTCGCTTGAAAACGTTTCAGTCGCGTTCGGAGGGCCGCCTGTTCTTGACGGTGTTTCCCTTGTGGTGGAGAAGGGGCTCCGCGCGGCTCTGACGGGCAGAAACGGAGAAGGTAAATCCACTCTTCTGAAAGTCATCGCAGGAATCATAAAACCTGATTCCGGCGATGTTGTTCGTTCTACCGGCGTTAAAGTCATTTATGTGGGACAGTCGGTGGAGAGCGTTGGCGGGCAAAAGGGCTCAAGCGGCGGTGAAATAAGAAGGAAGGCTCTTGAGAGCGCTTTCCTTGAAAAGCCCGACATACTGCTTTTAGACGAGCCTACGAACCATCTCGACGTGCAGGCGATAGAATGGCTCGAGGCGATGATAAGACGCCAGCGTGAAATGGCAGTTCTCGCCGTTACGCACGACCGCAAATTCCTCAAGAGTTTCGCAAAGGGGATTTTCGATCTTGATCGCGGCTCTCTTTCCGGATGGGATTGCGATTATCAGACTTTCCTCAAGAGGAAGGCGGAGCTTCTTTCCGATGAAGAGACGATATGGCGGAAGAAAGCGAAGTTCCTTGAAAAGGAGGAGGCGTGGATTCGGCGCGGCGTGAAAGCGCGCACAACGCGCAATGAGGGAAGGGTGGCGCGGCTTGAGAAGCTTCGCGCCGAATTCGCATCGCGCCGCGTTAAAGGCGAGAATGTTTCGATGCGTCTTGATACGGCAGCCCCGGGGGGAATGAAAGTTATAAAATGCCGCAATCTCGGCTTTTCCTATTCGCCCGATTCGCGGAAAATCGTTTCAAATTTCACATTTGATATTCTTCGCGGCGAGCGAATAGGTATAGTCGGCGGGAACGGCGCAGGAAAGACAACGCTTCTAAATCTTCTTTCAGGTCGCATGGAACCCACGGAAGGATCTGTCGAACGCGGAACGAATGTGGAGATAGCGTTTCTCGATCAGCTTCGCGGCGAGCTTAACGGCGAGCTTTCAGTAGTTGAAAATATCGCGACGGATCGTGATGAGGTTGTCATAGGCGGCGTTAGGAAACATGTATATTCCTACCTTTCCGATTTCCTTTTCTCCCCCGAGCGCGCCCGCACGCCGGTGCGTGCGCTTTCAGGAGGCGAGAAAGCGCGCCTGATGCTCGCTAAGCTTTTTCTCAAGCCGTCTAATCTTCTTGTGATGGACGAGCCGACGAACGATCTTGATATTGAAACGCTTGAGCTTTTGGAAGATTGCCTTATTGAATATGGCGGCACGCTTTTGCTTGTTTCTCACGACCGTGAATTTTTAGATCAGGTGGTAACTTCCACTTTTGCATTGGAGGGTGATGGCACCGTAGTCTGCCGCCCGGGCGGTTATTCTGATTATGAAAAAAGCGTGTCGCAATCTCGCAAGGCGGCCGCAGGTGCGGAGAAAAACCAAGACCAATCTGAAAAGAAGCCGTCGCAACAGTCCAATCGCCTCTCCTACAAGGAAAAGCGCGAGTTAGAAATGCTTCCCGACAGAATTGATGCTCTTGAGAAAGAGATTAAGGCTTTGGAAGAAGAGATGGTTTCGGGAAGCAAATCTGCCATCGAAAGGTATAAGGAAGCGCAAGTAGAGCTTGAAGAAGCGGTAGAAAGATGGGCGGCGCTTGCTGAGCGGTCAGTTTAAGAGAAAGGAAAAAATGAACATCGTAAAAATATCGACGGCGGCGACTCTGTTGCCTCTCGCATGTGCGCTTTTTGCGGCTGAAATTCCGCTTGGTGAGGTGGAATGCCTTGAAAACGGCGATTGGAGCGCGTCTGTCGCGGTGGAACGCCGCGGCAATGCGAAAATGCTGATTCCTCACAGCGTTGGAGAAATCAGGCCGTACGATTGGGAGAAATTCACCGACGGCAAAATCATTGTGCGCTGCAATCCCGGCTGGGGAATGACGTACCGCATGCTTGCGCTTCTAAATGAGTTTGGTGATTCGTACGCGATTATACAAAAGGGTGCCCGTTTCCACGCTTCATTTCTTTCGGCCAAGGCGAAGGGCGATGGAGCGAAAGAAATAATTCTCGAGTCTGGCTATGTACCTGTAAAGGGCGAGAAGTTTTCGCGCGCTCTTCCGTTTAAGAGCATGGTGATTCCTTTTAAGGGCGGATGGTTTGAGGCGGCGGAGATTTATAAGAAAATCGTCGCCGACGAGCAGTATCTACAAGATGCGCGAGCAAGGAATTTCGGGCAACTTGAGAATGTCGGCTTTTGGTTTTGGAACCGCCGCACGAGCGACATCGTAATTCCGCCGATTGAGAAGTTTGCCGCCGACAGCGGCGTTCCCGTGGCTCTCGACTGGTACTGGTGGCATGATATTCCCTATGATACGTCTTACCCGAATTACTGGCCGCCGCGCGAAGGGGTGGAGAGTTTTCGCAAGGCCGTAAAGAAGCTTAATTCTCTCGGCATATATGCGCAAACGTATATCAACGGATTGAGCTGGGATATGGACGACCCTTCCTGGAAGGAGGGAGGTGAGCGCTGCGGGAAAATCAATAGAGAAGGAAAATTCGTCGCCACGGCATGGAATAGATTTTCAAAGCATCGCCTTGCGGAGATGTGCGGCGACTCCGAGAAATTTCAGCAGCATATCCGCAAGGCCGTCAGGAGCGTTGTCCCCTGCGGGTTTCAAGGGCAGTATCTCGATCAGATAGGCAACAGCGCATACGGCGGCTGCTGGGCCACAAATCACACGCACGCGCCTGGCGGCGGTGACCACATGGTGCGAAACTTCAGGAAGTATTTGCGGAAGGTGCAAAGCGAAAATCCGGGAGTGCATCTTTCGAGCGAAGACTGCAATGAATCGTATATGGATATTTTCGATTCGTTCATTCTTACATCTCCAAGCTACGAGCGCTTTAACGGAGGCGGGAAGGTTGATTTCGAAAAAGTTCCCGTCTTCCCCGCCGTTTACCACGGCGCCGTGGTTCTCTTTGGCAATTTTGCGACAATGTCGGGCATTCCCGCGTGGGACCCTAAATGGCCCGATTCGGAAAAGTGGACAGACGAGAAGGATTGGCCGACGCTTTTCCCTGATCAGTTCCCGGTAGAGCTCAGCCGCGGCGTCATTTGGGGCGCGCAGCCATGTGCGCATAATTTCCGCATTGAGGATGCTTCAAATCCGAGTTGCGCCAAGCTTTACGCTTTTATGATAGATACGGCGAGGTTCTATCACGCCAACCGCGATTTCCTTCTGAAAGGCGAGATGCTTCATCCAGGAAAGATGTCTTGCGCCAAAAAGACTGTGGAATTTTTAAACCGCGGAACTTATTCAAAGAAGGGCGAGTATTCCGTTGCGACGCATGAACTGCCCGTTGTCTTTTACAGCATCTGGAAGAGTCCTTCGGGCAAGAGGGCGGTAATATTGGTCAATTGGTCGTGCAATGAGGAAAAGTTCGCTTTGAAAACGCGTGATGTTTCCTGCGAGGGCGTTATTCCCGCTCTTTCTTGGAAGAAGGTGGAGTTCTAATTTCATCGCTGATATTTGGTATAATACGAGTCATGAAAGTTTTAGTTACAGGCGGGTCGGGCTTTCTCGGCATAAATCTTATTAGGTTCCTTCGCACAAAGGGCGTTGAGGAGATTCGCGTTCTTGATATCGCTGATTTCGATTATCCTGAAAAGAAGGAGCCGTGGCTTAAATTCACTTTGGGCGATGTGCGCGATATTCCTGCTGTTGAGAAGGTGACGGAAGGGTGCGATATCGTCGTCCACTGCGCAGCGGCGCTTCCGCTTTACAGCGAAGAGGATATTTTCACGACCGAGGTTGATGGGTGCCGCAATGTGCTTAATGCGGCGCGCAAGTTCAATCTCGATAGGATGATCCAGATCTCTTCAACGGCCGTTTATGGCGTGCCTGTAAAACACCCGATTTACGAGACGGATCCTCTTATTGGCGTCGGCCCTTACGGGCAGGCGAAGATTGATGCCGAGAATATCTGCCGCGAGGCTATCAAGGAAGGGTATCCCGTTTCAATCATCCGTCCAAAGAGTTTTATCGGTCCTGAAAGGCTCGGTGTGTTCGCGCTTTTCTACGATTGGGCGTATACGGGGCACGGCTTCCCGATGATTGGCAGCGGCGAAAACCGCTATCAGCTGATGGATGTGGATGATCTCGATCATGCAATCTGGAACGCGATGACATATCCGAAGGATGTTGTCTCTACGGAGTTTAATATCGGCGCGAAGGAATTTTCCACAATGAAGGAGGATTACCAGGCCGTTCTCGACAAGGCGGGGCACGGCAAGAAAATTCGCCCGATGCCGGTAAAACCGCTTGTTGCGATTTTGCGTATCCTTGAAAAGTTTCATCTTTCGCCGCTCTATCCGTGGGTGTACGAGACTGCTTCAAAGGATAGCTTCGTATCAATAGAAAAGGCGGAAAAGCTTCTTGACTACAAGCCGCGCTATTCGAACAAGGATGCTCTCATCCGCAATTACGAGTGGTATGTTGAGCATCTTTCCGAGTTTTCGGGCAAATCAGGAGTTTCGCATCGCGTTCCGTGGAAGCAAGGGCTTCTTGCCTGCGCCAAATGGTTCTTCTAATGCCCGTTAGGTGGGGAAATGGAAAAGATTTATTTAGACCCCAATGAATATCTCCAGAAGCAGTGGCAGCTCGCCGCTGAAGTGCGTTCAAGCGGGTGGAAGCCAGATTTCGTGATCGGCCTTTGGAGAGGCGGTGCGAGCGTCGCCGTTTCCGTCCATGAATTTCTGCGCGCCACGGGCTGGGATGTTCAGCATTATCCTCTGAAATGCTCTTCGTATACGGGCATTGGGCGCAATGAGGGCGAAGTGGTCTTTTCTTTCGCGGAGGAGATTTTCGCGCTTTTCAAAAAAGGCGCGAAAGTTCTTTTTGTCGACGATGTTTTTGATACGGGCAAAACGGCAGTTGCCGTTCTGGAAAAAGCCCAATCATGCGGCGCTGAAGCGAAGATAGCATGCGTCTACTACAAATCGGTAAAAAACAAAACTGGCATCAAGCCTGACTTCTTCGTGAAAGATCCAGGTTCGCAATGGCTCGTCTTTCCTCATGAGATGGAAGGCCTTTCGTCTCATGAGCTTGTTCAGAAGGATACATTTCTCGCCTCATTGGCGAAACGTTTCGCATGAAGCGCCTGTTTGATGTTTTGATGGTGGTGCTTCTCTCGCCGCTTGTTTTTGTTCTTTCTTTCGTAGTTGCGTGTTTAGTTTATCTGTTTTTAGGCAGGCCCGTTTTTTTTATTCAGAAAAGATCGGGGCGCGGCGGAAAAGCTTTTAATCTCGTTAAATTCCGCACTATGAAGGCAAGCGGCGGGAGCGATGCTCAAAGGCTTACGCGCTTCGGTAGGTTTTTGCGCGCCTCGTCTCTCGATGAGCTTCCGCAGTTATGGAACGTCCTTAAAGGCGATATGTCTTTAGTGGGGCCTCGTCCGCTGCCTGTGGAATATCTTTCTCGTTATTCGCCTTTTCAGATGAGGCGCCATGAAGTTCTTCCCGGGATTACCGGCTGGGCGCAGGTTCATGGGAGAAATGAGCTTGATTGGGAAGATAAATTCCGCTATGATGTCGAGTATGTCGACAACTGGTCATTTCTGCTCGATCTAAGAATTCTCTTTATGACTGTAAAAGAAGTGGTTCTGCGCCGCGGTATTTCACACGGGGCAGAACCTACTATGAGCGAGTTTTTAGGCTGACTTTTTTTATCTTACATTGAAGCCGCGTTCTTTTAAGAATGCTTTGAGCGCGGGAATTTCAATCACCTTGAAGTGAAAAACGCTTGCGGCGAGAAGGATGTTTGCGCCGGCTTCTGCGGCCTCGGCAAAGTGTTCCATCGTTCCCGCCCCGCCCGATGCGACGATGTCCGCATCTGTTACGGCGCGGATGTTTCGTATAAGCGGCAGGTCGTAGCCGGTGCGCACGCCGTCAGTCGATTTCGAAGTGGGGAGAATCGTCTTGACGCCGTAATCCGCAACTTTTTTCGTCCATTCAATCGCATCAGTGTTTGTAGCGGTGCGCCCGCCGTCGATAAACACTTCGTAGCCGGAAGGCATTGCGGCGTTTTGAGCTACATCAATTGCGACCGTGATTTTTTCCGCGCCGAAATTCTTCACAAGCTCGCCGATCATATCGGGATTGCGGAAAACGGCGGAGGAAGTGGAAATCTTGTCGGCGCCGCTTTCGAAAACTTCAGCCGCGGCCTTTACCGATGAAATGCCTCCGCCCATGGTGAAGGGAACGGTGACGGCGTCTGCAACTTTGCGAACAGTCTCAAGCATCGTTTTACGGCCTTCGACAGTGGCGGTTATGTCAAGCATCGCCAGCTCGTCGGCACCTGCGGCACAATACGCTTTACAGCATTCAACAGGATCGCCCGCGTCCTTGATGTCTACAAAATTGACGCCTTTGACGACCCGCCCGTTTATCATATCCAGGCATGGCATGATAATAAGTTTTTTTGTTTCTTCCATAGAGACCTTTCTTAGGTTGAAAATTTCCGCGTATTATACCATATTTGAAACGGCCAATCTCTAAGGGTGCAACGAGATTTTTATGCAACACCAATGAGGTAGGGGTCAGGTTCTTGCCGCACAATCAACCTGTCGGAGGTCTTTGACGAGGTATTGGAAGAACTCTTCGAGTCGATTTGACTTGTGAAG
>JAHBAE010000099.1 GCA_018384485.1 Kiritimatiellia bacterium
CTGCGCTGCTGGTTGTTGGTTGCTGAGACACTTCCAACGCATTAAAAACGATTCAGGGGCCCAAAAGGGGAAGAATCGGCTTTTAATGCGTTGGCCGTAACCTCCAAAGGCAGAAAAACTCTGATTTATTCAACTTGCAACTTAAGTTATAGGCAAGTTGAATAGTGCCACGAAACTCTTCCCGCGTGACTATCGATGGCGATAAAAGAGACGCAAGCCTAAGACAAGGAATAATATATGCGGCAAGAGCGCCGCAAAGACAGGAGGCAACCACGCATTCTTCGCGGCTATCATACAAGCAATATCTACACTGTAGAACGCAAAGAAAAGACCAAGCGCTCCAAGAACGCCGCGAAAGACGCTTTGCCTGCCTGATGCAATTCCTGCGGGGATGGCAAAAAGCGTTATCACAAGACACGCAAACGGAGCCATAATCTGCGCCCATGTATCATATTTCAAATCAGCTTTTCTCTCTGGAGAAAGCTCATTGTGAGTGTTGAGATAGCGAATGCGGTCTCTAACAGAATTGTACTGCCACTTTCTGTTCTGCATCAGGAAATCTTCAGGGCGTTCCGTGAATGAATCAAAGCATCTCAATTCAAGAGAATCAAGCTCAGGCGTGGGAGTGGAAATTTCAGAGCCATTGGCATCGTAATGCTGAACCACTCCTTTTGTAAACCACCACTCCCCTTCCATAAAACGCGCCTCTGGAGCAGTTACCGTAAAAAGACGGATACCTCCTGGCCTATCTACAGTAACGCGCACTCCTCCCAAATGAGAGCAATCGGCGGAAAGCGTTTTATCAACATTCCAAGTGCGATACCCCTTGGCGTTGCGCAAAACAAGATTGCCAGCAACCTCCGCGCCGCGCGCCTCGAATTTGGAGTTTTTAAGTTGATATGCCCACTGAGACCAGCGCGGCATAAATGACTCGCTTACCCAAGCGACAAAAATAGCCATTGCAAGCGCACATGAAAGAATGGGCGTGGCTATCGTAATAAAACTCACACCGCTTGCGCGCATGGCGACAAGCTCTGAATGACGGCAGAATGTCCAAATTGTATAAAGGGTGGCAAGCATAAGAGCCGCCGGCGCGAGATAATGGAAATACGGGGCGAGATAACCGCAAAAATACATGACGGCATCGGTAAAGGAAAGCTTCGCCTCAAGCATTCGCGCAAACGAACCAAAAAGATCGAATAAAACATATATGGAAATAAAGCCCGCAAGACAGTATGCAAGCGGCACTAAAAATTCACGAAATATATATCTCGAAAGGATTCCCATTATTCCTCCAAAAGTTTCATACCTTGCACCCTCGCCCTACATTAACTCGCAAGACGCTTGATGTGGTATGCCGGAGACGGGACTCGAACCCGTACGCTCAATACCGAGCAGCGGATTTTAAGTCCGCATCGTCTGCCATTCCGACACTCCGGCTTTAGGTGTGTATTATAACAAATCGAGAGGCGTTTTGCGCAAAGAAGATGGAAGATCTGCAACAAAACGCGGAAGAGATAGCCCGCCGATATGCTCTGCACAATATTTTTCAATCGCCTTGGCCTTCTTGAGAGGCACGCCAAAGCGCTTTTCGATTGCTGCTACTGGATCGCACTGAAAAACGTAATAAGGCCTTATTCTCGCCGCGGAAAGCTTTCTTAAAAGCAAGAGCATCTTCTCTGGTGTATCGTTTACACCCTTAAGAAGAACTGTCTGCGACGATACTGGAATGCCTTTATTTACAAGCCTCGCCGCGGCAGGCGCGGCACGCAGGGCTTCAGCGGCAGTATTTATGTGAACGTTCGCCCACACTTTCCCCGAACGCGCAAGAAGACGGGCGAGACTGTCCGTAATGCGCTCAGGCTTATCAACGAGAGCGCGAGTGCAAATGCGCACGATATCGATCTGTTCAAGCGAAGCGAAAGCGTCGACAAGGCGCTTTACGGCGGCATTTGAAAGAGTTAACACATCGCCTCCTGAAAGAAGAACATCTCTGATTTCAGGATGCTTCTTTACATATTGAACGCATTTTTCAAGCTTCTCTTCAGTGTCGACGGTTTCTGTCTTTCCAAGTATAAACGCACGCGTGCAATGAGGACAGCGCGCAAAACACTCGGATGTCGTCATGATTAGGACGCGGTCATTGAAACGACGGCGCAACCCGGCCGGGAGGGACGGATTTTTTTTTAGCTCTCCAAACGGATCTTCAGGCGAAAATAAAGCCGCCGTCCTTTTTAAAGCGCACATTTGCCGCCCTCCATTGAATCGACTTTAGAACGGCGGATGACGAAAGCGACTACTAAAGCCGTAACGACAGATGCCGCGCAAGCGGCAGAAGGAAGCGAAAGGCCACCAGGAATGATCCCCCACACTTGATCTTTAGTCGGCCACGCCCAAAATATAAACGTCGAAACAACCATACACATAAAAACGCCTGGAATTAATGTAATCAAAGCCTTGCTCCCCTTTCCAAGACGAAGCATCCATACGCTCGCCGCCATGAGAGTTGTAACTGAAAGAAGTTGATTGCCCCAAGCAAAATAATTCCAGAGTTTTGCGAAACTTTTCGCATCGCGGTTGGACCACCACAAAAGCCCAGCAACAATGATAATGAGCGGAAAACTTGTAAAAATACGTTTGAGTATATTAGTCTGTTTTACATTAAACATCTCCGCTATGCTCAGCCTCGCGCTGCGAAGAGCCGTGTCGCCGCTCGTTATGGCAAGAACAACTATCGCAAAAACGGTAACTCCACCCATCCACTGGCCGAGGAAATGCTTAGTGATGTTGCCGAGCACCGCCGCTCCGTTGAGGGAAATATTAGCT
>JAHBAE010000111.1 GCA_018384485.1 Kiritimatiellia bacterium
CGTTGAGGTTGAGGCCCTAAGTGCCTCTGCCTGCGCCCGCCCCTCGGCGGGCGCTTATCTTTTCGTGGATAGCGCATTTTCGCTCACAACCACCGATCGAAAAGCCCAGATGCTCTTTTGCTCAGATGCTCAGATGCTCAGATGCTCTTTTGCTCAGATGCTCTTTTGCTCAGATGCTCTTTTGCTCAGATGCTCTTTTGCTCAGATGCCGAGGTCGGTCAAGACCGCGCTAGCGGTGTTGACCGACCGAGTACGTCGCTATTGCTTTTTCGGGGCTGTTTTTGGTATAATACATGCCAATCTGCGGCTGTCTCAGGAGGTTTTCCCTGTCGTGGGGGCTCTAATTGTTGGAGCGTAGGCTGTTTTTGCCTGCATTTACGACCTCCCGGCTAGCGGAACAAAAAAAGAATAGGAAAATAAAAAATGAAGATCGATAAGTCCGCCATCAAGAGTGAGTTCCAGCGTCATGACCGTGATACGGGTTCCTGCGAAGTTCAGGTTGCAATTCTTACTAAGCAGATTGCCGCTCTCACTGAGCACCTCAAGGCTAACAAGAAGGATCATTCCAGCCGTAACGGACTTCTCCGCAAGGTTCAGAACCGCCGCAACCTTCTTGATTATCTCAAGCGTGAAGACATTGCCAAGTATCAGGATCTTATCAAGAAGCTCGGCATTCGTCGCTAAAACGAAAGAATTTTAAGATGGAAGGTACAAAACAGTTTAAAGTCAATATTGCGGGGACAGACCTCGTGATAGAGACCGGCCTTTTGGCACAGCAAGCTGCCGGGGCCGTCACCGTTTCATACGGTGATACTACAGTCTTTACGGCTGTTACCAACACCGATACTCCACGCGAGGGGATTGATTTCTTCCCTCTTCAGTGTGAGTATCGTGAGAAGTTTTACGCTGCAGGTAAGTTTCCCGGCGGCTTCTTCAAGCGTGAAGCGCGCCCTACGAGCAAGGAGATTCTCACCGCTCGTATGTGCGATCGTCCGATCCGCCCGCTCTTCCCTGAAGGTTACTACAATGATGTTCAGGTCAATTCGACTCTCATCCAGAGCGATGGCACCCGCGAAGGCGATTTCCTTGCTGTGAATGCTGCCTCTGCAGCTCTTCACATCAGTGAAATCCCGTTTATGGGCCCAATCGGTTGCGTTCGCATCGGTCGTGTCGACGGCGAGTGGGTTATCAACCCGACTCACGAGCAGAAGGCTAAGAGCGATATCGATCTTCTTTATGCCGGTCTTCGCGGCAAGTTCCTTATGATGGAAGGCTCCGCCGCTGAAATCAGCGACGAAGACTTTATCGCCGCGTTGAAGCGCGCTCATGAGGAAGTTGAAAAGATCATCGACCTTCAGATTGAGATGCGTCGCGCACTCGGTAAGAGCGATAAGGTAATCGTTGATATTCCTCAGCCTGCCGATAAGATGGATTTCATGCGCCAGGAAGCTGGCGAGGCTCTTGCCTCCGCGCTTCTCATCAAGGGCAAGCTTGAGCGTCAGGGCAAAGTTTCCGCTATCAAGGAAGATCTTCTTAAGAAGGTTGCCGAAAAGTGGCCTGAAGTTGACGCTGTCGGCTTTGTTCATCTTTTCGACGCGCTTGAGATTGAGACTGTTCGCAAGAACGTCCTTGAGAAGGGAATGCGTATTGATGGCCGCGGCCAGTTTGAAATTCGTCCTCTCTCGGCTCAGGTTGGGCTTCTTCCCCGCATTCATGGTTCGGCCATCTTCTCGCGCGGCGAGACACAGTCTTTCGCGACTGTCACGCTCGGCACGAAGAAGGATGCGCAGGATCTCGATTCTGTCACAGGCGGAGATACTTCGAAGCGCTTTATGCTTCACTACAACTTCCCTCCCTACTGCACGGGCGAAGTTGGCCGCCTCGGCTCCACAGGTCGTCGCGAGATAGGTCATGGCGCTCTTGCAGAGCGTTCAATCGCAGAGGTGCTCCCCGATGAGTTTCCGTATTCTATCCGCGTCGTGAGCGAGATTATGGGCTCCAACGGCTCTTCGTCGATGGCGTCTATCTGCAATGGCTGCCTTGCTCTTATGGATGCGGGCGTTCCTCTCAAGCGCACTGTCGCCGGCATTTCAATCGGCTTGTTTACGAATGAAGACCAGTCGAAGAAGGTGCTCGTAACAGATATTCTCGGTGCTGAGGACCACTGCGGCGATATGGACTTCAAGGTCGGCGGAACTAGGAAGGGCATTACTGGCTTCCAGGTTGACCTTAAGCTGCGCGGTCTTACGTGGGATCTCGTCGAGGGCGCCGTCAAGGCCGCTCACGATGCGCGTCTTAAGATCATCGACTTTATGGAAACAATCCTTCCTGCGCCGCGCGCTGAGCTCAGCAAGTATGCGCCGCGCATTGAAGAGATGCAGATTCCTGTCGACAAGATCGGCGCTCTCATCGGTCCCGGCGGAGCCAATATCCGTGGAATTGTCGAGACGACCGGCGCTCAGATTGATATCGACGACGATGGCAAGGTTTCGATTTTCGCGACCTCGCTTGAGTCGATGGAAGCTGCGAAGCGCGAAGTCGGCAAGATTACGGCCGTGGCGGAGCCTGGCAAGATCTACGAGGGTAAGGTTACGGGAATCAAGGATTTCGGCGCATTCGTCGAGATTCTTCCGGGAATGGATGGCCTTTGTCATATTTCCGAGTTTTCCGACAAGTTCCTTCGTTCGATGGAAGGCGTCTGCAAAGTAGGCGACATCATAAAGGTCAAGTGCCTTGATGTTGACGAGCGTGGACGTATTAAGCTCAGCCGCAAGGCCGCCATGGCCGAGCTGGATGCGCAGTCCAACTGAACATACAAATCTTGAATATCGGAGGAAATACATGAATTCCAGATTGCTCAAGGCCGCTCAGGAGAAGATTCCTTCCATCCCTGTTCTCGTGAACATTGTCAGCCAGCGTTCGCGTGAGCTGATTAACGGCGCAAAGCCGTTAATCAACCCGCAGACGCTTCTGACGGATGAAGATCGCGCCAAGCATCGCACGGCGTTGGATATCGACAAGTGCGATATCGCGCTCGTCGAGATTGCCGAAGGAAAGTTGATAGCTCAGATTGACTTTGACGCCATTGCCAAGGCGGAAGAAGCCAAATCTAAGTGGAATATGAAAAACGCCAATATCAACTCTCTTTATGCCGACTGATTTTCGGCAAAGCGTTAAAAGGTTTATATCGTGAAGAATAAGCCGTTTAACACGACGTTTGCCGAGAACCGAAAGGCCAGGCATGACTACACCGTGCTCGAAACTCTTGAGTGCGGTGTGGTTCTGTCGGGAACTGAGGTAAAGTCCGTAAGAGGGGGAGGGGTTTCCCTTTCCGGCGCTTATGCGGCTGTTCTCGGCGGCGAACTTTGGCTTCTTGGTTGTGATATCGCCGCGTACAAGTTCGGCAACAGGTTTAATCATGAGCCTAAAAGCAAAAGAAAGCTCCTCGTTCATGCGCGAGAAGTTCAGCAACTTAAACTAAAAACTGAGGCGAAGGGGCTTACCCTTATTCCTCTTAAACTTTATCTCAAGGGCGGTAGAATCAAGCTCGCTCTCGGTGTTTGCCGCGGCAAGCAGGTTCACGACAAAAGAGAGTCACTTAAACAGAAGGCTTTGCGCCGCGATATGGAGCGGTTGTGAGGTAAAGAAGGAGAATTTATGAAAATCACTGAAGATATTAAGTACATCGGCGTAAACGATCATGAGGTCGATCTTTTCGAAGGGCAGTATCGCGTTCCGCGCGGGATGGCGTACAATTCCTATGTCGTCGTTGACGATAAGACCGTAGTTTTTGATACTGTAGACGAGAATTTCGGTGAAGAGTGGCTTGGAAATCTCGAAAATGCTCTTGCCGGGCGCGAGGCTGATTATCTTGTAGTTCAGCACATGGAGCCTGATCACAGCGCCAATATTGCGCGTTTCGCGGCGAAGTATCCTAAAGCCGTAATAGTCTCTTCGGCGCCGGCATTCGTTATGATGAAGCAGTTTTTCGGGACTGATTTCGCTGAACGCAGAATGGTTGTAAAAGAGGGCGATACGCTTTCAACTCATTCACATGAATTTGTCTTTGTGGCGGCGCCGATGGTTCATTGGCCCGAAGTTATTGTAACTTACGATAAATCGACGAAAACTCTTTTCTCTGCCGATGGCTTCGGAAAGTTCGGCGCTAACGATGTTGAAGACCCGGAAGGGTGGGATTGCGAAGCTCGCCGCTATTATTTCGGAATCGTCGGCAAGTTCGGTCAGCAGACTCAGGCGCTTCTTAAAAAGGCTGCTAATCTTACCATTTCAAGAATATGCCCTCTGCATGGCCCCGTGCTTGATACTCCTGAGGCTATTTCTCACGCCGTTGAGCTTTACAGCAAATGGTCTTCATACGAGTGTGAAGAGCGCGGCGTTACGATTTGCTACACATCAGTTTACGGCCACACGAAAGCTGCGGCTCTTAAGCTTGCTGAAATTTTGCGCGCAAAAGGGTGCGGAAGAGTAGCGGTGAGCGATTTGGCGCGCGATGATCAGCCAGAAGCCGTTGAAGACGCTTTCCGCCATGACAGGCTTGTTCTCGCCACGACTACGTACAATAACGGAATCTTCCCGTGGATGCTTCACTTCATTGAACATCTTACGTCGAGAAATTACCGCAATAGGACGGTGGGCTTTATTGAAAATGGCACATGGGCGCCTGTTGCGGCTAAGGTGATGAAGGGCATGTTTGAAAAGAGCGAGAATATCAGCTTCTGCAAAAATGTCGTCACCATCAAATCGGCTCTGGACGAGAAGTCTTCTGCTATGCTCGAAGCATTGGCCGAAGAACTGATTGGAGAATGATGTGAAACGCTTTCTTCGCGCGGTTTTGCCGGCGTTTCTCCTTGCTGTTTCGGTAGGGCAGATTTACGCTTTCACGAATTTTTCCGATGAGATTGCTCGCCATATTGGACACTCTCAAAAGGAAGTGCAGTTCGCTTTTTCTCTTGGGATTTTCTTCCTGGGAATGGGAGCTGCCTTCTTCGGTAAAATTGTAGAGCGTAATATTAAACTTTCGACAATAGTCGGCATGGGGCTTTTTATTTTAGGCCTGTGCGTGACGGGCGTCGGCATTCTCGCGAAGTCGCTTCTTCTTGTTTACCTCGGTTACGGAGTCTTGGTCGGCACTGGAACGGGCGTTATTTACATTTCGCCCGTCAAAACGATGATGCTCTGGTTTCCTGAACATAAGGCGATAGCCGCGGCTCTGCCGATTATATCATTCGGTCTTGGCTCCACGCTTTCAACTATCGTCTACAGAGGCTTCTCTGTCGGTTCCGACTTTTCCCTCATCTCAGCGCGTTTTCGCGGCTTTTTCGATTACTTTTCAGTCTCTTCAGACACTTCGCAGATAGCAACGGTCTTTTTTGCGTTTGCAGCTTTTTACGCCGTTCCGATGTCAATTGCGGCATGTATGCTCAAAAAGCCGAAAGTTCTGGTGCAGAGTTTCGGGCACGGGATACCTTCGCTCGAGTTTTCCTACAGGAAGCTTTTTTGCGATTCATTCTTCCTTCGCGCATGGCTTTTTATGTTCCTCAATATTTCGGCCGGCCTTTGCTTGATTCCCCTTGCAAAGCAGATGATGAAATCTCCTGCGGTAGGCTACTCCGAAGGGGTCGTTACGGCTGTAATTGCAGTTTCCGGGTTGATGAACGGAGGAGGGCGTTTCCTCTTTGCGTGGTGGTCGGATAAGCTTACTCGTCGCATCAATGTGCTTCTTTTGATTCTTTCCATTTCAGCATCTGTTATGCTGACAAGTTTCGTTCCCGCTATGATAGGCCTTGCTCTTCTTGTGATTAACGCTTGTTACGGCGCAGGCTTCTCTGTTATTCCTGCTATTCTCGCCGATAATTACGGAATGACGAATATCTCGAAAATTCACGGCGCCGTTCTTTCGGCTTGGGGGTTCGCCGGCCTTGCTGGCAATCAGGCTGCGATGGCCGTTTCACGTGCCTTCGGCGGTTATGGAGAAGGGGCAAATGGCTATACGGCAGTAGTTTCAATGCTTGTTATTGTGTATCTTGCAAACTTGGTTAATGCGTGGACGCTTTCTCGTTCAACGTTAAAAGTTTCGAAAGAACTCAAAAATTCATAGGAAAAGCGAGGTGTGAAAATGAAAAATATGGCTTTTTTCTCCTTACTTTTTTCTTTTGCCGTTTTCTTGACTGCTTCGGCAAAGGATTTTGATGTTCGCGATTTTGGTGCTGTCGGCGACGGAAAAACGAAAAATACGCTATCTATTCAAAAGGCGATTGATGAATGTTCGCGCACAGGTGGCGGTGTCGTTAAATTTGAAGGCGGGCGTTATTTGACGGGAATGATATTCCTAAAAGATTCCGTCACGCTTGAAATCACCGCCTCAGCTACGCTTCTCGGCTCTCCGAATGATTCCGATTATCCAACAAACATACCTCTTAAACATCTCGTCAAAGAGCTTTGCCCTCGCGGCCGCGGCACGGCTTTAATCGTTGCCGATCAATGCCGCAATATCGGCATAAAAGGCGCGGGGAAGATTGATTGCAACGGACATGAGTTTGTTGAACTTGCCCGTACGCGCGAGTATGGCTATACTTCGAATGGAGATCAGGTGGGCAAGGAAGTTCCTGGAGGGCTCGGGGATAATTGGGTGAACTGGAAGTACCGCCGCAAGAAAGGCTATCCGCCGCCGCGCATGGTTCTTTTTGCCGGTTGCTCCGATGTTTCAGTTAGCGATATAAGTCTCGTAAATCCAGCGGCAGGCTGGGGTTTTTGGGCCACAGATTGCGATCGCGTCATTTTTGACAAAGTCAAAGTTCTTGCCGATCCTGAAAAGCCCAATAACGATGGCTTTCATATCAACTGCTCGCGTGATGTCGTAATATCAAACTGCCGCGTCGTCGCGGGAGATGATGCGATTAAAATCCGCGCCAACGGCAGGGCTCTCGCAAAAGGCGGCACTCCTGCCTGTGAGCGTGTGATCGTATCAAACTGCTCGCTTCAGAGCCATGCAGGGGCAATCAGTTTTGGGTGGATTGGTGATGGCGTAATCAGAGATTGCGTTTTTTCAAATATCACAATTTCAGATTCTGCCTCAGGCATTGATTTTGTCGTCCCTCGCTTTGAAGAGGGAATGACTGATGTCGGGACGGCAGAGCCTCGCTTTGAGAATATTTCATTTGGTGCAATTACTATGGATCGCATTTACAGCTCGCCGATTTCGCTTTCGTTTTCTTGCAAAAAGAAAGTTCCGAGCGCAATCGTCAAGAACGTGTCTTTTACCGATGTGAGGTGTAAAGCGCTGAGATTCCCTTCGTTTAGCTCTAATTCTACTTGTCCGATGGAAGATGTGGTCTTTAGGGGCTGTTCTTTTACTCGCGTTTCTGACGAAGATTTTCCAGGGAAGTGGGAGAAGAAGGGCGCTGCGTGGTGGACGAGGCCTATGCCTGAAAGATTTATGGCCGTAAGAGGCCTTAGATATGATGGTTGCACATTCGATGATATTGCGATTGAGAAATAACTTTTTTACATTATGAAAAATCTAAACATTATGAAAAATCTAAACATTATTTTTTGCTTAAGTCTCTCTGTCGTTTCTTTCTCTCTCAAAGGCGCTCCGATTGAGTCGTTAAAGGAGGTTGAAGTAGATGAGATGTGCATCCGCGGCCTTCCAGGCGAGCGGCTTGATGCGATGATTCGCAACAACTTAAGAGAATTGGATTTTGACTATCTTTCCCGCCCGTTTACGCGCAAGAGCGAAACAGGCTCGTGGGGCGTAATTCAGCCTGGAATTTGGCAAAATGAATTCTGGGGAAAGATAATGCATGCGGCAGTTCCGCTTTCGCGCTACCACGGCTCGGGCGATCTTGAAAAACGCATTGAAAAAAGCGTAAAGACAATCGTTGCAAGTCAACTGCCTGATGGTTATATTGGCAATTATCTGCCGAAGTTTCGTGGTGAAGTTTGCGATGTGTGGGGCGCGAAATACACGATGATGGGGCTTATTCATTGGTATGACGCAACCTCTGATTCTACCGCTTTAAAAGCGTCTTCTCGCCTCGCAGATTATATTATTTCTCTCTTCGGTCCTGGCAAGAAGTCGTTAGGGGCGACGGGGCCTTTCTGCGGGCTTATGAATTGCAGTGTTCTTGAGCCTATTATGTGGCTCTACCGTCGCACCGGTGAGAAGAAGTATCTTGATTTTGCCCGTTGGATAGTTTCCGAGCTTGATGTCAACACGAAGGGCCCGGAATTGATTCCTCTCGCGCTAAAAGGCGTTCCAGTCAAGGATAGGCATGCCGACAATCACGGGCATAAGGCTTACGAGATGATGAGCTGCTGTCAGGGGCTTTTAGATTATTATCTTGAAACTGGTGATAAAAGATGTCTTGATGCCGTTGTCCTTTCGGCGGAAAATATAATTGCCGATGAAATAGACATCGCAGGCGGCGGAACGCAATACGAGCGCTTTTGTGCATCTCGCAAGAGGCAGGCGCGGGATTATGCCATCGGCAGTGAAATGTGTGTGCTTACGACATGGATGCGCCTTTGTCAGAAGCTTAACGCAGTGACAGGTGAGGCGAAGTGGGCGGAAGAGCTTGAGCGTACATTTTACAATTCTTATCTCGGTTCGTTTTCGCCCGCAACTGGTTCATTCGATGCTTACGCATCGTTAGCTGGTGAGCGTGAGTCTTTTCATCCGTTGCATTGTCGTATGCAGATAAATTGTTGCGAGGCAAATGGCCCGCGTGGTTTCTTGGCTTATTTAGGGAATGCTGCAACGTACTCAAACGGAGTAGTTAATATAAACCAGTATCTTTTCGGGATTGTGAATCTTCCGAGCCCTTCGGGAGGAAAGAAAAAGATTGGTTTAAATTCCTTTACTGAATTTCCGCGCAATATGCGTTATGCTTTGACGCTTGACCTTGATTCTTCCGAGAAATTCACTCTTCGTTTTCGCGTTCCCGCATGGAGTTCGAAAACATCATTTAAACTTTCGTCTGGAGAGAAAAAGGAAGTAACAAATTCCGGGTATGTTTCTTTCACGCGAGAATGGAAAGATGGCGATCAAGTTGAAGTTTTGTTCGAGACTAAGGTGAAAGAGCATATTGAAAACGGTCATATCGCGTTCACTTATGGGCCGCTTGCTCTTGCACGAGATGCTCGTTTCGGTGATGGTGATTTTTCAGAGCGTGTGAGGAAAGGGGATGTGGAGTTTTCTCCCGTAACGCCTCCTGATTCATCTATGTACGCGGCGTTCTCTGCATTTTTGAAAATGGGAGTTCACGATAATCCGCCGCGAGCGATTTCGTTCTGTGATTTTTCATCTGCAGGCTCTACGCGTGATAAAAGATCGTTTTATCGCGTTTGGCTACCTCTCGCAGAATAATTCCCTTCGTTATCTAAATTACTACCACTATCTAGCTCTCACAAGGTTCTGTAATTATTCTCATATAGAAGAAAACACCTTTTACTCTATTAACACGTCATAAAACACAATTATGAATATCTTAAGAAAATCAATTTTCATCGCGCTTCTTTTCGTGGGAGGGTCACTTCTTGCGGAAGATATCTTTGTCAACAACATCGTTAGTGAGATAATCGCAAATGTTGAGAAGATAAAATCTCACTCTCCAAATTCCGTACCGATGGCGTTTTGGGATTTCGACGGAACGATCATCTGCGGCGATATTTCTCTTGGACACACCGTCAATGGCAAAAAAGAGTATTCAGGAATGTTCTTAAAGGCCGTCGAGGGCGGGTTCTCTTCCGTATTTAAAGATCTCTCTTCCGCTGAGCGATATCTTGAAAAAGATTATCCGTATCTTGAAAAGACTGTCGGTAAATTTCTCGCGTGGCCCTCGTTGGGTCAAGTCTTTTTCGGCGCTGATGCTGAGGAGATTGAATCATACTGCCGTAATTACGCCGAAGCCAATCTTAAAAAATGGTTTTTCTCATCGTCATTAAGGATAATGCGCGCGCTTGAAAAGGCGGGAGTTGAGAATTATATCGTTTCGGGCAGTCCCGATATATTTGTAAAAGCGGCCGGCATTGTTGCGGGAGTTCCGCGCGAGCGTTGCGTAGGGATACGTCAGAAAATTGCGGGTGGGCGCCTTTCAACTGAGCTCAAATACCCGCTTTCGATGAACGAAGGTAAAGTTGAGTGCGTTCGTGAGATTCTAAACTCCCGCTCTGCCGCAGTGGCTGTTGCAGGTTTTGGAAACAGCTATTGGACGGATGGTCCGTTTATGCGTTACATAGCGTCTAATCCTCTGCCGCTCGGCATAAAGGGCGTATCAGTAATGATTAACGGCGGCAAAGTGCCAGAGGGATATGAGGGGCTTTTCAGGCTCGTTAATTTTGAAAAAACAAACGCGATATCAGGGCCGAAAATATTACGTTGATGTCTCGCATCTGAGAATTTATGACTTCAAAGTGATTTAATAAATAATGAATAAAATCAGTGATGTTCTTTCGTTGAAAAAACCTTCTCTTTCATTTGAGGTTTTCCCTCCTAAACGCGATAAACCTCTTGAAGGAACGAAAGAGATTGTTTCTGAAATAGCACTTACGCGGCCGTCTTTCATGTCGGTTACATACGGTGCGGCCGGCGGAAACACAAGCGCGAACACAGTCGCTATCGCAGAACATCTTATGAAGGAGTGTGCAGTCGATGTTCTTGCTCATTTAACTTGCGTGGGCTCTACGCACGAGTATATCTCCGCGGAAATCGCCAGATTCAAAAAGGCTGGAATAAAGAATATTCTCTGCCTTAGAGGCGATAGGCCGGCAGCAGAGTGCCGCGCGGAAAAGGATGAATGCAAAAGCGATTTTGTTCATGCCGTTGATCTCGTAACGAGACTTTCTTCAGAAGGTTTTTGTCTCGGCGGAGCGTGTTATCCTGAAATGCATCCTGAAAGCGCGCATATAACGGACGACATTTTGCACCTGAAGGAAAAAGTCGATGCGGGGCTTCATTTTCTTACTACGCAGATGTTTTTCGACAATAATGTCTACTTCCATTTCCTTTCGCGTCTGCGCGATGCCGGAGTTACGGTGCCCGTGATTGCCGGGATTATGCCTGTAACGAACGGCAAGCAGATAAAACGTATTTGCGATTTGGCGGGAACTTATCTGCCGCCGCGATTCAGGGCGATAGTCGATAGATTCGGAGATGATCCTGTAGCTATGCTTGATGCGGGAGTTGCGTATGCGACTGAGCAAATAATCGATCTGTTTGCAAATGGAGTTAACTTTGTCCATGTCTACACGATGAACAAGCCCGAGATCGCGCGCAGAGTTATGGGCAACTTAAAAGGAATAGTCTCGGGGAGTTGAACGTTTCATGCCTGAGAAGCTCTTGGAAGAAGCAGAAAACGCGGCGGAGAAGAGAAAGGCTCAGCTTGAAAAAGAAGCGCCTCTCGAGCCTCGTGGCGTATGGATGCGAGAGGGGATGAAAGCCTATCTATGCGGAACGTTAGGGCAGCAGTTCGACGCATGGCAGAGAAGGCTTTCGGCGCTAAGCGCGGCTGACGCCTATTTTTCGCAACAGATTGGGCTTGAGGCGATTGAAAAGAAAATGGACGCGCTTGAAGAAGAAGTGAAAGCAACTCTTTTGGCAAGCGAAAGCCTCTCTCCGCGGCGTTCGCCAGGATATGGAAATATGCCGCTCTCGTTCAGTGGCGAAATAATCGCCAAGTTAAACGCGACAAAAATACTGGGAGTATCATTGACAGCGTCAGGACTTATGGTTCCTTCAAAAAGCGTAACCGCTATTTGTGAAATCAAACGCGAGGAAGAAAATGGGTGAATTTCTCTTCTTAGACGGAGCTTTCGGAACGATGGCGCAAAATGCCGGGCTTTTGCCTGGCGAAGATCCATTTGAATGGAATGCGAAAAATCCGCAAGGGGTGGAAGCGATTCATAAATCGTATGTCGAGGCCGGAGCCGATGTCGTTCTTGCCAACACATTCGGCGCGAACCCTCTTAAATACCGCGGCAAGAACAATCTATCAGAATTGGTAAAAGCGGCCATAAGGACTGCTAAACTTTCAAACGCCAAACGCGTGGCGATAGACATAGGTCCTTCAGGGCGGCTTTTAAAACCTGCTGGCGACCTTTCGTTTAAAGAAGCTTTTGAAGCTTTTTCGGTAACTGTTAAAGCAGGTGTCGAAGCGGGGGCCGATCTTGCGTTCGTCGAAACGATGGGCGATACGCGCGAGCTTAAGGCGGCAATTCTTGCGGTCAAAGAAAATTCCAATCTCCCTATTTATGCTACCGTCTCTCTAGATGAGAACGGCAAGCTTCTTACTGGCGCGGACGTCGAGTGTGTTTCCGTGCTTCTGGAGTCGCTTGATGTCGATGCCTACGGTTTTAACTGCGGGCTTGGGCCTGATAAGATGGAGGAGTTTGTCCGCTTTCTTCGTGCCTTTTCATCGAAAAGAATTATTGTAAAGCCCAATGCGGGAATGCCTCGAATGGAGGGCGGGAGGACTGTTTTCTCCCAAGGTCCTGAAGAGTTTGCAAAGCTCGTTCTCCGTCTCGTAGATGCTGGCGCTTCAATCGTAGGAGGGTGCTGCGGGACCACGCCTGAGCATATAAAGGCAGTAAAAAATCTTCTTGAAGGGAAAACGGCTGAGAAGAAAAATTTCAAAAGAAGTGAATGTGTTGTTTCGTCAGGAACTTCAGTTGTGAAATTAAAGCCTTATTCTGCCCTCGTAATCGGCGAGCGGATAAACCCGACGGGCAAGAAGGCGTTAAAAGAGGCGTACAAACGAGGCGATACAGCTTACGTTCTAAGAGAGGCTGTAAAGCAGATTGATGATGGCGCGGAAATTCTCGACATTAATTGCGGCGTTCCTGGGATAGACGAGTCTTCGACGCTCGAAGGAGTTGTTGAGAGTGTGCAGAGCGTCGTTTCTTCTCCTTTGCAGATTGATACAGCAAACGCAGAAGCGTTGGGAAGGGCGCTTTTTATCGTCAACGGCAAGGCGCTTGTCAATTCAGTTAATGGAAAGCAAGAGTCGATGGATGGCGTTTTTCCGCTTGTCAAACGCTACGGGGGAACGGTTGTGGCTCTTTGCCTTGATGAAAACGGCATTCCTTCCACATCTCAAGGGCGTATTGATATTGCTCGGCGGATTCTTGACGAAGGTGCGAAATACGGTTTAAAGAAGAAGGATTTCGTTTTTGATGCGTTGACGCTCGCCGTCAGCGCCGACCCGACAGCGGCTGTTGTTACGCTTGAAACTGTTAAGCGCCTTACTGAAGAGCTCGGCGTAAATACCGTTCTTGGAGTTTCAAATGTCTCGTTCGGTCTTCCAAACAGGCCAGCGCTCAATAATGCGATGTATGCCCTTGCAAAGCGTGCCGGATTATCCGCGGCGATTGCAAACCCATCGCTTATCAGGGAGGAAGTTAGCGACTTGGCCTTAGATGTTCTTTTAGGGCGAGACGAAGGTTGTCAGGCGTGGATTGATGCGTGTTCAGGCGGTTGTGAAACTTCACAAAGTCTGCCGCCTCAAAGCGCGGGAGATGCTCCTACCTTTGAAACTTTGATGCGCGCAATTGAGAAGGGGCTTTTAGGCGACGCGAAACAAGTAGCGGCGCAACTTCTTCTCATCGGTACGGAACCGTTAAAAATTATCGGGGAGGGGATTGTTCCTGCGTTGGAGAATGTAGGGCTGCGCTTTGAAAAGGGCGAGGCGTTCCTGCCGCAGCTTCTGATGGCTGCCGACGCTGCAGGGGCCGCCTTCGGCGAAGTTAGAAAAAGCTTGAAAACTGTTGAGGGTGAAGCTTCGTCAGAAAAAAGAAGGGCTCACCCTATAGTTATTGCCACGGTAAAAGGCGATATTCACGACATCGGTAAAAATATAGTAAGAGCGCTTCTTGAAAACTATGGGTTTGATGTGATAGATCTTGGGCGAGATGTTGAGCCTGAAAAAATTGTAGAAACGGCGCTTTCGTCGGGTGCGTTTATGATTGGGCTTTCTGCATTGATGACAACTACCGTCGGCGCGATGGGCGAGACGATATGTTTAGCGAAGGAGCGCGGCGTTAAAGCGAAGTTCTGCGTGGGAGGAGCCGTTTTAACGCAAGAATATGCCTCATCAATAGGCGCCGATTATTACGCCAAAGATGCAATGCGAACCGTGCGTATAGCTGAAGAGTTAGGGGATATGAGTTAAGAGTTAAGAGTTAAGAGTTTGGAGTTAAGGGTTTGGAGTTAAGAGTGGAGTATCTATGATGGCTAACATTTTGATTAAGCGAAAAATATTTGTCGCGTCCTTTTTTTGCGCAACCTCTCTTCTTCTTAGAGGAGAACTTGCGTTTGTCCCGTGGGTAGGTGACGGCCGCCCCATTTGCGAGGAGGCGGCATGGTACGAGAAAGAGTGCGCCCCAGAGTTTAAGGCCGAGTTCGTCCTCTCAGAAGGAGTGAAAGAGGC
>JAHBAE010000012.1 GCA_018384485.1 Kiritimatiellia bacterium
GTATTATGAATGAACTACGAATAATTATAGCAAAATTGTCCCTCCAGACGCAACCCCCAAAATAAAAGGAACAATTCCGCCCCTATTGCCTAACCCCTGACCCCTGGGTGCGATTTTCTCGCACTCGGATGTCAATGATCCGTCAAAGGGATGTCACCTGAGAAAATCGCACCCACATTTTCACTCGCTAAGATAAGCTTTCATATCATCTGGCGGCGGGGCTACAAATGACATCTGCTCGCCTGTTGTGGGATGGCGTATCTCAAGTTTCCATGCATGAAGCATCTGGCGCTTAGGAACGGGGGAAAGCTTCTTGTCGAGGGCACTTTTCCCGTACGTCTTATCACCTATAACGGGACAGCCAAGCGCCGCCATATGCACGCGAATTTGATGTGTTCGCCCAGTTTCTATATCACATTCTATTACGGAATACGCTTTTTCGCTGCCGACAACGCGCCAGTTCGTAATGGCGCTTTTCCCACCCTTAGACACGATTGCCATACGCTTGCGGTCCACAGGATGGCGCCCCATCATATTCTCAATACGCCCTGAAACAAGCGAAGGCTTGCCGTGACAAACGGCAAGATAAGTCTTTCTCACGCCCTTATGGGAGGCAAACGCCTTTGCAAGCGAATCCATCGCCCTTTGAGTTTTTGCGACTATAATTATGCCGGAAGTATCTTGGTCAAGGCGATGGACTATACCGGGGCGCGCCACGCCGCCGATGCCGGAAAGCGACGGACAATGGTGAAGAAGCGCATTTACAAGAGTCCCCGAAAAATGGCCGGGGGCCGGATGGACAACCATTCCGGGCATCTTGTCGATTACAATAATTTCATCATCTTCGTAGACGACAGAAATATCAATCGCCTCAGGCTCAGGAACGGCAGGCACGGGCGGCGGCACCTCGACGGCGACGACATCGTCATCGGCAATCTTGGCACCAGCCTTTAAAGCCGCCTTGCCGTTGACGGATACGAAACCCGCTTTGATCAACCCCTCGATTCTCGAACGGGAAAAATCAGGATACAATTCCTGTATATGCCGATCGAGCCGCTGCGCCATTTTTCACTCACGCGCGCTTTGCGAGCTTCGCCGCAATGCCGACATAGGAACTTGGCGTCATCTTCAAAAGGCGTTCCTTGTCAGCCTTCGGAAGAGGAAGCGCCTCAACGAACTCCTGCATGATTTCAGCGGTCACGCGGCGCCCGCGCGTCAATTCTTTAAGCCGCTCGTAAGGCTTGTCCATTCCCACCTTACGCATCACCGTCTGGATGGGCTCGGCGAGCACTTCCCAGTTGCGGTCAAGATCTTCCGCGAGGCGCGATTCATTAAGCTCGAGCTTACCAAGGCCTTTAAGCGTGGAGCGCACGGCGATAAGCGTATAGCCGAACCCAACTCCCATATTGCGAAGAGTGGTGGAATCGGTAAGATCGCGCTGGAGGCGGGAAATCGGGAGCTTACGAGCCATAAAGCCCATAACGGCATTGGCAAGGCCGAGATTGCCTTCAGAATTCTCAAAGTCGATGGGATTTACCTTATGAGGCATCGTAGAAGAGCCGATTTCGCCCTTGATGGTGCGCTGCTTGAAGTAGCCCATGGAAATATACGCCCAGATGTCGCGGTCAAAATCGAGGAGCACCGAATTCCAGCGCTGAACAGCATCGAAAAGCTCGGCGATTCCGTCGTGCGATTCAATCTGCGTAGTAAGGCGATTCTGCCTGAGACCAAGGCCTTCAATGACCTTGCGCGAAAGTTTCTCCCAATCGACGGACGGATAAGCCGAAAGATGCGCATTGAAGTTGCCGACAGCGCCATTCATCTTTGCCGGCATCACGAGGCGGTCAATTTCCGCAGCCTGCCTTTTAAGACGGCTTGAAGTTACGGCAAGCTCTTTGCCTACCGTCGTGGGGGAGGCGGGCTGGCCATGCGTGTGGGCGAGCATCGGAACCTTTGCCCACTTCTGCGCGAGAGAAGCAATAAAATCAGTCACCTCATCCATTGCCTGCCTCAGCACCTTCTGACCGTCGCGAAGCATCAGAGCGTGGGACATATTGTTGATGTCTTCGGAAGTGCAGCCGAAATGAATGAACTCGGAACGCTTTGCGAGCGTAGAGCCGGCGACTTTCTCTTTGAGGAAATATTCTACGGCTTTGACATCGTGGTTTGTCGTGCGCTCAATTTCTTTAACGCGCGCGGCATCATTGAGCGAGAAATTCTCGGCTATCGCACGAAGATCTTTGCGCTCCTTCGCGGAAAGAGCCTTACATTCGGCAATTTCTTTCTCATCGCATAGAGCCTCAAGCCACGCGCACTCAACGATAACGCGCCTGCGGATAAGGCCAAATTCAGAAAAAATACCGCGGAGTTCTTCGCACTTGCCCGCATAACGCCCGTCAACGGGGCTGACAGCTGTGAGAGTAGATATATTCATGATGCGTATTATAACATATCTTCATCGCCTGCTCACAGCAGCCGGGCGCGCGGAAAAAATTATCGGCGATATTTGGAAACTCGCGCTTTTTTAACGTGGGGGAAAAGTCCCTTCGTTATGAAACGGCGTAAACAATAGACGAGCATATTTATGTAGCCGCTATTTGGCGATAGCATTCGTAGGAAGCGATAGAGACGGCATTGGCAAGATTAATTGAGCGGGCAAATTCGCCCGGCATTGGAATTTTAAAAAGTCGATCTTGATATTGGGTATAAAATTCGCGAGGCAACCCGGAGCTTTCATTTCCAAACACGAGAGCATCCCCCTTGCGGAACTCACATTCGTACAGCGACTTCTCCCCATGCGCTGAAAGCATGAAAAATCGCTCAGGTTTCTCAGAGCGAAGATAATCCTCCCAAGTATCGTGTATGCGCAAATCGAGATTTTTCCAATAATCGAGCCCGGCGCGTTCCACGGACTTTTCGTCGAGACGAAACCCAAGAGGGCGAATCAAATTTAGGCGAACGCCGAGCCCGACGCAAAGCCTCCCGACAGCGCCTGTATTATGAGGAATCTCAGGCCTTACCAAAACTACTGAAAACATAACCACCCTTTCCTCCAATAGGACAAAATACTATCGTCAGAAACAACCGAGTAGCCACCTGACGTAATAATATCTAAACCACACTACCATACCACAGAAAGTCGATAAAAAGGGACAAAAGCCTTCCTGCAACTTACTCCGCTTCTATGAGATATTTGACGACCTCAATATCTTCGTCGTAGACAATAAATGCAGGGGCTCTCGGCATCTCTGCCGCTGTCCGACGGCTACTCCCAGTCGCCAAAGTCCGTGCAGTCCGTGATCTCGCATCCGTCGGCATGGACCTTACCGTTCGGCAAGACGCGCATCTTCACGACGGCGCGCGCCGTGGCGAGGTTGCCGATGACGAGCGGAACCTCCGCCTCATAGTATTCGCCGCTCTCGTCCGTCCAGTGGCGCGTGACAATCAGGTCCGACTTGAACGCAAACTGCTCGCGGAACGATTTCCCCTCTTCGGTGCCCTCGTCGGTCAACATGCCCGAGACGGCTCCTTTTTGATCGAAGGTGAGCATCAGCGTCGATGTGCCGATGACCGTATCGTCGCCGTGAATCTCCAACGGCTTGGAGACGACCGTCTTCTTCTCCGCGAACACGGGCAGGTTTTCGAAGCCCTTCACCTTCCAGACGTCCTGATAGAGGGTAATCTGGGCGCCGTCGGCATCAACCAGAAAGATCATGCCGCCCCCCACGCCGCCGTCATGGTTGTTCTGCACAATGCAGAAACGGCACTCCCGGCTCTCGACGACATTCCTGCCATCCTTGAAGGCAAGCGTCACGTCAAGGAAATAGGCGTCCCCTTCGGGATCGCATTCCCAGCTTGTCAGGGCCGGCGCGGAGAACGTTGCCGTGAGAAGCCTCTCGTCGCCCGTGTCGAAGAGGAGACTGCCGGACACCTTGCCATTCGCCGCGACCGTCACCGTCCCATGGAGATTGTCCTCAACAAAAGCATAGCCGGGAATCTTGCACTCGCCGCACCCAGCGAACGTCCCCACCACCCAATCAGGCAATGCTTCGACCTCAACCGTAATCGTCGAAACATACTTCGCCTTGCCATCGGTGACGGTGAGCGTTACGGTATAGACACCAGGCTTAGTAGCGACGCCGATAATCTTGCCACTCGCAGCATCGTACTGAAGTCCCGCAGGAAGCCCTGAAACTGCGAGCTTCGCCGTTGGCGAATTCATCCTAAGACTCGGCAAGAACTCTTCTACATTTGAGATGCCGACCGAAACGACATATTTTTCACCTTTACCATTCTTCAAAGGCTCTTTAAAATAATGATTAGCTGACGGAAGAACTACCTCTCCTTTATCCTCAACCGTCACCGTAACTGGCAATTGCTCAACTGCGCCAGATTTAGCAGTTACCTTAATTACACTATTCCATGTACCCACCTTTTTAGGCTTACCAGTTACGAACCACTCGCCCGTAGCTTTATCTTTCTTGACCTTAAGTCCAGTAGGCAACTTAGATCCTGTTACCGATTTAACGCC
>JAHBAE010000031.1 GCA_018384485.1 Kiritimatiellia bacterium
AGTTCTTCCAATACCTCGTCAAAGACCTCCGACAGGTTGATTGTGCGGCATGAACCTGACCCCTACCTCATTGGTGTTGCATAAAAATCTCGTTGCACCCAGGCAATAGTGTAAATTATTTTTTACAAAAAACCAAAACCGCTTCCAACCGCTCAATAAACCAATCGGAATAAAACGCTGGCACATCGGTCGAACGGCTCGCCGATTTACGACCTAAAAAGAATTAATGCGTCTGCAGTAATGATGGGGCGAGGCGTGAGAGAAAACCTTCAAATGCTGCTTCGCCGCCCGAAAGAGATACAACTGTCACCATAACCCACCTGTCGATGCGGCCGAGAATGGACCTATCCCAAACATCAGTAAATATCCTGCGAATGTGTGAAGACGTGTGCAAGCCCGCCTGATTAAAGAATGTATATGCAAACGAGGAACTTGCCTCCTCAGGGCCACGCGAAAGACGAAGCACTCTCCACGGGATGCCGCCCGCTTCAAGATTATGCGGCTCACTCATCAGATAACCCTGCGCAGGAAGACATAATTCAGGGCGATGAATAGAACTTTTGCCACGCCCGCCAATTACTGCAGTAACTAAGTATGCCTCGACACCTGAGCCTTGATAGCGGCGCTTTAAGATGACCGTATCGGAAGGAAGCGTAGAAACTTCCGCAGGAGAAGGCTCAAGAGAGACGCTTGTAAAGCCTTCCACTTCAGAAAGAGCCGCCGGCGGCGGATTCTCAACGACAGGCGAAGGCATAAACTCAAGCGCCCCAGCAAAGACAACGACAAATGCAAAGACAACAAAAGGAAGAATCTTTTTCATTTTTTCTCCCCCCTTCCAAGAAGATTTGCCGTTAAAAGCATAAGCAGAATCGACACCGCAAAAATGACATACCCAGAATAATCATGATAAAAGCCCGTGGCGAATGTAGTGGAGGCAAAAGAGCCTACTGCACATATCGAAAGGATTCTTACTACATTACCAAGTATAGCAATAGGCACTGACAGAACAAATAAAAGAGCGCGACGCGGCCATGATGAAAGCGCGAAATATGAATAGCCTGCCGAGAGCGCAAGAAGCGCAAAGAGCGAGCGAAGCCCGGAACACGGCGATGCTACATCAATTGCAAAAGACCCGTCAGAAGAGCTTATCATCGTTCCAGTTCTAACTATGTCAGCTCCTGCCCCATGAAGAATAACTGTGGCAACGGAGGTTGCGATAAGACGAAGATGAACAGTGACCACATCAAGGAATGAGGCAAACGGCATGCAAAAAAGAAGAAATGCCGCAGGAAAGAAAAGCCTTGCCGCCATGCGCGGGCCGTAGAACGCCCATGGAATGAACGCCACGAGAGAGGCAAAGGAAAGAATCTCAAGACGCACCTGCACCCCGCGCATTCCAAGAAAACCGCAAAAGAGCGCGCATAAGACGGCAAGCGCTCCAACCACGCTCGGTTCGCGGGCAGAAGCGATTATTTTAGCGCGCTCACGCCAAATGACATAAGCGGAAAAGAGCGGCACATACCAGGCGAACGACATATCTTCAAGCGGGTCGTTAAATACGGCAGGCGCATGAACGAGCAGAAGCTCACGGAATGAGACAAGCATAAGCGCAAACGAAAGCGCAAGAAGGACGATGCGCGTTTTATCCCATTTTGAAAGTTTTGTAATAAGCCCCACCATTCATTTCCCCTTCACGAACGCGGATGCGCCGCGGCGACTGCATCCTTGAGCCTTTCGACTGAAACATGCGTGTATATCTGCGTTGTTGAAAGCGACGCATGGCCAAGCATTTCCTGCACGCTTCTTAAATCGGCTCCCGCATCAAGAAGGTGCGTCGCAAAGCTGTGGCGCAATTTGTGCGGCGTGATATCTTGCGGCAAGGAAGCTTCTGCCAGATACTTTTTCATGACGCGCTGAACTTCACGCGCGGAAAGACGCTTACCGCGAGCAGATATGAAAATAGGTTTGTCGGGAAGAACATAAGACTCACTGCATGAGGCCATATTCTCTTTAAGAGCCTTAAGGGCTTCAAGAGCGCGCGAGCCAAGAATTACCAGCCTGTCTTTAGAGCCTTTTCCTGTAACGATCATCGCACCGCGAGAAAGGTCGGCATCGGACCAATCGGCGCCGATCATCTCGCTTATCCTGCAACCGGTGGAATAAAGAGCCTCAAAAAGCGCATGGTCTCGCAAAGCCGTCTCCTTCTTAAGAAGACCATCCTTCATATCGGCAAGAGGCTGCTCTAAAAAGCGCGCAATGTCGGAGGGCGAAAGCGTCCGCGGAAGTTTCGCCGCCACGCGCGGACCGCGCAACGACTGAAATGGATTTCTCCTTTCCTCATCATCCATCTGGAGAAAACGATAAAATGAACGAACTGCCGCAAGTTTACGGCGGCGAGACGAAGGCGACGCGCCTGATTTCGCAAGATTTAGAAGAAAAGCGTGAGCCTCACTCTCACCGACCTCGTCCCAACGAAAAGGCGGCTCAGCGCTCTCCCCCCAGACGGAAGCTGAAAGCTGCGCTATGTCCCTCAAATACCCTGAAACCGTATTTTCAGAGGCATTGCGCTCGGCAAGAAGATTTTCGACAAATCGCCTTACCGATGGATCTGAAGCAATCGGCGTTTCAAGAACGCGCGGCGTCATCGCTTTCCTTGCCTTCAAGCCCAAGGGATTCCTTCTTCTCTTCGTAATCTGGTATCTGCGTACGGTAGGCCCGCACCATGCGCTTGAGCGCCCCAACTTGGCGATCGGAAAGCTTTCCCCTGCGCGAGTATTGATCCATCAGCGACTCAGAGAACGATTTATCGTCGTAAACTTTCTTGCCGAACCTCGTGGCAGGCCTGAAATTCTTCACCGCCTTAAGCATTTTCAGCATTTCGGCGATTGCGGGGTTGTCAGAATCGGAATCCTTCGCCTGCGAACTGGCAAAATCGGAAAGCTTCAAGCGAATCTGATCTGCATCAGGAAGCTCCGAGGCTTTCTCGAGAATGGCGCTTGCAACAACCGACAACTGCTTCTGCGAAAGGCTTCTGCCGTGATCGACCTGCTCGCGCACTGAAATGAGGAACCTGTTTTTCTTAAGCTCAGGAATCTGATCCACCTTGGAAAAGCAGTACCTCACAAGCTCAGGATCGGCGAACACGACCTGCGGCTTCTGAACAGACATATTAGAAGCCGCCATTCTCGCCTCAAAATCAGGAATTTGCTCGTGATACCAGGAAGCAATACGCATAAGCGACTGCAACTGACGCAAAGTAAGGGGCTTTGTATTTTCCTCAGCCTGCCGCTTTACGCTGTCGACAAACGCCTTATCATCATAAAGTTTGTTGCCGATTTTCTTTGCGCTCTTCCATTCCTTTACCTGGTCAAGCATCGCAAAAATGACGTCGAACTTGGCGCGGTCAGGCGGAGGATCGGACGACTCTTCAATTTCGCGCTTGAGCTTTGAATAAAAGGCGCTCAACATATCATTCATCGCGACGCCCTTCTCTTCAATGCAGTCAAGCTCCGCCTCCATCTTAGCCGTATAACCGACGGAAAAGAAGTCTTCCATCTTCTTCACGAGCCAATCGCAGACAAGTATGCCGCGCTCAAGAGGAACGAGCTTCTTCTTTTCATTCGTGGCATACTCGCGCAATTTAAGAGTTTCAATAGTTGCCGCATACGTCGACGGGCGACCTACACCATTCTCTTCAAGAGCCTTAATGAGCGATGCTTCCGAATAATGCGAAGGCCCCTTCGTCTGCTTTTCATCGGAAAGCCAGCGGACGAATTCAAGCGTATCACCCTTTGCCACCTCTGGCAGATAAGCGACTTCGTCGGAATCAGCGTCTTCTTCGCTATCAGAGCCTTTCTTCTTCAGAGAAAGCTTCATCACGCGGAGAAAGCCCTCGAACTCGATGATGGTTGCAGAGGCCGTGAACTCATACTTATGCGCCATGCCGGGCTTCTCGGCATTTATGGCGATAGTCCTTACAAGAGTGCGCGCATCCGCCATCTGAGAGGCCAAGAACCTGCGCCAAATAAGATCGTAGAGCTTAAGCTCCTGCGCATCAAGATCGGCCTCAGCCGGAGCGAGATTGATTTTTGTAGGCCTTATAGCCTCATGCGCCTCCTGAGCCTGAACGCCAGCTTTCGCTTTCTGGGCGAAAACGTTCGGCGTCTCAGGATAAAACTGCTCGCCAAAAGACGAGATGATGTAATTCTTCGCCTCCTCCTGAGCCTGCTTTGAAACGGCTACCGAGTCCGTTCTCATATACGTTATATGGCCGTGCTCGTAAAGCGACTGGGCAAGCTTCATCGTTTTTCCAGGCGAATAGCCAAGAACGCTCGACGCCGCCTGCTGAAGAGAGGAAGTTGTAAAAGGCGCGAGCGCATGGCGTTTTTTCGGCTGCTCCTTCACATTTCCCACAACGAGCGAGGCACCGTACAAATCAAGAAGAATCACATTCGCAGAATCTTTGTTGCGAATCTGAGGCTTTTCTCCATCAAGGCGCGCAAGCTTAGCGATGAAACTTTTTGGATCGCCTTCTGCTTTCGCCTCAACGCCTAAAAGAAAATACGTCTCAGGCTTGAACGCATCAATTTCACGCTGGCGCTCAACAAGGAGACGCAAGGCGACCGACTGCACTCTGCCGGCTGAAAGCGTGCGGTTATTGGGGCAGTTTATGTTTTTCCAGAGAAGCGGAGAAATCCTGTAACCTACAAGACGGTCAAGAATACGGCGCGCCTGCTGCGCATCGACAAGAGGCATATTTATTTCACGCGGATTTTCAACCGCCTTGATAACTGCGCTCTTGGTAATCTCATTATACGTCACGCGATGGAATTTTTTACCCTTTGCAACTGGAGAAAGAACCTCATGCAAATGCCACGCTATAGCCTCCCCTTCTCGGTCGGGGTCGCTCGCGAGGTAAATTTCATCAGCTTCCTTCGCCGCCGCCTTGAGAGAAGAAACAACCTTCGCCTTCCCTTCCGGGACAACGTATTTTGCGCTAAAACTCCACTTCTCAGGCCCCTCCTCCTTTATCGTGATTGCGCCATTCTCTTTTGGCAGATCGCGAATATGCCCGACAGAACTTTTTACGACAAAACCATTAGAAAGGTATTTGCCTATCGTTTTCGCCTTTGCCGGCGATTCCACTATCAACAACTTGTTAGCCATCTATCCTATGCACTCCATTTATCTCCATAGACGCGCAAATGATACACCCTTAAAATCATTTTGTCAATAGAGCTATTTCCTCATTCGTCAAATCCCTCCACTTCCCGGAAGGAAGGTCTTTAGGCAATTTAAAGGCGCCCACCGCCACTCTTGTAAGCGAAAGCACCACAAGATGCGCCGCAGAACACATTTTTCGTATCTGGCGTTTACGCCCCTCTTTGAGAGTGAATTTGAGAATGACTGTATTGTCGGCTCTTACTGAAATAACTTCCACCGGAACTGGGCGTATCACATAGCCGTCATCCATTTTGATGGGCGAGGTAAGCAACGCAAGCTTCTCGTCGTTCCAACGGCCGGCTACTTTCACTATGTACGTTTTCTCATGTTCAAAGCGCGGGTGGGTGAGCCTGTTGACAAGCTCGCCGTCATTCGACATAAGAAGAAGACCGTCGGAATCACGGTCAAGGCGGCCGACAGGAACTAAGCGCTCGCTCGTGCGCACCAATTCAGCTACCGTCGGAGCGCCAAACGGGTCGCTCATAGTTGAAACCACGCCTACGGGCTTATTAAGGACGACAGTCCTCTTTCGCGAGGCTCCTTCGATTCTCCGCCCGTGCAGCCTGATGACGGCCCCTTCTGGCGGGCGCATTCCCGGCTCGTAGACGACCGTCCCGTCGACACTCACCGCCCCAGCCTGAATCAAGTCTGCCGCTCCCCGCCTTGACGCGGCACCCGAATGCGCGATAATATTCTGAAGCCTCTCCATCAATTACAAAATCACTCCACTTTCGATGCATCGGCCCTATATTTTTCAAGAGCCTTTTTGTAAGCTTCAGTTCCGCAATAGCCGCACGGCTTAAACTCAGGGCAAAAGCCGCGATACACACATTCCGGCACACAGCAGGACGCCAATTCAGGCTCTTTCTCGGCAATCGCATCAACTACCAGCTTCCACGCTGCCCGCGTCTCCGCGCTCGCTTGCCCGCAAAGCCTACGGCGGGAAATGAACATCACGGCCTGGGCGTTTGCATAACATTCATGCATCACTGGCGCATCCTGACGGTTCGCGTCACGCTCGCAACCTGTGCGGTCAGTGCGTTGAGTCGAAACGAAATGCTCTATTCCATATTTATGGCGGACAAAATGAACAGAGACCCAATACGGCAAATCAAGCCACTTCCACCCGAAACACAATTTGCGTATAGGCGAATGCTCGGCGAGAAGAATGCGCTTTTTCCACTTTGAAGAAGGCTCTTTATCACCCTCGTCGCGGCGAATTGTCGTGCGGGCCGCATCAGCCACTTCGCGCCACGAACCGAATGTTTTTAAAAATTTGATTTTTACCGCCATCGCGTTTTCCTTTCCGTTTAACGAGCGTATTATACCAAAAGAGCGAATCGTTGCGACAAAAAGGCCCCGGAAAAAATCCCGGAGCCTTTTCTGCCGTTTTTCACGCTGTTTATCAGCCTTCCGCCTCGAGCGCGGCATCGACTTCGTCAGACGTCTCCATATTCGTGTAGACATCCTGAACGTCTTCAAGATCTTCAAGCATGTCGACGAACTTGTTAATCGCCTTTGCAGTAGCAACATCGTTGACGGGGTTCATCATATTGGGAACGAGCCCAACAGAGCTGTTCTCTTCATCAACATTGATGCCGCCAGCCTTGATCGCTTCAAGAACAGAAGTGAAATCATTGGGCTGACACTTTACGGTGAAACCACCATCTTCGCTCACGACGTCCTCAGCGCCTGCCTCGAGAGCAACTTCCATAACGCCATCTTCCGTCAAGCCATCGGCCGCAGGAATCATGATCTGACCCATACGATCGAAAAGACGCGTTGCGCTGCCCTGCTTGGCAAATTCAAGACCGTTCTTCTTGAAAACATTGCCGACTTCGGCCGCGGCGCGGTTCTTGTTGTCGGTAAGAACGTTTACGACAACTGCCGTGCCGCCCTTAATGCCTTCGTACTGAGCGTCAACGAGCGCTGCAGACTCGAGCTCGCCGGTACCCTTCTTGATGGCGCGCTCGATGTTATCGTTAGGCATCTGCGCAGCTTTAGCCTTCGCAATAAGCGTACGAAGCGTAGGGTTGTTATCGGGATTGCCGCCCTTTGCCTTAACGACGATCGTAATTTCCTTGCCGAGCTTGGAAAAGATTTTTCCCTTCTTGGCGTCTGCTGCGCCTTTAGCGCGTTTAATTGTCGCCCAGTGGCTATGACCTGACATGTTTTTTTCTCCTTAGATTATACCAAGAGGATGTGGAATTAGACCTTATGACGATAAGTTATACGACCCTTGCCCAGGTCATACGGGGAAATTTCGACGGTGACGGTATCACCAATCGCAATCTTGATGAAGAACTTCCTCATCTTCCCAGAAATATGCGCGAGAACTTCATGACCGTTCTCGAGCCTGACCTTGTACATCGTCGCAGGAAGCACCTTTGTTACGGTGCCTGTAACCTCAATCGCTTGATCTTCTTCTTTCGCCATTCGATCTTGATTTCCTTTATTTTCAAAAATAATATGAGTATTGTATCAAAAACGACCCCCATTCGTCAATCTGGGCGCGCGCGTCAAGGATTGATCGCAGTTTGCCATAATAAACGACACCCGATTTCAAAGTACCTCGAATTTACACATAGCCCGTTTGCCAAATACGCGACACCAAGTTAAAATAGGAGAATG
>JAHBAE010000052.1 GCA_018384485.1 Kiritimatiellia bacterium
TCGGACTCGACGACTCGAAAAGCTCAGATGCACTTTTGCTCAGATGCTCAGATGCCGAGGTCGGTCAAGACCGCGATAGCGGTGTTGATTGACCGAGTACAAGAAAAAAAACATTGAGGGTTGACAGCAAATGTTAGTTTTGGTAAACTTAGCACCATCTAACAAATAAAAGGGTTCTATTTTTTATGACGCTTGATCAATTGAAGAAAGGGCAGATTGCCGAGATCACCGGGTATAAGCTCGGCAATGCAGCGTATCGCGCGAAGCTTCTCGCTTTGGGAATGACTCGCGGGGTCAAGGTTAAAATCATCAATGTCGCGCCGCTCGGCGATCCGTTTGAATTGGCGGTAAGGGGGTTTCATCTTTCTCTCAGGCGTGACGAGGTAAGCGTAATAAAGGTTAATCTCATAGAGAAGGGGGACATAAAATGAAGACCGTCGGTTTGATCGGAAATCCCAACTGCGGTAAGACTACGATTTTCAACGCCCTTACCGGTTCGCATCAGCATATCGGTAACTGGCCCGGCGTTACGGTTGAGAAGAAGGAAGGAGAGTTTACGCTTCGCAAGGCGGGAGGCGTAAAGATTGTAGATCTGCCAGGCATTTATTCGCTTACCGCAGCGAGCGAGGACGAAAAAGCGAGTTTAGAATATGTCCTTTCTCAGGAGGCGGAACTTTACATCAACATCATCGACGCTACCGCCATCGAGCGCAACTTGTATCTTACGCTTCTAATGTGCGAGCTTAAAGTTCCGATGGTGATTGTTGTCACTATGATGGATGTCGCGCGCCAGCGCCGCACAGTTGTCGATTTAGATCATCTTTCAAAGCACCTCGGCGTTCCTGTGATCGGTGTAAACGCGACCGATTCGCGCGATATCGCCCGCCTCCGTACGATGCTCGACGAGACGATTGCCTCTCCTAAAATGCCGCGCATGCATGTGGAGTTTCCGAATGAACTTGAGCAGGAGATAGATATTCTCGCCTCGGCGTCGGTGAAAACGGCTGAACATTACAAGGTTGACGCGCGTTGGATAGCGATGAAAGCGATTGAGGGCGATCCTATGATTCGGCGTCAATTGGAGCGTCATCACGATATGGCGCCTGAAGTTATCGATGGCGCGGTTAAGCGCTGCACGGACGTTCTGGGCGACCCTCCGGATGTTGTCCTGGCAGAGACGCGCTACGGCATCATTGCAGGTCTTGTAAAAGATGTCGTGCGCACAGTCCCCGACAAAGTTTTTCTTTCTGAGAAAATTGATAAGATCGTAATCAACAGATTTTTAGGTATACCGATCTTTCTCGGCATGATGTATCTCGTGTTTTGGATTACTCAGATTGTAGGCGGAGCGTTCATCGATTTCTTCGATATTGCGGGCGATACTCTTTTTGTAAGCGGAAGTGCGCACTTGCTCGGTATGCTCAATGCTCCCGATTGGGTCGTCGCGCTTATTTCAAACGGTGTAGGCACGGCGCTTCAGACGGTCGGCACATTTTTGCCGCCTGTAGGGTTTATGTTCCTTTGCCTTTCGGTTTTGGAAGACTCGGGGTATATGGCGCGTGCGGCGTTCGTCATGGACAGGTTTATGCGCTGGATGGGTTTGCCCGGGAAGAGCTTTGTGCCGATGCTTGTCGGTTTCGGCTGCTCGGTTCCCGCCATTATGGCAACGCGCACACTTGAATCGAAGCGTGATAGATTTTTAACAGTCTTTATGACGCCGTTTATGAGTTGCGGGGCGAAACTTCCGATCTGGGTTCTGTTCGCCGCAGCGTTCTTCCCTCAAAATCCCGGCAAGCTTGTATTCTATATTTACATTACAGGTATCGTTCTTGGAATTGTAACAGGGCTAATCTTAAAGCACACGCTTTTTCAGGGCGAGCCTACTCACTTTATTATGGAGCTTCCCCCGTATCATCTGCCGCGTGCGCGTCATATCTTCCTTCATACGTGGGAGAGGCTCAAGATTTTCATCTGGAGAGCAGGCAAATTCATCGTTCCCATGGTCTTGGTGCTCGGGATTCTCAATACTGTCGGCACTGATGGTTCAATCGGCAATGAGGATAAAAAAGAATCGCTCCTCTCAGTAGTCGGCAAGTCAATTACACCTGTTTTTGAGCCAATCGGAGTTGAGCGCGACAATTGGCCGGCGAGCGTTTCGATTTTCACCGGACTTTTCGCCAAGGAGTCGGTTATCGGCACGATGAAGGGGCTTTACGGCCAGGACGATGCCAATCTTGATAAGACTGAAGAAGAAGATGAATATTCTCTTGTCGGCGGACTTAAGGAAGCGTTCGCTTCCATTCCTGAAAATCTTTCAGGCGTCTGGAGTGGATTAATCGATCCGTTGGGTTTTGCCGGAGCCGAGGAAGAAGCTCATGATGGCACTGAAGATGAAAACAAGGCGACGATTGATTCTCTTAGGCGTCACTTCCCGAAAGGCGTTCATCAGATGTTCTCGTTTCTTTTGTTCATATTGCTTTACGTGCCGTGCATCGCGGCGACGGGCGTAGTATTCCGCGAAATCGGTAAACTCTATGGAACGATTTTCGTAAGCTATTTAACGCTGCTCGGATGGAGCGTGGCGACGATTTACCATGCGGTTATGGTAAGTCACAGCGGAATGTGGCTCATAATCGGAACGAGTATTCTCGCCGCGATGTTCGGAGGTTTTTGGCTCTATGGTAAGAAGCATAGAGTGGATATGATTTAGTGGTTAGTGGTTAGTGGTTAGTAGTTAGTGATTAGTAGTTAGTAGTTAGTGGTTAGTTGGGAGTTTAGAGTTAGGAGTGAGGGAGTTTAGAGTTGGGAGTTGAGAGGAATATGAATATGCAGCAAAAACAAATAGCCCGCAAGTTCGTTGAACATTGGACTTTTCGACGCGGAAGCGAGAAGGGTGAGGATCAGCAGTTCTGGAACTCGCTCTTGGGCGATGTTTTGGGGATGAAGGATATTGCCTCTCGCATTCAGTATCAGGTGCCTGTTCCTATGAAAGGAACGACTAAGTTTCTCGACGCGTGGATTCCCGAGACGAAGGTCCTCATTGAGCACAAAAAACGCGATGTAAAACTTGATCAGCCGCAAGCAGGTCACGGCGGTATGACACCATATGAACAGGCTGCAGAATACGATGCTGCCCGCGGCTTTGACGAAAAGGCGCGGTGGATTGTCACATGCAATTTTGATGCGATATGGATATACGACCGATCACACCCGCTTGATGAACCTCAAAAGATTACGGTGAGCGAACTCCCTAAGGAAGTGCATCGTCTTTCGTTCCTTGTAAAAAGCGATGTGCAGAAAGTCGACTCCAAGGAGTTGGAGATTTCCGTTCTGGCTGGGCGCATCGTCGGCAAACTCTATGATGCGTTATTAGCGCAATATAACGGTAGTGGCACGCTTCCTTGCGTGACCGATAATGGTAGGTCGGCTTGTCCTCAAGCCGCCGCCGAAACCCTTGCCGCGCTGAACCGCCTTTGCGTTCGCCTTGTTTTTTGTCTCTATGCCGAAGATGCTGATATCTTTCCTAAAAATGCATTCCGCAATCTCGTTAAAGCGACACCAGTTGAATTTCTGCGCCGCCAGCTCCTACGTCTCTTTCAGACGCTCGATACTCCACTTGATAAGCGCGACCGATTTTTGGAGGCAGAGCTTGCGGTTTTCCCGTATACGAACGGAGGTCTCTTTAAAGGGGCGAGCGAATCGGAGATTCCACCGCTCACAGAGGAAATAGCAAAGCTTCTTGACGGCTCGTCTGACTTTGATTGGAGCGGAATTAGTCCCACAATTTTCGGGGCGCTTTTCGAATCGACCCTCAACCCCGTTACTCGCCGCGCCGGCGGCATGGTCTATACGAGTATTGAGAACATCCATAAGGTAATCGACCCACTCTTCCTGGATGATTTAGAAAAGAGATTGGATGATATTTTAGGAGTTAGGAGTGATGGAGTTAGGAGTGATGGAGTTAGGAGTGATGGAGTTAATTCGCCCACTCCCTCACTCACCCACTCCATCACTCCCTCACTTAAAAAGAAACTCCTTGCTTTGCAATCCGAAATTGCTACGCTTAAGTTTCTCGATCCCGCCTGCGGCAGCGGCAACTTCTTAACCGAAACATACCTTTCTCTCCGTCGTCTTGAAAATAGAATCATCGCCGCTTTGCAAGCAGGGCAGGGCGAGCTTGATTTGGGCGCGTCTGTCAAGGTTTCCATTTCGCAGTTTCATGGAATTGAGATAAACGACTTCGCTGTCACAGTCGCCAAAACCGCGCTTTGGATTGCCGAGGCGCAGATGCTCAAAGAGACGGCGGAAATTTTACATCGTGAACCCGACTATCTGCCGCTTAAAGAATACGACGGCATTGTCCAGGGCAATGCGCTCAGGATGGAGTGGGGAAGTTTGTTGAATGTTGCCAATGCGCAAATGTTGCCAATTGCCAAGTCCAATTCCCAATTGGGGAATAGGGAACCGGGAACGGAAAATTGGAAATTAGGAAATGGAACTGGCAACACTACCACACTGGCAACATTTTCTTACATCATGGGTAATCCGCCGTTTGTGGGGGCGCGAAACAAGTCGAACGATCAGGCGGCGGATATGGAAGCGGTTTTCGGAAAAAGTTGGAAATGTCTCGGCAATCTTGACTATGTGACGTGCTGGTACAAGAAGGCTGCGGATTATGTTTTAGGGACCACGGAATACACTGAAAACACGGAAAAGAAATCTTCTGTGTATTCCGTGTCTTCCGTGGTTAAAAACCCCTTTACCAAATGCGCTTTTGTGTCAACCAATTCAATATGCCAGGGAGAGGCGGTTGCCTTGCTGTGGAAACCTCTCTTTGAAAGCGGTATTGAGATTGATTTTGCATGGAGAACGTTTAGGTGGGATAATGAAGCACAGGCTAAAGCACATGTTCATTGCGTGATTATTGGGTTTGGGGTGAGGGGAGATAATCTCACGCAAAGTTCGCAAAGTCCGCAAAGTGGACGGATAGAAACTTCCCGAACTTCGCGGACTTCGCGTGAGGCAAAAAGAATCTACGACGGGGACAAGGTAATTGAGGCGGCGAACATCAATGGTTATCTGATGGATGCGCCGAATGCTTGGATTGAAGGCCGGAAGAGTCCAATATGCGATGTGCCGCCTCTCGTTTTTGGTTCAATGCCAAATGACGGCGGGTATTTAAGCGATTGGGGTGACGAACAAAAGGATGCGATCTGTAGTGCAAATCCAGAAGCTAAAAGTTTGTTTCGTCGGTTTCTGGGTGCATCAGAATTTATTAATAATCGAACTCGCTGGTGCTTATGGCTTAAAAATGCTTCGCCCGCAATTATTCGTTCAATTCCGCAGGTGAAGGACGCTGTCGCAAATGTTTATAAAATGCGTTCTGAAAGTTCAAGGATAGGGACACGGAAGTTGGCTGAGGTGCCAACGCTTTTTGGTGAAATTAGACAGCCAGAAAGTGGAAATTATCTGCTTGTTCCTTGTCATTCATCAGAAAATAGAAATTACATTCCGTTGGGGTATATTTCATCCGATGTTATTTGCAGCAATGCGAATCTCATGATTCCCTCCGCAACGCTCTACCATTTCGGTGTTCTCACGTCATCAGTTCACATGGCGTGGATGCGGACGGTTTGCGGACGGCTTAAGAGCGATTATCGCTATTCGGCAAATATCGTCTACAACAACTTCCCGTGGCCGGAGGTGGAGAATGTTGCCAATGTGCAAGTGTTGCCAATAACCAATACCAATTCCCAGTTGGGGAATATGGAACGGGGGACGAGAGATTGGAAATTGGAAAATGGAACTGGCAATATTGGCAACACTGGCAACATTAGAAAAAGATCTACACGTTCTACACGGCTAAACAATTCCGTGTGTTCCGTGTCTTCCGTGGTTAAAAATATCACTCAAACCGCGCAATCAATCCTCGATGCGCGCTCTCTTTATCCCGACAGTTCCCTCGCCGATCTCTACGACCCCTTAACAATGCCGGTAGAACTTCGTAAAGCTCACGCGGCAAATGATGCCGCAGTAATGAAAGCGTATGGTTACGCGCCCACCATGACCGAACCCGAAATCGTCGCTGACTTAATGAAGAGGTATCAGGAGTTAGTAGTTAGTGATTAGTAGTTAGTAGTTAGTTGGAAGTTGAGAGTTAGGAGTGATGGAGTTGGGAGTTGGGAGTTAGTGAATGTCGAAATTTGAGTGTCTACTGTCGCGATAAGAACTAAATAATTCTTCTTCTCATAGATAACCCAAAAAAGCATAGTAAAAGTTAGCCTAAACAAAGTTTTATAAATTTAAGTAAAAGTAAATAAAGGGAAAAAATGAGCACAATGAAAACAATCGGGGCTACGGCAATCATCGCATTGACAGGTGGCCTTTACGCCCAGAATGCGAACTGCAAATGCGGCAAGGGCGAGTGTAGATGCACTGATAATTGTTCTTGCGCGTGCGAATCATGTAAATGCGCAGGGTGTGGCGAAAGCTCTGGATGGAGCTATGCTCCCGGAGAAGGGGTGTCATTTAATGAAACGCCGATTCTAAGCACGGAGGTTTCGCTTTCGTTCGATTCGCGTTATATGACATACGGCGTAATCGACGGGAAGGATCCAATTTTCACGCTTGGAGTAACAGGGACTTTTTTTGATTGGGCGTATATCGGAGTTGAGTCGATTTTTGATTTAACTGACGGAAACGGCAAGCGCGGCGGTTACGGTAAGCGTGGCTTTAAGTACACTACGCTCGATGCGTTTGTCGGTCTCGCCCATGAATTTGATCTCGGCGAAGAGATCGGAACGCTCGGGATGGATGTAGGTTACATGTACGAGTATCTGCCGCGCTATCAGGGCGAAGTGGGCGATACGCAGTATTTTACGGCGGAGCTTTCGCTTAGTGGGCATTGGCTTGAGCCGACGATAGCGTTCGAGCGCGATATAATGGCGGATGATGGAACGTATGTTAATTTTGAATTAGGCCACACGTTTGAGATTTGCGAGGGGTTTACGCTTCGCCCGGCAATCGGTCAGGGTTTCGGCAATTCGCTCAGAACTAAGGGTTATTTCGCTGAGCTTGAAAAAGTCGAAGGCTTTGATCACGGCGGGCTTATGGATACGACACTAAAAGTCGATTTTGAATATTCAATTACCGACTGGCTCACGCTTGGCGCGTACGTGGCGTATTACGACTATCTCTTTGACGACAAGATGCGCGAAGGTGCCGCTGCGTATAACGGCGAGTGGGGTTCGGGAGAAGATAAGACATGGAACTTTGTCGGCGGCCTTTCGCTCACCGCGTCATTCTAATCTCGAACTTGAAGTTCTATCTTGAAATATAATTTAATCCGTAAACCTAGATTCGTCAGTTGAATGTCTCACGCAGAGACGAGATGCGCCCGCGACGAAGTCGTCGGGTTGCCTGAGCGAAACGAACCCGAAGGGCCGCAAGGGGCCGCGAGAGGCCGAGAGCGCAGAGAATTTTAGCTCACGCAAAGTTCGCCAAGTACGCGAAGTTTTTTAGAATCCGTTTCTTTCCATTATTACTTTGCGGACTTGGCGTACTTTGCGTGAGACACAATGAGGATGTTTGGGGCTATGATAGAAAACTACCTTTTCTCAGCATTCTCTGCCTCTCGGCGCCTCTGCGTGAGAAAAATTCGCACCTACTGCCGTTTTTAGGTTTAGAGTTGGGAGTTCGGAGTTTTATCCTTAAACGCATGGGCGAAAAATTTGAGATATGCCCGTTTTTTCGTGCGGTTGACAAATTCGGCATAAATTTGATAAACTACACAGAAATCACCCCGGGCGATTAGCTCAGTTGGTTAGAGCATTACCTTCACACGGTAGGGGTCACTGGTCCGAGTCCAGTATCGCCCACCATAACGTACAGTTAACAAAGTGGCCGCTTACCACACTTCAGGCGTTGGTGAAGGGGAGATTTTAAAAATAACGAATTTCTTAACTAAAACAATAAGGTAAGCCACTAATGAGCGCAGAACGCAAAGTGTTCGGCCGTCTCCATGGTATGGAGGCGCCCATGCCCGATCCTCTCGGCATTCAGACAGAGTCATATACTAAATTCCTCCAGGCAGATATCGCCCCTCAGAAGCGCCGTAATGAAGGCCTTCAGGCGATTTTCAACGAAATATTCCCCATTACGTCTTTTGATGGGCGCTATAAGGTGGATTTCGTTTCGTATGATATTGAGCCTGCAAAGAAGAGCTATCTTGAGGCTCTCGCCGCTGGTGAATCGTACGTCCGCCCGCTTAAGGTTCGTTTCCGCCTTCAGGAAGGCGAGATGGTTCGCGAGGAAGAGGTGTTTCTCGGCGATATGCCTGTTATGACGCCTGACGGCGCTTTCGTGGTCAACGGCGCAGAGCGCGTAGTTGTTTCTCAGCTCCACCGTTCTCCTGGCATTTCTTCCGAGCGTCAGATTCATCCCAACGGGCAGACGATTCTTTCCGTCCGCATCATTCCTGATCGCGGCAACTGGATTGAAATCATGTTCGATACCAACGACGTGATGTGGTGCTTTATGGATCAGCGCCGCCGCCGCCGTAAATTCTACGCCACCACGCTTTTGAGGGCGTTCGGCTACGGTAGCGACGTTCAGCTTATGGAGCTTTTCTATGAATTTAAGAAGCTCCCCACCGATCGCGCCTATGCAGATCAGGATCTTCGCCTTTTGGTGATGAAGGACGACCTCGTCGACACAGCTTCGCAAGTTGTCATCGCCCGCCGTTACGACCCCGTAACTCCTGCGATGATGGAGCATATCGCAGCTGCCGGCATTAAGCGCGTTGAAGTCGTCGATGTTTCCGTTGACGGAGGCACTCTCATCAAGACGCTTCGTGAAGACGCCAAGGCAGGCATCCGCAATGAAGAGGACGCTCTTAAGGAAATCTACAAGAAGATGCGTCCTGGAGACCCGCCCACCGCCACGAACTCGAAGCAGATGCTCCACCGCATGTTCCTTGAGCTCGCCCATTACGACCTCGGCTATGTGGGCCGCCACAAGATCAACAAGCGCCTCGGTCTCACAGGTAAGATTGATGAAAATCTCCGCACTCTTCACGAGTCGGGCATCGATGTGATCGAAGCAATTCGTCTTCTTCTGCGCATTCACGCCGGCAAGGATGTTGTGGATGATATCGACCATCTCGGCAACCGCCGCATCCGCACGACTGGTGAGCTTCTCGAGAATCAGTGCCGCATAGGCCTTGCCCGCACAGAGCGCCTCATCCGCGAGCGCATGACGGTGCACGATCCCAATCAGGGCCCGCTCACTCCTCAGCGTCTCGTCAATTCCAAGACGTTCAGCGTTGTGGTGCAGGACTTCTTCGCCCGCAGCCAGCTTTCTCAGTTTATGGATCAGACGAACCCGCTTTCGGCTCTCGCCCACAAGCGCCGTCTTTCCGCTCTCGGCCCCGGCGGCCTTTCCCGTGAAAGGGCTGGCTTCGAAGTCCGCGACGTGCATCCTTCGCACTACGGCCGCATCTGCCCGATTGAGACGCCTGAAGGCCCGAACATCGGTCTTATCTCCTCGCTCGGCATTTACGCGAAGGTCAATAAGTTCGGCTTTATCGAAACTCCCTACAGGAAGGTTGTCGCCGGCAAGGTTACCGATGAAATCGAGTACCTGCCTGCCGATGAAGAAGAGAAGTTCGTTATTGCTCAGGCGAACGCGCCCCTTACTGAAAACCGCAAATTCGCGGAAGAGCGCGTTACGTGCCGTTTCAAGACGGAGTTCTGCGAAAAGCCTGCGCACGAAGTGCAGTACATGGATGTAGCTCCGATGCAGGTAATCTCCATCGCAGCGGGCCTCATTCCGTTCCTCGAGCACGACGACGCAAACCGCGCGCTCATGGGTGCGAACATGATGCGTCAGGGCGTGCCTCTTATGAGGACGGAGCGCCCGTATGTAGGCACTGGCCTTGAAGGCGTTTCCGCTAGGGACTCTCAAGTTGTCGTAACGGCGCTTGAAGCCGGTACTGTCGCTTACGTCTCCGCCGATTTCATTATGGTTACGAAAGACGGAACTCTTCCTTCCGGCAAGGCGATGTTCACGCACGCTCCCGAGAAGGGTGTCTGGAGGTACGACCTTCAGAAGTTCCGCCGTTGCAACTCCGGCACATGCTTCAACCAGCGCCCGATCGTAAAGAAGGGCCAGAAGGTCAAGGTAGGCGACTGCCTCGCCGACGGTCCCGCAACGGATCAAGGCGAGCTTGCTCTTGGTAAGAACCTTCTCGTAGCGTTCATGAGCTGGCGCGGTTACAACTTCGAAGACGCCATTCTCGTCAATGAAAAGCTCGTGCGCGAGGATGCTCTTACCTCACTTCATATTATCACATTCGAGTGCACGGCTCGCGATACGAAACTCGGCCCAGAGGAAATCACGCGCGATATTCCTAATGTTTCCGAGGATGCGTTGCGCAATCTCGATGCGGACGGCATCGTACGCGTCGGCGCGGAAGTTAAGCCCGGCGATATTCTCGTAGGCAAGGTCACCCCGAAGGGCGAGACGGAACTCTCTCCTGAAGAGCGCCTCCTGCGCGCCATTTTCGGCGAGAAGGCAGCCGATGTCCGCGACACTTCCCTTACCGTTCCTCCCGGGACGACGGGCGTTGTCATGGATGTTCAGGTGCAGTCTTCAAAGCGCACGGAAGTCGTTGACGAGAAGCGCTCTAAGAAGGCTAAGAAAGACGCTGAGAAGAAGCGTAAAAATCAGCTTGCCCAGCTCGAGCGCGACCTTATGGCCAAGCTTGCCGCCGAGTTGATGAACGAGAAGATCAATTGCGACATCACCGACAGCGAGACGGGCGATGTGATCATCCCCGCCGACAAGAAAATCAAGAAGAGCCAGCTTAGCGTTCTTGCCAAGGCCCATGCCCACTGGGATATGGATGAAGGCCCCTACAAAGACAAGGTCGCGGCAATCATGCAGCCATTTGAAGCTGAATTCGCGGCAGTTGAAGACGCCGCTGAAGGCGGCGAGGATGGGCTCTTCTCCGATATGATGGGCGAAGGCGATGTCGTCAAGCAGGTGCGCGTGTTCCTCGTCGACAAGAAGAACCTTTCAGTCGGTGATAAGATGGCCGGCCGTCACGGTAACAAGGGTGTCGTTTCGCGCATCCTTCCGACGTGCGATATGCCGTTCCTTCCCGATGGGCGCGCCGTTGACATCGTTCTCAACCCGCTTGGCGTGCCTTCGCGCATGAACCTCGGGCAGTTGTTTGAAACTTACCTCGGCCTTGCTTGCCGCACGCTCGGCTTCCATGCCGCAACGCCCGTCTTTGACGGCGTTCAGGAGTCGGAGATTGACGAGCTTCTTCTTCAGGCCCGCAAGGTGCAGGAGGAGACAGACGGCAACCAGGCGTGGATCTGCCCCGAAGGAAAGACTGTTCTTTATGATGGTCTTACTGGCGAGCCGTTCCAGCAGAAGGTTGTCGTGGGCGTAATTTACATGCTTAAGCTCCACCACCTTGTTACCGACAAGATTCATGCTCGTGCGGTTGGCCCTTACTCGCTCGTTACGCAGCAGCCTCTCGGCGGCAAGGCGCAGCTCGGCGGCCAGCGTATGGGCGAAATGGAAGTGTGGGCGCTTGAAGCGTACGGCGTTGCCTACGCCCTCCAGGAGCTCCTCACCGTCAAGTCTGACGATGTTCAGGGCAGAACGCGCATTTACGAGGCAATCGTAAAGGGTCAGAACGTCCTTGAATCGGGAATGCCCGAGTCGTTCTCGGTCTTGATTCACGAGCTTCGCGGCCTCTGCCTCGATACGCAGCTTCTCGGCGGCAATGTCGAGCAGCGCGCAAATCGCGCAAGAGAAGCGGCGCGTGGAGCGGAGATAGTGCAGCCGGCGACCCCAGCTGACGATCTTCTCTCCGGGTCGCTCAACATCGTCTAATCAGGCAAGGACTCAAAACAACACTTTACGGAGTATAATCGAATGAACCCTTACAACACATCTGATATATTCGGCGGCTCGTTCAACGCGACTACGCATTATGATGCCGTTAAGCTTCGCCTTGCCTCGTCTGAGACGATCCGCAGCTGGTCTAAGGGAGAAGTAAAGAATCCCGAGACGATCAACTACCGCACTTACAGGCCTGAGAAGGATGGTCTATTCTGCGAGAAGATTTTCGGACCTACCAAGGACTGGGAGTGCGCTTGCGGAAAGTATAAGCGCATCAAGAACAAAGGTATGATCTGCGACCGCTGCGGAGTTGAGGTAACGCTCGCTTCCGTCCGCCGTCAGCGTATGGGACACATCGAGCTTGCCGTTCCCGTCAGCCACATCTGGTTCTTCAAGTGCAGCCCCTCGAGGATGGGTCTTCTTCTCGACAAGACTACCTCCGAGCTTGAACACGTCCTTTACTATCAGGATTGGATGGTTGTAGAGCCTGGAGATACGCCCCTTAAGGAAGGTCAGATTCTTACCGAGCAGGAGTATCTCGATGCTCAGGAGAAGTATCAGGATTCCTTCAAGGCAGAGATGGGCGCCGAGGCTGTCAGGAAGCTTCTTCGCAAGATCGATCTCACCGAGCTTATGCATTCGCTCGAGGAACAGATGGAAAATACGCGCTCGAAGCAGACGAGGAAGAAAATCGCCAAGCGCATGAAGGTGGTCGAAGGCTTCCGTACTTCCGAGTCTAAGCCTGAGTGGATGGTTCTCGACGTTCTTCCCGTCATCCCGCCGGAGTTGAGGCCTCTCGTTCCGCTTGAGGGCGGCCGCTTCGCGACGAGCGACTTGAACGACCTTTACCGCCGCGTCATCAACCGCAACAACCGTCTGAGGAACTTGCTCGCTCTCAAGACTCCTGATGTGATTATCCGTAACGAGAAGCGCATGCTTCAGGAGGCTGTCGACGCAGTTCTTGACAACGGCCGCCACGGCCGCGCTGTGACTGGTCCCGGCAACCGCGTGCTCAAGTCTCTCTCCGAGATTCTCAAGGGCAAGACGGGCCGCTTCCGCCAGAACCTCCTCGGTAAGCGCGTCGACTATTCCGGCCGAAGCGTTATCGTCGTCGGGCCTGAGCTTAAGTTCCCGCAGTGCGGCATTCCTAAGGAGATGGCGTTGAGGCTTTTTGAGCCGTTCATCATCCGCCGTCTCAAGGAAATCGGCGAGTGCCAGACCGTTCGTACCGCTCGCAAGATGATTGAGCAGCAGAAGCCGAAGGTTTGGGATATCCTCGAAGAGGTCACCAAGGATAAAACGGTGTTTCTCAACCGCGCTCCCACGCTTCACCGTCTTTCGATTCAGGCGTTTGAGCCTGTTCTCGTGGAGGGCAAGGCGATCCGTCTTCACCCGATGGTCTGTACTCCGTTCAACGCCGACTTCGACGGCGACCAGATGGCCGTACACGTTCCGCTTTCGGTAGAAGCTCAGATGGAGTCGAAGCTCATGATGCTTGCGACGACATCCATCTTCTCGCCGGCGTCAGGAAAGTCCATCGTAACTCCTACGCAGGACGTCTGCCTTGGTCTTTACTACCTCACCGTCTCTTCTCAGCAGGATAAGCTCGCAGGGAGGATCGCAGGCAAGTCGGACCTCTCAAAAGAGTCTCTCCCGCTTTTCAACGATATCGCCGATGTCGAGTTCGCGATAGCTGAAGGTGCGATTACCTATCACACCTGCATCCGCTTCCGCAACCCAGATTACGGCACTTCCGGTCGTCCTTACGGCGTCACCGACAAGCGAACGATCGAGACTACGGCAGGGCGCGTCATCTTCAACGAAGTTTGGCCTAAGGAGATGGGCTTCTGGAACGACAAGTGCTCGAAGTCTACGATCGGCAAGCTCATTCTCGACTGCCACAAGGTGGCTGGGCATGATATCACCGTCGAGGCTGTCGACACGCTCAAGACTCTCGGCTATAAATTCGCGACGATCTCTGGCGCTTCCATGGGCCTTAAGGATATGATCCGCCCTGAAGAGAAGGATGCTGAAATCGCCAAGGCCCGCAAGGAGGCCGACAAGGTTCAGTCGCAGTTCCAGCAGGGTATCATCACTGAAGGCGAACGCCACAATAAGATCGTTGATATTTGGGCAGGCACGACCGAGAAGATCGGCGAGCTTCTCTACAAGACGATCGACCGCAACGTGCGTCCTGACAATCGCAACCCAACCGAGCTTAACCCCGTCTATATGTTCGCGGATTCCAAGGCTCGTGGTTCGAAGCTGCAGATTCGTCAGCTCGCCGGTATGCGCGGCCTTATGTCCAATCCTTCAGGCGATATTATTGAACGCCCGATTATCGCGTCGTTCCGCGAAGGCCTTTCAGTTCTCGAATACTTTATTTCGTCGCACGGTGCGCGTAAGGGTCTTGCCGATACCGCACTTAAGACGGCCGACGCCGGCTACCTTACGCGTAAGCTCGTCGACGTTTCGCAGGATGTCATCATCACGCAGGAAGACTGCAACACCGTAAACGGCATTGAGGTCGAGGCGATCATCGAGGGCGACGAAGTCAAGGTATCTCTTGGCGACCGCGTTCTCGGCCGTACGGCGCTTTATGCGATTATCGATCCTAAGACTGGCAACGAGATTGTCCCCGCGAACGAGATCATCAATGAAGACGCGGCGAAGGCAATCAACGAGTGCTCTTTGCAGAGCGTTTGGATTCGCTCCGGTCTTACGTGCGATTCCGAACACGGCATGTGCGCCAAGTGCTACGGGCGCGATCTTTCAACCGGAAAGCAGGTTGAAATCGGTACGGCCGTCGGCATTATCGCCGCGCAGTCGATCGGTGAGCCTGGCACGCAGCTTACGATGCGTACATTCCACATCGGCGGAACGGCGTCGGCAACTGCAGCGAAGCCCGAGATCATTCTCAAGAACGATGGTATCGCCAAGTTTGTCGATGTCAGAAAGGTGCGCAACGACGAAGGGCGCGAAGTTGTTCTTAACAAGAACGGCTCTCTCGAGATCTATTCGAGCACGGGATCGAAGCTTGATACGTATCAGCTCCAGATGGGTACAGTCCTCCTTATCGAAGACGGTGCGACCGTCAAGAAGGGCGATAAGGCCGCCGAGTGGGATCCTCACTCCGTGCCTGTTCTTTCCGAGGCTCCTGGTAAGGTTCACTTCGTCGACTTCGAAGAAGATATCTCCGTCAAGACCGAGACTGACCGCGCGACAGGCGCGAAGACGCTCGTCGTTCTTCCGACATCTGAATCCAACCTCCATCCGCGAATTGAAATCGTCTCTAACGACGGCAAGATGCTTGACTCTCACGACGTGCCTACGGGCGCTATCGTCATGGTCAGAGACGGAATGAAGGCAACGGCAGGTATGCTTCTTGCAAAGACTCCCCGTGAAGCTGCAAAGACACGCGATATTACTGGTGGTCTTCCGCGCGTTGCCGAGCTTTTTGAAGCCCGCAAGCCGAAGGATGCCGCCGAAATCGCGAAGATCGAGGGTGTCATCAAGATTGAGCCTGAGAATGTCCGCGGCAAGCGTTGCGTCAAGGTCATCGATAGCATCACTGGCCTTACGGAAGAGCATCTTATTCCTATGGGTAAGCAGGTCGTCGTCTTCTCCGGCGATAAGGTCAAGAAGGGGCAGCCGCTTACGGAAGGTCCTGTTATTCCCGAGGAAATCCTTGAAGTGTCCGGTCCGCAGGAACTTGAAAAGTATCTCGTCAACGAGGTTCAGCAGGTTTACCGTCTCCAGGGTGTTGAAATCAACGATAAGCACATCGAAATCATCGTCCGTCAGATGCTCCGCAAGGTCCGCATCACGAATCCGGGCGACACCGACTTCCTCTGGGGCGAGCAGGTCACGCGTCAGTCGTTCCTTCGTGTCAACGAAGATATGATGAACGAAGGTCGCCGTCCTGCCGAGGCTCAGCCTGCGCTTCTCGGCATCACCAAGGCCGCACTCGAAACGGACTCGTTCATTTCCGCTGCGTCCTTCCAGGATACTACACGTGTTCTTACCGAGGCTGCCACCATGGGTCGCGTTGACCAGCTGCGCGGCTTTAAGGAGAACGTCATTCTCGGCCACCTCATTCCTGGCGGCACGGGCTTCCCGCTCCACCGCTACATCAAGCTTGTTCCGCTCGCCGAGCCTATCTCCGACGAAGAGATGGATGCGCTTCACGAGGAGCAGCGCAAGCGCAATGAGGATATGTTCGGCCTTTCGAACATTCCTGGCGAGTCCGATGACGACGATTCAGATCTCGGAGATCCCATTGTAATGCCCGATACGGGCGATACGTCCGCGGACGGCAACGATCTTCTTACGGCTGATGAAATGATTGACGGCGGTGACGATCTTCTCGGCTGAAAACCTATTGATTGAAAGGTTCTAAAAATGGATATTGTTGTTTTACTCGGTGCGCCCGGCTCGGGCAAGGGGACGATCGCGGCGAAGCTCGCCGCGGCCGACCCGAAGTTGAAGCACGTCTCTTCCGGTGATCTTCTGCGCGGCGCTGTAGCCGCCGGCACCGAGGCGGGGCTTCAGGCCAAGGGGTATATGGAGAGCGGCAATCTCGTTCCTAACGAGCTTATCGCCACCATGATCAAGGATGTAATCGCTTCCGCCGAGGGTGATGTAACGATGCTTCTCGACGGCTTCCCGAGGAACGTGGCACAGGCTGAAGTTCTTGAGAAGACTGGGGCGCCCATCCGTTCCGTCGTTCTTGTCGACGTTCCCGACGAGGTGATCGCTGACAGAATCGCCGGCCGACGCACTTGTCCGAAGTGCAAGGCTGGTTATCACGTAAAGGCCCTTCCTCCCAAGGTAGAGGGCATTTGTGATGCGTGCGGTGCCGAACTTGTTATCCGCAAGGATGACAACCCCGAAACTGTCAAGGATAGGCTCGTCGTCTATCATCGTGAAACTGAGCCGCTCGTGGAGTTCTACGAAGCGAAGGGGCTTCTTAAGCGTATCGACGGCAATCAGGGGCCTGAGAAGAACGCTGCCGCTTTTAAGGCGGCGATGTAAGGGAGGGGGATCTCCTTATGAAGGTCGATATAAAGTCGAAAGCCGAAATCGACCGTATGCGCGAGGCGTGCCGGATGTCGGCGGAAATCCGCGACATCTGCGCCGCCGCCGTAGCTCCCGGAGTGACGACCGGAGAAATAGATGACTTGGTCGTAGAGTATTGCCGCAAGCATTCTGTAAGAGCGAGCTTTTACAATTATTCAGGCTTTCCCGGTCATCTTTGCGTTTCCATTAACGACGAAGTGATACACGGAATCCCCAGCAGGCATAGAGTCATTATGCCGGGGGATCTTGTTAAAACCGATGTCGGGATTTTTAAAAACGGTTTTAACGGAGACACATCAAGAACAGTGCCTCTTGGTGTTACAGACCCAGAGGTTTTGAGGCTCGTTGAGACAACGAAGCGTTGCCTTGCTGCAGGGATCGCGGCGTGCGGACCTGGGGTGCATCTCGGTGATGTCGGTCACGCGATAGAATCGGTGGCGCTCGAGGCTGGCTTTGGCGTCGTCCGCGATTGGGTTGGCCATGGTGTTGGTCGCACGGTGCATGAAGATCCTCAAGTGCCGAATTTCGGGAAGGTGGGCACGAAGCTTGTTCTTAAGCCGGGAATGACGCTCGCCATTGAGCCGATGATTTCAATGACAAAGGAAGGGGAGAAGACGGATATTCTTGCCGACAACTGGACTGTCGTCACGCGTGACCGTTCGCTTTCCGCTCACTTTGAACATACCGTTGCCATCACTGACGACGGGTGCGAGGTTCTCACTTTGCCGGCGGATTATCCCTGAAATCTTTAAGCCCGAAGGCGTCTTGGTCGAATGACGGCTGATTGCTTGGGGATGGATGATTCGCCGGCTTTTTTTAAGAGATACTCGTTGCGCACAAAAATCGATTTTTTTGATATAATACAAAGACATTTCTGTCCCGTCGTGTAGTGGCCGCACAGGGGTTTTTGATACCCTTAGTCCTGGTTCGAATCCAGGCGGGACAACCGTCAAAATTTCTAATCGGAGAGAGAGTCATGGATATTCATATCGAAGATTTGTTGCAGGCCACTATTGATGAAGGTGGTTCAGATTTGCATATTCGTGCCTACATGCCTCCCAAACTGCGCGTTCACGGCGAATTGCTTCCCATAACAGAAGAGGAACTAACCGAGGAGGAGTCGTATCAGCTTTGCAAGGAGATGATCGACAAGCTCGGTAATCCTGCGATGCTGGATGAAGTGGAGAAATCCGGCGGTGCCGACTTCGCTCTCGCCCATCCTGACGGCACTCGTTTCCGCGTCAGCGTCTTTAAAGAGAGAAAGCGCTACGGTGCCGTGCTGCGTCAGATTCCAAGCACGCTCCTTACGCTTGAGCAGATAGGCCTTCCTCCTGTTGTTAAGGAACTTCTTTTCAAGCCGCGCGGTCTTATTCTCGTAACGGGTCCCACGGGCTCAGGCAAATCGACGACTCTCGCTTCGATGATGGATGTCATCAACCGCGAGCGCAACGTGCACATAATTACGATTGAAGACCCTATCGAATTTTACCATACGTCTAAAAACTCTCTCGTCACTCAGCGTGAAATCGGTGACGACGTGCCGTCGTTCGCCGAGGCTATCCGCCGCGCGCTCCGTCAAGACCCGGATGTTATTCTCGTCGGCGAAATGCGCGACCTTGAAACGATTGCCGCAGCCATTACCGCCGCGGAAACGGGCCACCTCGTTTTCGGAACTCTCCACACCACAGGTTCCGCAGAGACGATCGATCGTATCGTCGACGCGTTTCCGATGAATCAGCAGTCGCAGATTCGTACGCAGCTTGCGGCAGGAATGCAGGCGGTCATCTCCCAGATTCTTTTGCCGAAGCTTGATGCGAACGGTGAGGTGCACGGGCGTGTCGCGGCGTTTGAAATCATGACTCGCACCGACGCCATCTGCTCGCGCATTCGCGATAATAAGACGAATATGATCAAGTCTGATTTGCAGACAGGTGCGAAATACGGCATGCAGACGCTCGATTCCCATCTCTCATCTCTTTACAAGCAGGGGCTTATCGCTTACGAGGAGCTTATCACGAAATCGCAGGATCCTGATTCTGTCGTGCAGAAGCTCAGAGAAGAAGGCTACGGGGCATGAGTGCCCCAAATGTCAGTAATACGCGAGGAATAAGAGCTTAAAGTATGGATCAGATACTTCAGATATTAATCCAAAACGGATATATTGACGAGGCCGGAGCTTCTGATATTGCAGATCTGGCGAAGACGGAATCAAAGAGCGTGCGCAAGCAGATTCTCGATTCAGGTATTCTTGATGAGGATTCTCTTCTTGCGGCGATGGCGGCGTATCAAGATACGGAAGCGATCGATTTGTCTTCCCTTACAATCGATTCGTCCGTAACAGATGCGATTCCCGCCTCAACCGCGAGGATGTACAATGTCTTTCCCGTGGCGGCCGACGATTCCTCCGTTACTCTTGCCACTTTCGATATTGTCGATCCGCGCATTTCCGATGAAATGCTCTTCACGCTCTCGAAGGAAGTGCGTTTTGTTTTCGCCCGCGAAAAAGACGTTATGGACCGCATCTCCCAATATTATGGAGATGCGAACGATTCAGTAGCCGACATGATCAAGTCGCTCGGCGAGGGCATGACGGATGATGAAACTCTCGCCGCCTCTGCAAACGTCAATGACATCGCTTCGATGGAGAACGCGGCGAATTCCTCCGCCATCATCAGATTTGTGAACCTCGTTCTTTATCAGGGCGTCGTCGACCATGCGGCCGACATTCATATCGAGCCTTTCGAGCACGATTTCAAAATACGCTACCGCGTCGACGGCGCGCTTTACGAGATGAAGGCGCCTGATGTGAAGATGGCTCCCGCCATTATTTCGCGTATAAAAATTCTCGCCAACTTAAATATCGCCGAGCGAAGAGTGCCGCAGGACGGGCGCATAGCTCTCACCGTGGCAGGCCGCCCAGTCGACTTGCGCGTCTCATGCCTTCCTACGGCTCACGGCGAGTCTGTCGTTATGCGTATTCTCGACCAGACGACAACATCGCTCGATTTGGAAAACGTAGGTCTCCCCGAAGACGTGTATGAGCAAATCACGATGGATATCGAAAAGCCGAATGGCATTTTCATCGTGACGGGGCCTACTGGCTCTGGAAAGACGACGACTCTATATTCCGTTTTAAGGCGCATCAACACGATAGACTCTAAGCTCCTTACTGCCGAGGAACCTGTCGAATACAATGTTGACGGTATCGTCCAGGTGCCAATTGACGCGCGTGTAGGCAATACGTTCGCCACCGTTCTTAGGGCGTTTCTCCGTCAAGACCCTGATATTATGATGGTCGGCGAGATTCGAGACCTTGAGACTGCGGAAATCGCCGTGCAGGCGGCTCTTACCGGCCACTTCGTTTTCTCGACTCTTCATACGAACGACGCCGCAGGCGCCGTGATGCGTCTTGTCGATATGAATGTCGCGCCGTATCTTCTTTCTTCTACTCTTGAGGCCGTTCTCGGTCAGCGTCTCGTAAGGACGGTTTGCCGTGAATGTCGTCAGGCGTATGAGCCCGATAACGAGACTCTTGAGCGTATCGAGATGACGCGTGATCAAATCGGCGGGCGTCCGTTCTATTTCGGTAAAGGTTGCAAGACTTGCAACGGCACCGGTTACAAGGGGCGCCGCGGCGTATTTGAATATCTGCGCATGTCCAACCCGCTGCGCGAGCTCGTCAACAACAAAGCCCCCACTCTCGTAATCCGCGAGAAGGCGCGTGAGCTTGGCATGCGCACGATGCGTGAAGATGGCATTCGCGCCATTCTTGACGGGTATACAACGGTTGATGAGGTCTTGAGGTACACGTGAAGAAGGCCTGGTTGCTGCCTGTTGCGTCGGCCGCACTGCTTTCGGTGTCGGCGGCTGGGCAGTTCCTTATACGCGAGCGGAGAGTGGTCTCGTCTCCGGCGCTTGCCGAGAGTGCTTTTGCCGCGCTCGGCGCATTTAGGTCTGTCGTCTCGGAAGTTATCTGGTTTCGCGCCGACCGTCTGCGCGAGGAGGGGCGTTATGTGGAGCTTGCGCAATTAGCCTCGCTGCTCGTTCACATGGAGCCTCATACGCCCGAGGTGTGGAGCTATTCGGCGTGGAATATGGCGTACAACATTTCGATTATGATGTCCTCTCCTGCCGACAGATGGCGTTGGGTTTACGCGGCTTTGAAACTTTTGAGGGACAATGGGCTTAAATACAATCCTCGCGAGGCTGAGCTTTACAGGGAAATCGCTTGGATGTTTGAGGTGAAAATCGGCGCGGATATCGATTCTGCTTCCAGCGTCTACCGTGAGAAATGGGCCGGCATCGTGCGTGATGTAGCGTCACGCGGAGCGTGGAATGAGCTCGGCATGGATGCGATGGAGATGCTTGAGATTGAACGGAGAACAGGTTTTTCCGATTGGACGAATCCGCAGCTTTCTGCGATTTACTGGGCGGCAAAAGGGCTTCGCTTCGCAAAGGGAGGCGATCGCGCTTTCTTAAATTCTATAATCCGCCAGGCGAAAATTCTGTACGGTAAAACTGGCGGGGTTAAACAATCCGCGGCAAACGCGGGGAAGGAGGGATGATGAACGAGGAATCTGATACATCAAGGCATTTCCTGAGGCAATGGATTGAGAAGGATATTGCGGAAGGAAAGACGGGCGGGAAAGTCGTAACGCGCTTTCCGCCGGAACCTAACGGATATATTCACATCGGCCATGCGAAGGCTGTCTGTGTTGATTTCGGAATGGCTGAGCTTTTCGGCGGCGAGTGTCATTTGCGCCTTGACGACACGAACCCGGCGAAGGAGTCTGACGAATACGCCGAGAACATCAAGAACGATATCAGGTGGCTCGGCTTTGAGTGGAGCGGCGAGGGCGATGGCGCGGAGAAAGGCTTTTATAACGCCTCGAATATGTTTGACAAGATGTATGAGATTGCTGAAAATCTCATCAAGGCCGGTCAGGCATATTGCTGCAATCTCAATCAGGAAGAATGGAAGGAGTATAGAGGCGTTCCTGAAAAGCCCGGAAGGCCTTCTCCTTCTCGCGACACTTCCGTGGAGCGCAATCTCGAGATTTTCCGCGATATGAAAGCGGGCAAGTATGCCGACGGCGAATGGTGTCTTCGCGCCAAGATTGATATGTCGTCGCCCAACATCCATTTCCGCGATCCAGTCCTTTATCGCATCAGGCACGTTCCTCATTATCATCTTGCCGATAAATGGTGCATATACCCTATGTACGATTTTGCCCATCCCATCGAGGATGCGCTCGAAGGCGTTACGCACTCTATGTGCACGCTTGAATTTGAAGTCCATCGCCCGCTTTACGACTGGGTGGTCGACAGAATGGACGAGCAGAATCTTCTCGTGGTGAGGGACGGCGTGAAAATTAGGCCTCAGCAGCGCGAGTTCGCAAGGCTCAATCTTACGCACACGGTAATGTCCAAGCGTCTTCTTCTTCAGATGGTGCAGGAGAATGTCGTCGATGGTTGGGACGATCCGCGCATGCCTACCGTATGCGGTATGCGCCGCCGCGGCTACACCCCTGGCGCGATACGCGAGTTCTGTGCCCGCGTTGGCGTTTCAAAGGTTGAGAGCGTTTCCGACCCGGCTCTTCTTGAATGGTGCGTTCGCGAGGAGCTTAACAAGGTCGCCCCGCGCAGAATGGCGGTGATCGATCCCGTTAAAGTTGTGATCGACAATTGGAATGGAGAGGCGAGAAACGTCGTTCTCCCGAACAATCCTCTTGATGAGAGCGCGGGAACGCGTGAAGTTCCTTTTGGCGGTGAAATCTGGATCGACCGCGCCGACTTCATGGAAGAGCCTGATAAGAAGTTCTTCCGCATGGCGATCGGCAAGGAAGTGCGCTTGAGAGGAGCTTGCATTTTCAAGTGCGAGAGCATCGTCAAGGACGAGACCGGGAAGGTTGTCGAGATTCACGGCGTCTGGGATGAAAATTCCTGGGGCGGAAATGCTGCCGACGGCAGAAAGGTGAAGGGCACAATTCACTGGGTCGACTGCGCAACTGGCAAAAGCGCTGAATTTAGGCTGTACGACAAGCTTTTCCTTGAGAGTGACCCGATGAAGGATGGCTCGGAAAACTTCCTTAAATTCATAAATCCCGACTCCCTGAAAGTTGTAAAAGGGTATGTTGAGCCGCTTCTCGCTGAATCTTCGAAGCTTGACAGGTTTCAGTTTGAAAGGACCGGTTACTTTGTCTGCGACGGTGAAGGCGTATTCAACAGAACTTGTTCGCTCAAGGATTCTTACAAGCCGTAAGAGGGGGGGGTAAGGCACTTGTTTTTAATCCGCAAGTATAGTATAATTAAAACTGTATGAAATTTAAGGCAGTATTTATTTTCCTTCTCGCCGCTTTACCAGCGTTTCTTTTTGCAGAAGAAGCTGATGCGCAGGCGGCTGAGCCCGTTCAAGAAAACGTAGAGCTCGAGAATGAGCTTAAATATGTGGAGGCCTTGATAGACTCAGGGTTCCCCGACTTTGCAACTATAGTCAGTGAAGAGGTAAAAAAGCGTTGGCCGGAGTCGGAGGCGCGGCTTTTTGCGTTTGACGTTCGCGGCCTCTTAGCCTGCGGTCAAATCAAAGAGGCAGAGGCGAAAATCGCCGCTCTTCCCGATCGTACCGGCACAAAGTATTGGGCGGCGCGCCTTGAAATGGCCAACAGCCTCTTCCAGCGCGGGCAGAAGGATGAGTGCATGAAGATATACGAGGAGTTCTTCGATAAACACAAGAAGCCTCCGAAGGATATTGCGAAGTTTTACAATTCTGCCAGCTGGATTTACGGTCAGCTCCTCATGCGCGATAATAAGCCCGAGAAAGCCGTGGCGCGCTACGAGTATGCTTTGAAGAATCTTAAAGGCGAAGAATGGTGCAACCTTGCATGCGAAACGGCCGATATCTATCTCAAGCTTATTGAAAACGCAGAATCTAAAGCGAAGCGCGATGAATTCATCAAGGCGGCAACGCGCATAGTAAACAAGCTTCTCTTTCAGTTTGAAATGCCGATTTATTTTGGGCGCGGCGTTTCGATGAAAGCTCATATAGAGCAGATTAAGGGCGATAGCGAAAAGGCCGCGGCCACAATTGAAGAATATAAGCCTCAGCTTGACGATCTTCACGCGCAGATTCTTGAGAACGACCCCGAAGGCAAACTCGGGCTTCTTCGTCAGTCTCCGCTGCCGCAGTGCCTTTATTTGAAGGCGAAGGTTTTGTGGGATGAGGCGAAGAAGGAGTACGCATCCCCCACCCGCAAGGATGAGCGCGTAAAAGAGCTTCTCTTCGGCAAGAAGGTGGGTGGTCGCCGCAAGGTTGAAACTGGTGCATTTGCCATCGCGCAAGGCATCTTCCTTAATTACGAGACATCCTCCTGGGCTCCCGCCGCAGGCGATATGGCGCAGGAAATACGCGAATTTGCCGAGCAGAAGTATAACGCCAAAATCAAAACGCGCGTCACTAAGGAGCAGCGTGAGAAAGTGCGCGTTGCGCAATTCCGCGAGGCGAATGAAAAGTATGTCGCAGGTCTTTATAAAGAAGCCGTAGTCGCTTACTATGATGTTCTTTCAAGGTATCCTGAGCATATTGATTCTATCGCGGCGGTTGAAAAGATTGCACTCATCCTTCTTGATGAATACATGGAGGCTACGGATGAGGCTGTCAAAGAAGAAAAGCGTCTTGATTGCGATACGGTAGAGGGGTATCTTTCCGAACGCTTTGCGGGAGTTTCCGACAATCTCATCATGACAAGCGCTGGAGACGCTCTTGTAAGATTGGCGGCAAAGGAGGCCGAGTACCGTAATATGGACAGGTCCGACGCCCTCTACGCTGCGTTCTGCGGCAACTACACGCGCCATGCGGCCGCTCCCGCCACGGCGTCTTCAAAGGCAAGCGAGTTGCAGAAGAAGGAACTTTACGACAAGGCTATCTACTACTGGAGTTTTCTTGATAAGATTTATACGAATTCCGTTTTCCATGTAATGGCTCTTTCTCAGCTGTCTTATTGCTACGGTAAGCTCGGCGATTCCACGAATGAGATTAATTATATAGCTCGCTACGTTGCGGTCGAGAAAAATCAGCTGCGCAAGCTTCAGGCTCAATTGCGTTTAGCGCAGATGTATCAGAAATCGGGCCTTGATATTCTCAATTCATGCACCAATCATCCTCCTGAGGAAATTGAGGCGCTTGAACGCAAGGGCACAGCTCAGAATATCAGAGCCATCCAGAATTTTGTCCGTCTTGAAAAGGAAGCCGGCGAAGCGTTGGCGAATCCGGCCACACCCGCTTCCGACAAAGAAAAGTTTGTTGAAGCGCGTGAAGCTGCTTTATTTCTCATAGGTGAATGTTTCAGCCGCATGAAAAGGCCTGAGAAGAATCTTGAGATGTACAGGAAAAAAGCGGCCGAAAGTTACGAGGCGTATCTTGGGGTGTATCCTCAGGGCAGGTGGGCTGAACACGCCTATGTTAAGCTTGGCATGATATATACGGCTCTTGGCGATGTAGTAAAATCGAAAGACGCCCTTGATAAGCTGACGAGGCTATTCCCCGATTCCGACTCGGCGAAGAACGCAAAGCCTCGCCTTGCCAAGAGCCTTATTGAAATCGGAATGAAGAAGGAGGGTGCTCAGATTTACGCCGAAATGATCGGCACCGACGGCAAATATACTGCGGCGCAATATCTGAATGCCGGTGAGGCGCTTGTTGAATCTGGCAATTGGGATCTTGCGAACCGTGCGTATGAAAAGGCCATCCGCCTTGCTCCGTCGAATTCAGTAATGACGGTTGCGCGTGCGCGTTTGGGGATTGCGAAGACATCATGGAAGCAGGGCTCTTTGGATGAGGCGCGTGAAGCACTCGATCTTTTCCTTGCTGATCAGAAAATGTCCAAATTGCCGATTGCCGCCGATGCATATTTCATGCTCGTCGATGTAGCTCGCCAGCAGGGCAGGGGCGAATCTGACGCGAAAATGCGCGATAAATATTTCGGTGCCGCGGCTCTTGCCCTTAGGAAGGTGCGCGCATACTGGGCGAAGAAGCCGAAGTGGGAGCAGGATAAGCTTACTCTTACATCCGGCGATTTGATTATTGAGCGTATGGAGGCAGAAGAGAAGAAAGGCTTTAAAGAGGAGGCTAAGCGTTCTTGCGAGAAGGCTGCGTCCGTATTCCAGGTGTTTATTCAGTCGAATGGGCCCACGGAGAGTATGCCGATTTCTCAGATGAGCAAAGAAGAGCTTGCAAATCTTGAAATCGCTTACGCAAGGGTCATAAGCCTTTTTGCGAAGCTTGGATCTGAGCAGTCTTCGCGTGTTATTTCGTTCGGAAATGAATACATCAAATACTTCCCAGAGGGCAAGTATCTCAGCGATGTAAATAACTATATGAACAGAGCAAAGGCGGATATTCCCGCTTCTTCTTCCACGGAGGAAAAAACATCCGAGGAAGGTGAGGGGCAGGAATAATTTTACATCACGCTCTTAAGTATCAAATTTTATTCAAGAAAGGAAAAAGATGAAGAAACTTTTGGTGACAATGTTTGCAGCGGCGCTTACGGCGCAGGCATGGGCGGTTAAAGGAACTCTCGTCACCGCTACGGAGTCCTTGACCGGCGACATCAAGTGGCAGGCGAGGACGAAGCTTTATACGGTCTCGATCATGCGCGGGAAAACTCCTATTGAGATGGAGCGTAAACTCGCTGATGTCGTCAGGCTCGATATCCCTGAGCCCAAAGGCTTTGCGGCGGCAGTTCAGCAGGTTGAATCAGGCAAGGGGCAGCAGGCAGTCGGCGCTTTGACGAAAATCGTCAGCGAATACCGTATGCTCAACTGGGATAAACCGGCAGGGCGTTACCTCGCGCTTGCGCTTTTGGCCGCAGGAAACCCGCAGAAGGCTCAATCTGTGTGTCTTGGCGTTATTGCCGACGATAAGAGCGCCTCTTACATGGGTGATATAGCCTCCGCCTATTGGAAAGCTCTTCTCAAGCTTGGCAAAAAAGATCAGCTCGAAGGTCTTCTTAAAAAGGCCATCGGTTGCGATGATCGCGCAGCCTCCGCCGCAGCGCTCGTAATGCGCGGCGATATTATTCTCAGCGATGCTAACGACGCGCCTGATAAACTTCGCAAGGCTCTTACCGATGGCTATCTGCGCGTTATTCTTATGTATCAGGATCCTGCTTGCCGCCGCGAACGCAAAGAGGCGCTCCTTAAGGCAGCAGATGTTATGGATAAGCTCCGTCAGTCCGCACGTGCTGCGAATCTCCGCAGCGAGGCTCAGAAGATTTGATTTTATACTAAAAACGTAAACACTTAAGATCTACCCAAACCCAAGGAAACAAACAAATGAACAAGAAGATAAGTAAATCAATCGCCGCGTTTTCGATTCTCGTCGGAACTTGCATTGCTCCTGTGGCTGCACTGCAGTCGTTCGGTCAAGAGCTTACTGACGCCAATGGCAACGCAGTCTCCTCCAATGCTGCGCAGCCTAAGAGCAAGGGTGGTGCTGGCTTTGTTGAAATCGTATTCGGTTCTGGTTGGGTCGGCACGGTGCTTTGGTTTACGCTTTTCGGCGATGGCGCGCTCGCTATCTATTTCTCGATTGACTCATCCATCCTTATCAAGCCCGATCGTCTTATGCCCAAGCGTCTGCTTGATGGCGTTCAGGGCGCCATGGCCGAGGGCGATGTTGTAAAGGCAATGGAGATTTGCCAGCAGAATCCCTCGGCTATGTCCTCTATCGTACTTGCGGCTTTCCAGCATATCGAAGAGGGCTTTGATGCAATTCAGGAAGCCGTTAACGCCGCTTCCGACCTTGAGCAGGAGAAGATTCAGCAGCGTCTGAACTGGATTTCCGTGTGCGGAAACTTAGGCCCCTCCCTCGGCCTTCTCGGAACGGTGCAGGGAATGATTTTGACGTTCGACGCTCTCGCGTCGGGTGGTGCAGGCGATGCATCTGCTCTCGCTTCGTCGATCGGTCAGGCTCTTTGGACGACGGCCGGCGGTCTTGTCGTGTCGATTCCCGCAATCACCGTGTTCTACTCTCTTCGTAACAAGGCCAACCGTCTTATTCTCAAGATGACGGCGATGACGATGGAGATTCTCAATGGTCTTCGCAATGTCTCCGTCGATCCTGGCATGGAAGAGGAAGCAGTCGCCTAAGGCGGGGAAAGTTTCAGATTTAACTTAAGCTGATTTTTCAAGCAATGGCGAGAAAACAACAGGAAAATCCAACACTCGACATGACGCCGATGATCGACGTCGTGTTCGAATTGATTATTTTCTTCGTGGTCACTCTCACTGAGGCTCAGAAAAAGGACGAAACGATTGAGCTTGAAGATGGTAAGCATGGCATAGTGCTGACTCCGGAAGAGCTTCCGCCTTCCCATCTTCAGATCGACATCGGTATTTATCCTTCTGGGCCCAAGAGGGGCAAACCGAGAATATCAATGGGCGATAGGGATATCACGCCGGCAGAAATCGGCCAGCGTGTTCGCGATCGCTATAAAAAGTACGGTGAGTTCCCTGTGATCATAAGGGCCGACTATGCCGTTCCTCATAAGGCCGTAGCTCAAGTGATGGAAGCTTGCACCGCGAACAACATCTGGCGCATTTCGTTTATGGCTGTTCATGAAGATAAGACTTCAAAGCCGGGTAAGCCTGGGCGCAAACGTCTATCGTTCTTAAAGAACAGGGGGAAGTGATATGGCCAGGAAACAACAGGAGAACCCAGCTCTTGATATGACGCCGATGATTGACGTCGTTTTCGAGTTAATCATTTTCTTCGTCGTCTCGATTAAGCAGGAGGATATTTTCTCTAAGCTCAATGCTAACCGCCCGGCCCCCAACAGCGCTCCGTCTCAAGCTACCGACGATACGAGCGTTACGATTGAAATCGGCAAGGGCCGCACGTTGAACGGAGTTATTCTTTACAACAAGCGAGAGGTTAAAGTCGTTGAGCTTAATAAGAACCTCAGCGAAGTTGCGAGGACTTCGAAAAAGACGCCGGTAGTTATCAAGTGTACTGAAGATTCGCCGCACAAGGCCTTGATTGACGTCCTTGATGTCTGCTACCGTAACGGATTATATAGTGTAAGCATATTCACGCTTTAATATCGGGAGACCGCCTAATGGACGGATATACTCAAGAGGAAGAAATATTAGAGGAAGAGGCTCCGCTTTCAGCCGAAGAACTTTTCGAGCTGCATAAGGAAGAGATTAACGCTGCATTCGAAGAGAAGGGCTTTTTTAAGCGTTTCTCAGAAATGTGCTCAGGCTTGACGAAGCCGCGCTCTTCGGCGGAATACAAACTCGCCAAGGTGGAATTGACTCGCTTGAGCGCGCCGATTCTCGCCGTTTTGCTTCCTACCTTGTTTATAATCACTCTTATGATTGTAACGAAGGTGTCCGCGAACAAGAAAGATGTGATTGAGGTTGAAATTTCTACGATTCAGGAGGAAGAACTTCCGCCGGAAGAAGATATTCAGGAGCCCGATCCTGTTGAGCCCGATCCAGTCGATGAAGTCGTAGATATTCAAGTCGACACTCCCGTAGTAGGGCCGCCTTCGGAAATGGTCTCTCCAAGTCCCACTCCGACAACAGAGCCTCTTTCTGTAAAACCGGCAGAGCAGGAGTCTGTTGCGCTTATCAAGTCACCAATTCAATTCCGTGCATTGGCAGGCTCCCGCAATCCGGGAACTATTGGCAGGATGACGAGCGGCGGCAGTTCCTTGGGCGATGCCGCTACTGAGGCTGCCGTTATGAAAGTTTTAAGGTGGCTTAAATGGAAGCAAAACCCGAATACAGGTGCAATAGGAGATCTTGCTACTACGTCTTTGGCTGTTTTGGCTTATCTTGCCCATGGTGAGACTCCCTCCTCCAAAGAGTTCGGCGAAACGGTCTTAAACGCCATACAATATCTTATTTCCGCTCAGATACAAGGTTCGGAAGGTGTTCAGACATTCAAAGGCACCGATGGGCATGAATATGCTACATTGATTGCCACATACGCCCTTTGCGAGGCGTACGGAATGACGAAAAATCCCAATGTTAAGGAGGCTGCAATGCGCGTTCTTACGCGAATCGTGCAAAACCAGTCGCCCACTGGAGGTTGGGATTACAATATCAATAAAGAGTCTACTCGTGACGACCTCTCGTTTGAAGGTTGGGCGATTCAGGCTATCAAGGCGGGTAAGCTTGCAGGTCTTGAGCCGGAAGGTCTTGATGAATGTATAAAGAAGGCTATTCGCTGCCTTAAGACGCGTAACTTCCGTAACGGAGGCTTCAACTATACGGCAAACGGCTCTCCAACTGGCCTTACGGCAACGGGGTGCCTTGCCATGCAGCTTCTCGGCTATGCCAATGAGCCTGAAGTTAAGAGCGCCTTAGACTTTATGCGTGAGTGGCTTCCCACATTCAAGTCGACTGAGAAGGTAGTACCTGGCGGACCTTTGCCTGGAACCGCTCCACAGTACTATGCGTATTACGCGGCTCAGTGTAAGTATCAGGCAGGAATGTGTGAAGAGCCTGACCCCAAGAATGTCAAGAGTTGGCAGGATTGGAATGTTGCGATGAAAAAACTCTACTGCTCAACGCAAATTACAATCCCTCAGACAATTGAGGGTCCTGACGGCAAGCCTAAGGAGATGGGGTATTGGAAAGACGGCTACAATGGAGATTTCATGGGCTCGTGCCTTTGCGCGCTTCAGCTTATGGTCTATTATCGCTACCTGCCTACGTCTAAGATTGAGAAGAAGGCTGTGCCTAAGAAGGAAAAGGGCTCTTCCGGCAAGAAGAAGCGTGAAGAGAAGAAGAAAGAGGTTGTTGACATCGAAGTTGACATCTGATGAAATTTCCTCTCTTCTTAGCGGTTAAATACCTCAAACCGAAGCGCTCCGTCGCTTCGGTTATTACGCTTGTATCCGTTCTCGGCGTTATGCTGGGTGTTGCGGTTGTTATAATCGTGCGCAGCGTGATGACAGGGTTTGGAGATATCTGGGAAGAGAAAATCTTAGATTTCAAGCCACATATTTCGCTCGTTCCATATTCAGGCAATGTGATACACTCCGAAGAGGAACTTGCCGCGAAGCTCAGAAAAATTTCAGGAGTTACCTGCGTTACTCCTGAAATCGATACGCGTGTTTTGCTTGCAAACCGCGGAAGGGTGCTCGCGCCGGTCATAATAGGAGTTAACGGCGATGATTTCGCTTCGGCATACAAGGTTGGCATGCCTCGTGCAGGGTCGTTTGATCTTGACGGCGATACAATTATCTTAGGCTCGACGGCGGCGCGTACACTCGGTGTTTGGGTGGGCGATGAAGTTACAGTCTACTCGCCTAAAACGCTTATTGATAAAGACGAGATATTCCTTCCCGTCAAATGGCGCGTCGGCGGCATTTTCTCTTGCGGTCAGCATGAATACGATTCAGGTTATGTAATCGCATCTCTTTCCAATGTCCGCGATTTGATGGGCCTTGAGAGTGGAGTTTTCGCAGTTCACGTGAAGACCGATTGCCCTACGATTGCGGGGAAGTTCAATGATATCACGAAAAACATATCTATTCTTGCGCCTGGGCTCAGGCAGATATCTTGGCGCGAGGCCGACCGCGAAATTTTCAACGCTCTGGCGGTAGAGAAGAATATGACGGCGCTTTTGCTTTCGTTGATATCGCTTGTAGCCGTTTTCTGCGTGATGAACACGCTTCTCGTCCTTACAGTTCAAAAGACTTCTGAAATCGGTCTTTTAAAGGCTATAGGGTTTTCAAAGCGCGAGATAATGCAGGTCTTTCTCGTTCACGGCTTAATCCAATGCGCAATCGGCATAGTGCTTGGTCTTCTGACTTCATGGGCTGTTCTTTCAAATCTTCAGAAAATCGTTGAGTTTCTTGCGCGCATGGGGCTTGAAGTTTTTCCGGCATCAATCTACGGCCTTGCGCAGATCCCCCATAGGCTTATTATTTCAGATGTTTTCTGGGTAGTGGCGCTCGTTCTTGTTTTCGGCACTCTTGCTTCCTTTGTGCCTGCGCTTACCGCCTGCCTTAAAGATCCAGTCCGCGCTTTGAACAATAATTGAAAGGCATAAGTATTTTGCCCGTAAGATATTTTGGGGTACGGCCAACGCATCAAAAATTCCTTCTCCCCGCTGACGCGAGGTAGAACGAATTTTTGATGCGTTGGAAGTGTTCCAGCAGCCAGCAGCCAGCGT
>JAHBAE010000069.1 GCA_018384485.1 Kiritimatiellia bacterium
CCATTAACATTTTCCTTTCCCTGTACAATTAAAAATCTCAATATCATTGCTTCAATTTTATCACTACGCTGAAGCTCCGCTCTCTCGCGTTCTGGCATGCGCCAACCAAAATTTGACACTACCTCCTGCGCAGTCTCCTTTGTCTTCGCCGCTGTTGTATACGTTGTTGCGTTTTGAGCTATCCGCCTGTCTTCGGCATCCCACCATAACACGAGACCGTATGGCATGATTGATCGAATCTTTCCTGCCGAGCCCCTGTCTTTCGCCTCATCCCCAACTTGCATAGAATACATAAGCTTTACAAATTTCTTCATCTTCCCATACGGTAAAAAATATTTAATCAATCTGCAATCCGACTCAACACGAACACTTAACGCCGCTGTAAAAGCGTAAGGCAAAACCGCAAAGAAAAATTCAGATATCGCATTGCCGGGCGCCGGAGGCACCGTAATCCCATAACTCCGCTTAAGCCACAACCGCATTATAAATGCAGGCGGCAACAGTTTCAATATTTTACGCAACTTCTTCATTGCGCCACCTCTTTTTCATCTACCGAGCAAATCTGATTATACAAACGCGCGCACACATTATGGCGAAATGCAAAATACCGGTCGGAAACAGCCCGTTTTTCCGGCTCCAAAACAAAATCTGCATCGGCATATTTCTCTACCATTGCCATTACATCTTCAACAGTATCTACTCGATTGAACATATTACGCCCTTGATATCCGGCAAAAATAACCTCTGAATAATCATCGCCCTTCAGCAATCCGTCATACCTGTCCGGTGTCCAAAAGATGCAAGGTTTATTCAAAAAAAGAAAATCAAAACTTACGCTGGAGTAGTCTGTAATGCAGAGTGACGCATGGCGAATCCAATACGAGATCTCCGATTGAGGAACCAGTTCTATCGGCAAATCAAAATCAAGATTCTTGACATGATTTACAAGATGGTGATGCGCGGCCATGACCAACCGAAGGCCTTTCTCCTTAAGCCGCTTAAGATTAGCCTCACTGACCAAATTGCGGACACCCGAAAAATACGCCGACTTGGAAATAGCATCCATCCCACTATTGAATGCAGCTCGCCATGTAGGCATATAGAAAATAACCTTCTCTCGCTCTGATGAGCTCTCATCCTTCAATAGATCCCAGCGCGGAAGCCCCGCTATCAAATAACTCGGCTTTCGGCCTGTTTCCCAGTGCGCCGGAACATGCTTTTCAAGAAATTCCTTTTCCGCTTCAGATGCCACATTCACATAATTTGCAACGGCAAACGAACCAATATGCTTGGAAGCCATCTTCCAGAATGTAGGTCCATGCTGCATAAAAACATAACTGCATTCATCAAGCATGTGAAAGTAGCGCCATATCCAAGGGTTCAGTGCAGTATTCTCCATCACAACCGCTTTGAGGCGCGGCAGTAAATCCTGACACTTTTCGATAAACTCAAAATTGTCGACTCCATTACCAGAAAGAAGAACCACATCTTTTAATCCGTTATCCGCCCTCATCCGATTAAGCATAGTATGCTTTTTCCATACTACATATCTGGAGGGAATACCATTATCCTGCAGCCAACGGAAAAAAGTCCATGAGTCGATGGGCTCATTAACAGTAGAATTCAACTGCCCGCAAACAATAATTGTGTCCTTTACCGTATTCGTGCGCAATTGAATCGCGTTGCGCATAATTTTCTGGACTTTATTCGGTGTTTGCTTAATAAAGTATTCGATATCTATAATCGATTCAGCCGTATCCCTTTTTGACAAACCTTCTATTCTTTCAGCCTGCTCCGGACAAACCCGCTTCAAATACTCTACGCCTCCAAAAGCATCAAACCCTTCCTGAGAAAGCCACTTTGAAACCTTCGGCATTTTTTCTCCGTAAAAGAGAATGTCGCTTATCATCCGCTTAAGAAGTGTTTCCTTGTGCTTGACATCTCTTGTCTGAAAAAGAACATCCACAAGACCCTTAAGTGCCAATGTGGGCGCATCGTCAGCATTAGACTGCAGACGCGAAACGGCGGAAGTCGGACTACCTCGACGATATTCGTAAAGCGGAGCGTTTAACACTCGCATTTTTCGAACCTTCGAAAGCACAGAAAGCACCCATACTAAATCCTCGCCAAGTTTCATACCCGGGAATCTCGCATCGATGCCTTCCAAAAACGCCCGCCTCCACAAATATGTACAACTCGAACCGTATATCGGAAGCTGATCAAGTTCAACTGGAGCGAACGATCTATTCTGAGGGAACTTACTTATATGATTCGCTAGCCTCCAGTAGTGATCAATCGGCTTCAATGAGTCATAAGCGAAGCATCGATAATCAAACATAACCGTATCAAGATCATCACGTGCCGCCATAAGAAGCGTTATCGCCGCCGTGCGCGGATGTAGTCTATCATCACCATCGAAGAACATAACGTACCTACCGCGCGCTTTCTCAAGCCCCAAATTCCGCGCATGAGAAACACCGCTGTTTTCGATATGCCACACCTTTATGCGCGAATCGAATTTCGCATACAAATCGAGAATCTTGCCGCTGTCGTCTATCGAGCCGTCGTCAATGCAAATGACCTCAAAATCCGAAAATGTTTGACGGCGCAATGTTTCAAGCGCAACTGCGATATACTTCTCCGCATTGTAAACAGGAACGATAAAAGAAACCAACGGGCTTTCCGACAAATAAACCTTAGGAGCGGCAACCTCAGGGAACCAGTCATCGGGTACAGACGCTGTTTCATTACCATCTGGTTGCCAACTATTCATCAACTCGTACACGCGCCTCTGCACCCACTGCCTATCGTTACCGCAAATCAAATCTGCATAATAAAATGCATTTGATTTCCAAAGTATTCTCGAAACCGCACGGCTTATCCGATATTCGATGGGACTGCCGATAAAACGCTGCACACATCCAACCATATGTCGATACAAGACCCCTAACAGATCTCTACGATTTTCACGTATCAAAAGCTCTGCAATAAACCCATAGACTTTTATAGCATCAGGCAATTCCCCGTTATCAGCAGCGCTCACCTGTTTGGCCATTATCCCTTCAGAATTCCGCAAATAATGATAATACCGCTGCGGCACATAATAACAATTACGAATTCGGCAATAAACCTCAAAGAAAAACGCCTCGTCCTCGTTATTGATGCCCTCTGGGAACTTTATTCCATTCGTCCGAAGAAAATCAGCACGATATAATTTATCATATGCACAAACATCAGTACCCTGAACAACATCATATCCAGGCAGCATCTCTCCATTAACTGGATTCTGAAAATACGTTTGACTAGATTTCAACTCTGCTTGTGAAACATCATAAGTATATTCAACCTCAACTTCACACTTAACCACGTCGCACTTGGGATAGCATTCAAGGACTTCCACCATATTACCAAACATTTCCACATCTACGTAATCATCGGAATCCACGAACCCCATATACTTACCATTCGCAATAGCCATCCCTGCATTACGAGCGGAACTTAGACCACCATTCTCCTTATGAATAACCTGTACGCGATTATCAGCTTCAGCCCAGCGATCACACAAAATAGCTGTTGAATCAGTAGAGCCATCATCAACAATTATAATTTCAAGATTGCGGTGCGTTTGTCTTACTAAACTTTCAATGCATCTATCTAAATAACGCTCTGCATTATAAGCAGGAACTATGACCGAAACTAAAGGCGATGTTACTGGGCGAATAAATTCGGTATAAACACGATTCTCAACAATATGCTTCTTAGCTCGTGCAAGCACAGCGGCAAAGAAAGCTTGATCATCCGAGCGCAAAACAGGCAACAGATCTTTATTCAAGCGCAGCCAATCTGATTCAAACACAAAATTTGCAACTCGAATCGTTGAATCCGAAGTCATACCGCCAACGACATCCGCCTGCTCATATTTGGCAGTATTCACCAAGAGTTCGAGCGCGTAGTCATTTATGTAGCGATCGTTATCCCTTATTATGGCGACATAATCTTTAGAAACCTTATCAAGCATTGCCGGAGATATATCATCCACATATATGATTTCGCGATCTACTATGGATGATTTAGAGATATGCTGCTCTAACTCTTCTCTACAGACACCTCCCTCATCAGAAACAACAATTAACGAGACACTAGGTAATCTCTTACTCTCAGACTCTTCTTGTGTTTCTTTTTGCAGAGTCTTCAATTCTGCAACAGTACCGCCTAATTCTTTTTTTGTTGCCTCCAAATCCATTTTTGTTGCCATCAGTTCCTTTCTTGCACTTTCGCGTTCTCTATAAAATTTTGACATCCACTTATATACCTCTGCAGCCCAACGTATAGCGAATGCAGAAGCAGATTCTGAACTCCGAATCATCTTCAATGCGTTCGCCATTATGTCATTATTAATTTCAGTTGGCTGAATTTTCGCAAAGAACGAGTCCTTCTCGTACAATGTCTTTAATGCATCAAACAATATTGAATACCCTTTCGTACATTCTGTTAAAACGTCTAATGTCCGAACAAAACAATACATTGATGCTAATACTATACCTCTACGAAATTTATCGAGAACTCCATGCCGCATCAATTCCTGCGTAAGAAATTTCCACGCCTCAACAATTGACAAAGGTGTCTTATCATTCTCTGATTGTAAATTTCCAGTAATTCGCACTCGATAATTGTACAACACTTCATCCACAACGGAGATGCGTAAAGCGAATGCAAGAGTCAAACACCCAAAAACAACATCATTAGATCTATCTATCTGCTGAAACTCTAAACGATTACTATAAGCAAAACTACGTTTAACAATACGATTCCATGGTGCAAAATTAAACGTAGAAAAGATTTTATCACTTAAGGCTAATCCATTAAATGGCAATCTAATACCAGAAGGTAAGCCTAACGGTACTTCACGTCTTATTTTAGAAGACACCTCTTCATATTCTCGATACCTCCATATTACTACATCCGCATCGTCCGATTTTGCCTTAGTATACGCCTTCTCAAAAAGCGTCAAATCACAAAAGTCATCCGCATCAACAAAACCCAAATACTCGCCCTTAGCAATAGCCATAGCTGCATTTCTACATGCGCCAGCATTGCTATGATTTTGTTTTATTACCTTAAATCTAGGATCTTTCTCCGAATACTCTTCTAAAATCGCTCTACTACCATCTGTCGATCCATCATCCACACAAATAATCTCAATATCGCGCAGTGTTTGATTAACAACAGAATCCAAACATTGCCGAAGATACGCTTCGACATTGTAGACAGGAATTATAACAGAAACTTTAGGTATTTGCATATTATATCCTATTTTCAAATCCCGCCGTCACCACCTGCACTTCGAGTCGAAGCGGCGCAGAACCTTGCCGGCGGCGTGCTTTGCGGTGTATTTTGCACCGTTCTCGCGCAGGTATTTCGACCCTCCCCATGCCTTCCTCACCGGCCACTTAACGGGAAATGTCGCAGAATATTTCATGGCCTCAAGCAACCCAACGGGCAGACAACAACGCCATCGTCCCGCGTGTAGCCAAGATCTGTGCCGGTCAATATCATGAGAAATGAAGGATGCCCCATCCTGCCGACATCGACCTTTGCCCTCAGTTTCTTGAGCCCTTCCGCCGCACTGTCAATGTCGCCCGCGCCCAGTTTTACCTCGATTGCACCCCATCGTCCGTCTTTCAATGCAACAATCATATCAGCTTCAAGCCCAGTCTGATCGCGATAGTGCCGCACCTCGCCATCAAGCGTCTGGGCGTATACGCGCACATCTCTTACGCAGAGCGACTCGAAGAAAGACCCGAAAGAGCGGAAGTCATTCAGCAAGCGCCTGGGCGTCGCGCCCAAAACGGCCGTCGCTACCGAAGGATCGACAAACTGCCGTTTCATCGCCGAACGAATCGCCAACCTGGACTTGAGTGACGGCGACCAAGATGGGACATCTTCCACCAGAAATATCTTTCGCAGTGCGTTCAAGTATGAAGAAAGCGTCTTTTCGCTGATGGACGAATCGTTGGCTTTTAGATCTTGCAAGATGGTTTCATTTGTAGCCATGGTCGAGATATTTCTGGCCAGCGATTTCAGCAGATTCCTCACACGATCGGGATTGCGCTCAACGCCATCAACCCTGTGAACGTCTTCATGCACGACTTCATCAACATAGCTAGAAGACTTCATATACGCCGCCCGAGGCGTCTTGGCAAGCACCGCTTGCGGCCATCCTCCACGGCAGACAAGATGGGCTATTTCATCAACACCAATTGACGATCGACCCGACACCTCGCCAGCACCATCAAAAAGCGCTGAAAGAGAAATTTCTCCGGTCGATTCTCCCGACTCCCAAAGGCTCATCGGACGCATCCGCATCCTGACGATGCGCCCCGTTCCAGTATGTCTTGGGGGTGTATTGTCCTTCTTCCCTTCGCATGGAACAGCCGAGCCGGTAAGTATGAATTGACCATCTTCGCCACGTTCATCGACAAGATGTCTTACAGCATTCCACAAAATAGGAAAATCCTGCCATTCATCTATCAAACGCGGCGTTGGACCTTCAAGAAGAATAGAAGGTTTTGCCTTGATCGCGGCGCGATATTTGTCCACATTGTCCGGATCCTGCAACTTGACAACACTCTTTGCGTGTTCCTCGCCCGTGCGCGTCTTCCCGCACCATTTCGGCCCCTCAATCAAGACGGCACCCATGCTTTCAAGATAGAAATCCAGGATTTCATCTACAACACGTCTCTTGTATTCCGCCTTCATTTCAATAAATTCCTTTTTTACAACAAATTGTTGTGTAATTATAGCATATATCGCCATGTGTCGTCAATGGCATTCCATAAAAATAAATCTTTCTACTCCCGAAAATTAAAGCATCTCATTCCCGAAAGCTAAAGTTCGCCGACCTTGATTTGAGACGGCGCACCCGTTTTATACTCGGCGTCACCACTTGCACGTCGAGCCGAAGCAGCGCAGAACCTTACCGACAGCATGCTTGACGGTGTACTTGAGCCCGTTCTCCCGCAGGCATTTCACCCCTCCCCATGCCTTCCTCACCGGCCATGTGACGAACATGCCGGTGCAATACGCCATAGACTGTTTGAGTGCGCAAACCTCCCGTTCAAGACGCGCGACCTTTTTGAATTCGTGCGCGACAAGCGGCGCAATATCATTTTCGGCACCGTTCCATCCATCACGCAAAGCTGCCGCGCCAAACGTCCGCAGGATGCAGGCATAAACATACGCCTTCAGTTCTTTTGCGGTCAACTCTCGCCCAAGATAGCGTTTGGCGAGCGACGCGAACGCAACCAAATGCTCCCGCTGGTTTTCCGACGGATTCAAGCTGCTGAAGCCGCCAGCCCGGAACGTGACAAAATCCCTCCCGACGCATATCGCCTTCTTCCCGGCGAACACGAGCTCCATGACAAAAGCATAGTCGGCGCTTCGCGGGTAGTCTGCGCTGAACCCGCCCATTTTCTTCATCAAGTCAGTACGGACAATAACGCTTTGATGGGAAAACGGCATTCCCTTCAGCAGATTTCGCAAGTCGGGCCGCACATGCGGACTGGTGGTCAATCGCGTGCCGTCCCGCTTGAGAATAACGGCCGGCGCATAGGAAAAATCCGCCTTCGAAGAATCAAGCGCCTCCACAACCCTTCCCAGGCCCGTCGAATCGTGGTAATAGTCGTCGCTGTTAAGGAAAGTGATGTAGCGCCCCTTGGCCATCCTCAAGCCCTTGTTCATCGCATCGTAGATGCCATTGTCCGGCTCGGAGATCCATGTGACATTGTCGCGTTTCCCAACGCACTCGGCAATCAGCTCCCTCGTGCCATCGGCAGAGCCGCCGTCAATAATAATATGCTCAATCCGTACCCCTTCCTGTTTAGCGACAGAATCCACACACTGGCGAAAAAAATCATTCCGGCCGGCTTTCACCAGCTCGTAAACGACTGTCACAACTGTTACATCATAGGCCATATAAACCATATATTCTCAGAATACATGCTTTCAGTGAATGTAAGTTTGGATTTCACCATGTCATACCTTTATTCCGTCGGCTCACCGATCTGCTCCTGTATCTCCCTGAAAAGCGCGTCATACACGCTGCGCTCGAAGTGGAAGTAGTCGCAGCGCTGCGCGGCATACTTGAGTGCCATCTGGTGGACGGGAACGACCGGATACTCCTTCGAATATACATTCAGCAACTGGTCGTTCGCCCAGCGGATCTTCTCGTTCTTGAAATCGCACTCTTCGCGGTCGGCCTCGCCAGTCGAAGCCAATTCTGGCAAAGTCAGCAGCACGACCTTTGGGGCGTGCGCCTTCAGAATCGAAAGAATCTCCTTGAACGCCCTGGTGAACTCCTCGCGCGAATGCAGGAAAAAGTGGGCGCCGAAGTTGAAATAGGCGACATCATACGTCTTCCCCTCCATCATGCACTTTAGACCTTCAATGTACGCGGGGTCGACTATTGAGTGGCTGGATGTATAGACTTCAGACGTTGGCTTAGACTTCAACTTGGCACTTGCGGCGCAGCAATCGCGCAAGAGGCACCCGCCGACAAAGAAATATCGGCAGTGCTTGTTCTCATTTATCGACAAGGTCTCCCACTCTTCGAACTCGAGTTTAGCCTCGCCAGGAGCGATTTTACCAGCCTTGAGAAGATCTTCGTAAACAACTTTCTGCTCAGGCCCCTCATCTTTTTTGAGTTCAAGCGCCATCGCAAAGAGTTCAGTGGTATCTTCCATTATTTTCTTAGCTACTGTTTCCTTCGGCGCACGGAGGGAGTCGGACATACCGACATGCGAACGTCCTGTACAAAAAGCCACGCTCTCTTCGGTGTGAGCAGCTTCCATTACATATTGGAACACGTCAATGAACCGCCACCCAAGCCGCGACGCCAACTGAGCGATGTAGGCGCGATGTTGCCCAACCGCATATGGTGATAAATCGCCGACATATTTCTTTTCCTGCATGTGGGCCGGCAACGGCGAAGCTAGCATCGCCTCGCAACCGACAAGCTCCCCTAGTTTTTTCAACGTAGTCATATCTGCAGCCGGCTTCATCCCCAAATGGTTCCCGACCATGAACACGGCCTTCTGATACCTGTACGGATGCGAATAAAGAAACGTCTTTAACTGCGTAATAAAATTGGGATTGTCCAACTTCATTGATGTACCGAACCCGTCAACCGGCACATTGTACTTGACGACCAGATTATCGCGAAAGCGCATTACAGCTATATCCCCAATAAGCAACATGCGCGGCAACTCAGACCTTGGAGCGTTGTTATGCCAGTTATTGATGTAGTATTTACGCGCCAGCATCGGACGCCGTTGCGCCACGCCGTCCGCCCACATGTCGATGTCAGATCCCGCCTCCGCTACCTCAATGACGTTCTCTTCGCGGAGATTCGGTCCGTAGACAAGCATGTCCTCCTTGCACGTGTCCAACGCGGGGATCACGATGTCTTTGCTTGTGAGATTCTTGAACCGGTTGCGAATCCAATCGCGATTTTCATCATTCAGAAACTTCTGCGGCCATTTCATCGCAGATGGGTTGGGTAGGATGGAAACGACCCTAAGTCCGCTTTGGGCAACTTCGGCAGGCGCGGGACGATAGACCGTCAAGAATTCATCATACTTCGCCAGTAATGAATTCTTTTTGGCAGAGCGTCTGCTCAGCGCCTTGGCGACGGGGAGCAGAGCCCGACTCCAGAAACTCAGCAGTCTGGCGAACGCCCTAAGCGCCAATCCTCCAACAGTCGTATTGAAGGACATCCCCTTTTCAAGCCATTTGACAATATCGGCATACGGATTGGGGTACGCCACAAAGAAACGATACGGCACGCCCGGCAGCTGCTCGTCTAAGAACTTTCGTATCGGCGAGACTGCCGCGGTGCTTGCGTAAAGGTCAGGCAACTCGCCTCCCTTGCGCACGAATGCGTCAAGTATCGCCAAGGTCAGGCGGTTTTGAACCACATTTGAGACATCAATCAGCAATTTCATAGCGCCTCCTCAACTTTTGCATAACTGAACATAAAACCTTGCGTCCTAGCATCCAGCGATTTTCTGAAATACGCTGGGATACTTGCATCACCACAATTGATTTCAATGCCAAGGAATCTGTCTGGGGCAACATCAGGCGGGAGCAGGATTTCGCATATCGAAGACATCCCTCGATTCACAGAAACACTCGCAAACCACTTGCCGTTGACAGCAAAGCGAAGACGCTGATTTGGCATGTCCTGCCTATAAAACGATGTCAGCGCAACACTTACCTTAATGCGCTTGCCCACAAGGTTTTCTGGCATGCGGAATAATACGCCAAGGTCGCCATCGCTCCGCACCCCTTCTCTGGTGTACAAATACGGTGAATACAAATGCCAGACATCACTCGCCCAAACGACATCCTGAGGCGGCTCGTCCCTGAATACTTTTTTACAGGTCTCGTATTCCCATACCGGAATCAACCTGTCAACCCAGCAATCTTCGGATGTACGCGTATTCCGAATCTGGAGAACATATCTTGAAGTCTTCACCGGAGGTTCGATGGGCATCAACGGAGGCTGCCATTTGCGGAAAGTTTTCGCGTATAACTCGATGAAGGCAACCTTCAGCTCTCGCGGCATGATCTTCCAGAGAAACATCTGCAACGCTTTTTGCGCCGAAAGCGGATATCCGGTTCTTTCCGGATAAAGCCGCGAATAGATGGTAGCGCACTCATGTTGGCTGGTATTGATGTTCTGTGCCGAAAATCCGCCTATTCGAAATGTAGCGAAGGTACAATCAACGTAACACGCCGTGCATCCCGAGAGTACCATCCTGAGAATCATGTCGTAATCGGAGGAGCTGCGATAGGACAGATCATAGCCATTGATTTTCCTTAGGATAGAACTCTTGAACAGCATCGATTGGTGTGAAAACGGCATTGAGCAGAAAATGAGGCGTCCGTCAGCGTGCGAATGCAGAACGTCTTTTACCTCACCCTCTTTCGTCACGACTACGGGCGCATACGAGAAATCGCAACCTGTCTCGCGAAGCCGTTTCACCGACTCACGCATGCCGACTGGATTATGGAAGAAATCGTCGGAGTTGAGGAATATGGAGTATTCGCCAGAAGCCTGACCAATCGCCTTGTTCATGGCATCATAGATACCCTTGTCCGGTTCAGAAATGAACACAATCGGGTGATTGGGGTTGTCGTATCTGGAAATATATTCCGTCGTTCCGTCACTTGACGCCCCATCGACGATAAGATGCTCGATCTTGACGTCCGTCTGCGACTGCACCGAATCAAGACACGCTTTCAGCGCAGTTTCCCCTGCGCCTTTAAGCGCATTGAACACTACAGTTATGACCGTAACGTCCGGCGCCCCATCGTACATTTTCCCCTTAATGGGCCTCTTCAGCTGTTTCATAAATCAATAGCTCCTTTCAGTTTCCCGATTATCCTTTCGTATTTATCTATAAGACGCTGTTTGCCGTCTATTCCGCGTCGTAGCGACGTGATTGCGGCAGACTGTTCTGCAATAGATCTGTTCTTTGCGACAATTACCTCGCGCCGTTTCTCGGCATCCCTTTTCAATTGTGTCACAACGTTGCGAAGCTGCCCAAGCGCCATGTCTTTCGCTGTAATCGCCTTGCGCTGTTTCTCAATGCCACCCTTGAGTTGCGCCGTCACGCCGCGCAACTGCTCCAGTGCCGCGTCCTTGGCTTTGATCGCTTCGCTCTGCTTTGCAGCATTGTCACACAGTTGCATAATCTCACCACGCAACTGTTTGAGGGCTGCCTCCTTTGCGGCAAGCTCTTCCTTGCTTAAGTCGCGAAGCGAGCGCAAGCGCTTTGAGGCCTGAACCTCCGCAAATATCTCTGCCAGGCTGTCCGCATCGTTCACAGCTTCAACGACGCTAGAGACTCGTTTAAACGAGCCGTAAAAAGACCTTATGCCAACTTCATCGCCTTTTAAATTCAGTTCAGGGAACTTTTCTGCGCAATATCGCGCAATGGCCCTAAAGCTTGAAAAGCGCCTAACCATGTGCAGGCAGTACGCGATATTGACAAGATGAGAAACATCGGCAGCACGCCTGAACCTACCCAGCAGTCGACGCCGCGATAGGGAACTTCGGAATATTCGCTCCGCTTCCGCGAAAATCAGCGGGGTATCGTCTTTTGTCGACTCTAGCGAAGTCGACACGCCCATGCGATGGTTTACTATCGGCACAAGCATCACGCCTATACGACAGGCGATCGACAAAGCCATCTGGACAAATGGCAAATCCTCGGTTCTCTTCAGTGGGGGGAACCTGAAGTTTTTTGCGGCAAGAAACCCCCGCCGGAAGAGTTTCGCCCACGGTGCCCCTTGAGACACGATATAGAGACCTGCGCCTAGAGCATCTGGTTTGAATACGCTCGCTTTGGGTAGCAGTTCTCGCACAAAACCGGCATTGAAGAGTGTCACAGTGCCAGTTTCCGACATGTTTGAAGAGTCGGCGAGCAAAATGTCAAGTTTATCGACCGTGGCTTGGCTATACGCCTGCTGAAGCGCCGCGCCGGACGCTATCGTATCGTCCGCGTCCAAGAAACAGATGTATTCGCCCTTTGCTACATCCATGCCGGCATTGCGCGCCACGCCGGGACCCTGATTCGTCTGATTGAGCACGTGGAGACGTGAATCGCGACCTTTCCATAACTTCAATATCGCGGAGGAATCGTCGGTAGAGCCGTCGTCAACGCAAATCAACTCAATTTCAGGAAGTTCCCTCTGCATAAGGACGCTGGCGAGTGCTTCAGAAAGATATTTGTCCGCATTATATACTGGCATTACGATGGAAATTTTCGGCTTCCCGCCAACAGACGAAACAAGCGCACCACCCCAGGCCTGACTCCAAAACCGCGCTATGTCAGCATCATCTATATGTCGCCACCAGAGATGGGAATATTGACGTACGGGAAGCGACCAAGGTTTTTGCCCGCCGGTAAAATGCGCAACCCATATTTCACCTCCAGTCAAGTCAAGTTGCTCCTTAAGGCAGTAGTCCCCAAGTTGCACATTCCAGCGCGGATCGAGCGGCGCGATCGCGCCCTTGCAGACGAAGTTTAAGGCGTCCTGGTCGCAGTTCCATTTCGCCGCTTCGAAAATAATCTCTTTGAGCCTGTCGAGGACCGGTTCGCTGCGGAAACGCTCCAAATTCATGACCAGCACGCCGGTGTTGACATAGCCGTTCCATTCCGCGAACCCCCACTTTTCCGCCCATGAAACGTATTCAGGCTTTGTGTTGTAGACTACGTCTTTCGCGGCCGCGAACCAGCAGCCGCCGACATCTGTCGAATACAACTCGCCAAGATCGCGGCACACGGCAACATCCACGTCTATGTACACGACTTTGTCGAATGCGGGAAGGATGCGGGGGAGCAGCAGCCTGTAGCACGAAGACAGCGGCAGTCTGGCCGTCTGTTTGTAGTCCGAAAGCCCGGATGTTTCCAGTTCATCCGAAATATCGAAGAATCTCACGGACGCGTTGCTGACCCCGGCATATCCGGCGGTGAAATCCAGAATTGCACCTTCCGGGATGTCCGCGTGCAGGACAATGATGTCCAGGTTGCTTCCGGGAGAACGGGCAATCGCCGAGTTTATTGCGACTTTGAGATACGGCAGATAGTTCTCGTCCGTCGCCAGCGCAACAGGCACGTTCCGCTCGACGAATGCCGGCTTGATGTCAGCTCGCGCAATATCCTTCACTTCGCGCCTTCTTTCAGAATCGCCCGCACCTTCTGGAGTTTCGCGGCGTCCTCTGCCAGCTGACGCGCAGCGGCTTCTCGTCGCGCCTTCTCGGCCGCTCTCGCATCGATACGTATTTTAGCCGCTACTGGATCATAAAGTGGATCTTCTTTACGATTTCGTAAGTATTCCTCATAACAATCACAAGCTCCTTCAATATCATCTGTAAACGCTATCTGCCTACCATTTTCAAGCCACAAAACCTTATTACACATCGCTCTAACCTGAGGTATTGAATGTGAAACTAAAATTGTCGTCGCGCCGCCCTTGATAATTTCGCGCATTTTGGCCTCGCTTTTCGCACGAAAGGCGCCGTCACCAACTGACAAAACCTCATCGAGAATTAATATCTCTGGCTTAACGAGCGAAGCAATCGCAAACGCGAGACGAGATTTCATACCCGACGAAAGCTGTTTAAAAGGTCTATCCTCGAACTCCTTTAGCTCTGAAAATTCTATGATATATGGATATGTCTCGTCCATAAACTTACGCGTATAGCCGAGCATAGCACCGCGCAGATAGGCGTTCTCCTTAACAGTCAGATCGCCATCAAACCCGCTCGCGAGCTCCAATAGCGCCGAGACCTTACCATTACGGGTAATACGCCCCTCAGTCGGCTCCATAATCCCTGTTACAGCCTTCAAGAGCGTCGATTTACCAGCGCCGTTAGTCCCGATGATGCCGAGCATATCGCCTTCGTTAATCTCAAAGCTAATATTCTTATCGGCCCAAAAATCAATCACCTTATATTTACCCGTGAGCCTACGCATTACCCATTCTTTAAGGCCAATATTCTTAAAATCTCCCACCCGATAACGAATGGAGACGTTTTGGCAGGAGAGGATAGGAGAAGAGGTACGAGGGACAAGGGACGAGGGGGAAGGGATGAGGGGGGAGGTCATTGGGCGCCTCCTCTCAGCTTGCAAATCATTGTAA